>CABZHM010000034.1 GCA_902525625.1 uncultured Pelagibacteraceae bacterium | reverse complement strand
AAAGCGATAACAACAATACCAAAACTTTCTATTTATTGAGCAAGGAAACATCAATTTTAGTTAATAATTGGTTTATGATGTACTTTTTATCTGTTGTTTTAATTGGCACAATTTATCCAATATTTTTAGAGGTAATTTCATCTGAAAAAATATCTGTAGGTCCGCCATTCTTTAACAAATTGATACTACCTTTTTTAATTCCTTTTATGTTGGCAATGGCGATAGGTCCAAAATTAAAGTGGATTAAATCAGATGTTGAAGACAAAATTTATATAATTTTATTTTTTATTATTTCATTAATTTTATCAATATTGATAATAAGAAATTTAGATATTAATTTTCTATATAATACGATTTTAATTACAGCAGCTTTTTATTTATTTTTTATTACACTTAGAGATTTTTTTCATAGAAAATATAGAAACCTATCTCAAATTATAGCGCATTTTAGTTTTAGCATTTTAATACTAAGTATTTTATTTAATAATATTTTTTCGTCTGAAGTTATTACAAACTTAAAGATTAATGAAACTTACCAAGATCAAAATTTGAAAATTAATTTTGAGAGCATTGAGCAAGAAAATAAACAAAATTTTAAAGCCATAAAAGGAAAGTTTGTTGTTGAGGATCAAAATGGAATAACTGAAGTAATGCAACCTGAACTAAGAATATACAATCAACCAAATATTGTAACTAGTGAAGCAGATATAAAAACAAATATATTTACCGATAAATTTATGACAATGAATTATGTTCAAAATCAAGATTATTTTAATATTCGCTATCAAGTAAAACCATTTATGATTTGGATTTGGATCTCTACATTTTTATTATGTTTTAGTGGTTCTTTGTCTTTAATTAGAAAAAAAATATGAAAACCAAAATTTTTCCTATATTTTTAATTATTATTTTCTCAATTGTTTTTATTGTTTTTTATAAAGGTTTACAAAATCCAAGTGTTTATACTCCTGAAATAAAATCTAAAATTAAAGTTCCAAATTTTAACGGGAAAGAGTTTTTTTCAAAGAACAAAATAAATTCAGATCAAATTTTTATTGGAAGTGAATATTATTTATTAAATATTTGGGCATCATGGTGTATTCCATGCAAAAAGGAACACAAGTATTTAATGGATTTAAGTAAAAAAGAAAATATTAAAATAGTGGGACAAAATTATAAAGATAATTTTGATAATGCTAAAAATTTTTTGGAAGAATTAAATAACCCTTATGACTTAATACTTTTAGATGGCGATGGAACAATAGCTATTGAGTGGGGAGCATACGGAGTGCCAGAAAGTTTCTTAATAAAAGATAATTACATAATAAAAAAAATAATTGGTCCATTAGATGAAAGTCTACTTTCTGAAATAAAAGAATTGACGCGATGAATATTTTTAAATTTTTAATTTCTATTTTCTTTTTTGTTAATTTTTATTCCATAGATTTAAAAGCTCAAAACTTAGAAATTGAAATTACAAAAAATTTAAGATGTTTAATTTGTCAAGGACAATCAGTGTATGACTCAGATTCAGAATTTGCTAATAGTTTAAAAATTTTAGTAGAAAAAAAATTAAACGAAGGCTTAAGTGAAAAACAAATTTATGAGTATCTTAAAAATAAATATGGAGATTGGATCTTGTATGATCCAGGATTCAATAAAAATACCTATTTTCTTTGGTTATTACCTATATTGATGTTTGTATTTGGTGGTGCAATAATACTCAGGAAAGTTATATTGAAAAAAAAAATATGAATTATTTAAGAATTAGTTATTTGGTAATATTGTCTTTATTAATCCCTTCCTCAATTTTTGCAGAAGATAGTAAAATTGGTAATGACAATACAAAGTTTAATATCTATTCAGGATTGTTTGATTTTAGTGATAATGGAAAGAGATCAACTCTAATTGGATTTCAACATCAAAATACTGATTTAAATAGAGATACTTTTCTTGGTAATCTTTCTCCAATAACAGGGTTTATGTTTACTGCTGACAGTGCAGCTTATTTGTATACTG
>CABZHM010000033.1 GCA_902525625.1 uncultured Pelagibacteraceae bacterium | reverse complement strand
AATTTCAAAAAATAAAAATATTAAAGAGAACTTTGATAGCAATATTTGGGATAAAACAAATAATATAAATTTAAGAGGAACATTTTTTGCAATTAAACACTTTATACATCTACATAGCGATAAAAAAAAAAATCAGAAAATAATCAATGTAGGAAGCATATATGGATCTTTAAGTCCTCATCATCATTTATACAGTAATCAAAAATTTTATTCATCAGCATCATATTCTGCAAGTAAATCAGGTCTAATTGGTTTGACTAGGTGGATGGCTACTGATTTGGCCAAAAAAAATACAACATGTAATATGATTACTCCTGGAGGAGTTTTTAACAATCAAAATAAAAAATTTGTAAGAGAGTATTCAAAGCTTTTACCGCTTAACAAAATGGCAAAGGAGTCTGATATTTACGGTTTGCTGAAGTTTTTGATAAGTAACGACTCGAATTATATTACAGGTCAAAACATTTTTGTTGATGGTGGATTTTCTATTTGGTAAAAAAAGTTTTCTGTTGATATCATAAAAATGAATAATCCAAATAAAAATAAAATTAAAATTGGAAAAAGATATGTTGGATTAAACTATAAACCCTTAATTATTGCTGAGCTTGGAATAAATCATGGTGGCTCTTTAACCCAGGCAAAAAAGTTAGTTGACATAGCTTATAAATCTGGTGCTGAAGTAATTAAACATCAAACACATGTTGTAGAAGATGAAATGACTATTGAAGCAAAAAAGATTATTCCCTCTCATACCAAGGAAAATATATTTGATATAATAAAAAACAATTCGTTGTCAGAAAAAGATGAGTTTAAATTAATGAAATACGTGAAATCAAAAGGTATTATTTTTATTAGCACACCTTTTTCAAAATCAGCTGTGGACAGATTAATTAAATTTAAAGTTCCTGCTTTTAAAATTGGTTCAGGTGAATGTAATAATTATCCCTTGATTGAATATATAGCTAAATTTAAAAAACCTATAATTTTGAGTACAGGTATGAATAGTATAAAAACTATAAAGCCTTCAGTGAAAATTTTAAGAAAGTACCGTGTTCCATTTGCTTTATTACATTGTACCAATATATATCCGACACCCTCCAATCTAATAAGGCTAGACTCTATTAAGACATTACAAAATAAATTTCCTGATGCTGTGGTAGGTCTATCTGATCACTCTGAAACAATCTATCCATGCTTGGGAGCAATTGCTCTAGGAGCCTCAATAATTGAAAAACATTTTACAGATACAAAAAAAAGAAAGGGTCCAGATATATCTGCATCTATGGATAAGGAAGAATTAAGATTATTAAAGTTAGGTGCAAACGAAATCTACAAAGCCAAAGGTGACAACAAAAATCCTATACGACAAGAAAAATCAACTATCAACTTTGCTTTTGCCTGTGTTGCATCAACAAAAAAAATATTAAAAGGTGAGAAATTAACTAAAAATAATATATTCCCCAGAAGACCAGGCATAGGAGATTTTTTTGCTAAAGATTATTTTAATCTAATTGGGAAAACTGCAAAAGTTAATATCAGCAATAATACTTTGATTAGAAAACAGGATATAAAATGAAAATATTTATAGTAACTGAAAGAAGAGCCGACTTTAGTAGATTTAAACCCATAATTAAAATTATAAAGAAAGAAAAAAAAATAAAATATGATCTTGTAGTTACAGGCTTGCATTTAGTGCAGGAGCATGGATATACAATTAATGAAATTTTTGATCAAAGGTTTAGAGTTTTTGATAAATTTAAGATGTTTGACAATGAATATTTTGCCAGAAATGATGGATCATCAATGGCATATGCATTAGGAGTGGCGATTACAAAATTATCAAAAATTTTGAGGAAAAGTAAACCAGATTTAATTTTATCTGGATTTGACATAGCGGCTAATTTTGCAGTTACAATTTGTGGCGCTCATATGAATATACCAGTTGCTCATATCCAAGGTGGTGAAGTTTCTGGAACTATAGATGAGTCTTTGCGACATGGAATGTCTAAGTTTTCAAATATACATTTTACCGCAAATAATGAAACCAAAAAAAGATTAATAAAAATGGGGGAAGTCCCCAGGAATATTTATGCAGTCGGGTGTCCATCTATTGATGCACTATTAAATGAAAGAGATCTTTCCCATAATTATATCTTTAATAAATTTAAAATAAAAATTTCAAAACCTTTTTCAATTACAATTCAGCATCCTGTTACGAGTGAATTACATCTTTCAGAAATACAGATGAAAAAAACAATTGAAGCTTTAAAAAAAATTGACATGCAACATTTGATTGTATTTCCAAATAATGATGCAGGTTCAAAAAAAATATTAAAAATTATAAAAAAAAGTAAATTAAAATTTACCCCTACATTAAATCTTCCAGAATATAAAACACTTTTAAAGTATAGTAGCATTTTAGTTGGGA
>CABZHM010000032.1 GCA_902525625.1 uncultured Pelagibacteraceae bacterium | reverse complement strand
GAGTCTAAATCTTTAGAACTTAAAGATAAAGATAATGATATTTACATTGATAAAATTATAGCAAAACATTCTGATAAAGCACTCAAAGTAAAATTTAAAGTATTTAATGATGAGGGTAAAAATGTTCAAAAGTACTATGGTGAAATGAAAGATGGAAGTCCTTTACCAGATTGGATTAAGATAAATCCAAAAACAGGAAAAACAAAGACTGATATTCCAAATGGTATGAAGATGGTGGAGTTTAAGATAATCGCTGTTGATGAAGATAATAATAAAAAGCAAGTAACAGTAATTATTGACTCAAAAAAAATTGCTGAAGATAAAGAAATATTAAAACAAGCGAGAAAGTTAGAAAGAGAAAATAAATTAGAAGTTAAAAATGATGGATCTATAAAATTTAATTCTTTTAAAGAAAGTGGACAAATAGATAAAACTAAAACAGATAGCATAAATAACATCGACTCTTTCGAAGATTTTGTAAAAATAACTGAGCCCGATGAATTCTTAAATTTTGAAACTCAGATTAAAGATGACAATTTTGAATTTGAATTACCTTGGAAAGATAAAATAAAATTTGTTTCAAAAGATGGAAAAGAAATTCCTGACTGGATTAAATATGATCCAAAATCAGGTAAAGTGATTGCTTCACCACCTGAAAATGTGAAGTCGATTGATTTAAAAGTTATTTTAGAGGACCCTAATGGAGATATTTCAGTCAAAGACATAAAATTAAACTTTGCAAACGAGAATACAAAGGAGTCTCAAAAAATTATTGATAATGAGACAAAATTTGTCTCATTGTCATCCCAATTGTCTAAGGAATACTCTAATTGGGACAGTTACGGCTCTCAATTGATAGATAGATTGTAGGGAATATCCTATATTTAGATAATGAAAAAACTAATTTTTATAATTTTGTTTTTTTTAATAAATGTCGCTCAAGCAGATAATCATGATGCCACTGCCACAGAAGAAGAAATCAAAGAAGCAAGAACTTTAGTAACTGCTACTGAAAAAGTTTCAATTTCAAGTGAGATTGCATCAAGGGTTGAAAATATAAATTTTTTAATGGGAGATGCATTCAAAAAAGGTGACACCTTAATTAGTTTTGACTGCAAATTGTATAATGCGCAACTAGAAGTAATTAAAGCAGATCACAAAAGTGCACAAGTCCAACTTAAGAATGATAAAGAACTTTTGGATATGAGGTCCATTGGTGAGTTACAATATCAATTATCTGAGTCAGCTCTTAAAAAAGCTGAAGCAGAATTAACCATTGCTAAACTAAATGTCGAAAGATGTAATATTGTTGCTCCGTACGATGGAAGAGTAATGGATGTTTACACTAATGTATATACGAGCATAGAACAACGACAACCATTAATGGATATTGTAGGTGATGGACTTTTAGAAGCGGCTGTTGTTGTTCCCAGTAAATGGTTAAGTTGGTTAAAAAAAGGTCATGAGGTCAAAATCATTATTGATGAGACTGGAGATGAATTGAATGCAAAAATAATCAGTTTAGGTGCCGCTGTAGATGCTGCTAGTCAAACAATTGAATTAAAAGCTCAGTTTAACGAAAAATATGAGAGTTTAATTCCAGGAATGAGTGGGATTGTTAAATTTTGAGCCAAGATAAAAATATCAAGATTGCAAGATTAATTAGCCTAGAAAAAAAAACTAGAGAGGCAAAAAGTAAAGATGAATTAAGTTTTATTGTTGTAAATGAAACGAGGGAGATAATTGATTATACAACTTCATTTTTATTACTTAAAAGTCCTACAGATAAATATCATGTAGAGGCAGTGTCGGATATCGCCTCAGTTGATAGAACTGCACCATTAATTACGTTTGTTGAAAGTATTGTTAATCATAAATCCAATCAAAATCTTAAAGAGATAGAACCAATTGATTTAGATAAATTCTCAAAAAAAATAAAAAAACAGAAACCAAAAAATATTCCTCAATATTTACTTTGTATTCCAATTTTTTCACCTCAAAGAGGTTTGCAAGGATTTCTTTTATTAGCTCGAAATGAAATTTTTTCTGAGAATGAAAATGAATTGATTTCACATTTATCAAGAACTTATGGCCATGCTTATAATACATTTTTAGTCAATTACTCAATTAGAGATTTTTTCAAAAAAAATTTTACTGGAAAAAAACGTTGGATTACAATTTCGGTAATTATATTAATATTTCTTTTCCCAGTCCGAATGACTAGTACTGCTCCAATTGAGGTGGTAGCAAAAAATCCTTTTTTAATTACATCCCCATTTGATGGAGTAGTTAAAAAAATTGTTGCAAATAATAATGATCAAACAAAACCAGGAGATTTGTTAGTTTTATTGGAAGATATTGACTTGTTAAATGAATTTAATCTAGCGAAGCAATCACTGCAAGTTTCTGAGAAAGAGCTTCTAAGAACAAGACAATCATCATTTACAGACAATGAGCAAAAATCAAGATTGGCTGAACTTGTGGCACAAGTTGATTTAAGAAGGGTAGAGTTAAGTTCTGCAGAAAGAAAATTAAAAAATTCAAAAATATATGCTGAAAAAAAAGGGGTAGTTATTGTGGATAGAAAATCTGATTGGCAAGGTAAGCCGGTATCAGTTGGTGAAAAAATATTGACTATTGCGGATCCTGCGAACATTGAATTTCTCATATGGCTACCAGTAAAAGACTCGATCGTTATCAACGAAAATGCTGATACTAATATCTTTTTAGATATAAATCCTATGAGTTCTTATAAGGGAAAGATTTTAAGATCTACTTATGAGCCAGAGCTCTCACCAGAAGAAGTTCTCTCTTATAAGTTAATATCAAGTTTTGAAGGAAGTAGGGATACTCCAAGAATTGGTTTACGTGGAACAGCTAAGGTTTACGGAGATAGAACTATTTTATTTTATTATTTATTTAGAAAACCAATTACATTTATTCGACAATTAATCGGCATATGATCATTCCATATTTAAGAGAA
>CABZHM010000031.1 GCA_902525625.1 uncultured Pelagibacteraceae bacterium | reverse complement strand
CTGGTATTTCTGGTTTTGTATTTAAATTTGTTTCTTTTGTTTTTAATTCGTCTAAAAATTTTTTTGCTAATAATGAAGAATACTTTTCAAACCAAAAACAAATAATATAAATAGCAATAATAAAAAAGTAGTACTCAGATGACAAAAATTTGAAATCATAATTATTATTATTTAAATTAAATATTATGGAAATTAAAAAAATAAAACTTAAAGAATTGTCAAAGGTGGTATCAAAGAGTTTACCAAAATATGAAGCTTTATTTTTATATCTAGCATAATTTCCATCAACATAATCAAACACATCTGAGAAAAAATAATGCAATATAATTAGAGTAATTAAATAGTTTTTATTTGAAAAAAATATAAATAAAATAACAATCATCTGCAGTATCACTCTAATTGAAGTTATTCGATTAGGACTTATATTTAGATCAGCCAAAGGGATAGTGAGCAATATTGATAGTGGTCTGGTTATAAAAAAATCACCGATATTTTTATTAAATTTTGTGTTCGTAAAAGATTTTATTTCTTTATATTTTTCAATGAATTTCATTAAATTCTTTTGTAATCATCTTCAATTCTTACCAGATCATTCAATTGCACAGATGATGCTTCGAGATAAGTACAATTTCCATTTATTGCCTCCATTCTATGAATAGTGTTTGGTTTTAAGGTAAATATATCTCCAGCCTTAAATTTTTTATTTGTCTTGTTAATTTTAACTTTCAAAAAACCTTTTATGACAATGATAGTTTCAATTTTTTTTTTATGATATTGCAAACTACATCTATGTTTATTTTTCATAAATAATTTTTTCACACAATAGTATTTATTAAGCTCTAATATTTCTTCATATCCCCAAGGTTTTAAAGTTTTTTTTGCCATTATCTAAAAATTATATTATAGATTTACCTACTCTAAACAATTAATTAATTATACTTTGAAAAATAAAAATTTACTATTTATACCTATTTTTAATTGCAAATTACAAATTAAAAGACTAATTGAAAAAATTGAATTTGAAAATTTAGATGCGATTGAGGAAGTGTTAATTGTTGATAATCAAAGCACTGATGACACTTTAGAGGAGCTAAAAACTATACTTCCAAAAATTAAAATCAGTACAAAACTTAAGTTAATACAAAATAACTTAAATTATCATTTAGGGGGATCGCACAAAATTGCATTGAATTATGCATTGGAAAATAATTTTAAAGGGCTAATTGTTATGCATGGAGATGATCAAACTGATTTAAAATATTTGACAAATATTTTAAGGGAAAATAAGAATTATTTAGGAGCAAGATTTCATAAAGAATCTAAATTACCTGGTTATAGCTATTTAAGGATTGCAGGAAATAGATTATTCAATTTACTTTTTTCAACTATTTTAAAAAAAAAAGTTTATGATATTGGGTGTGGTTTGAACTATTTTCATTTAGAAGATTTTGGAAATAAAGATTATTTAAATTTCCCAGATGAAATATTGTACCCTGTTTATATTAATATGTTTATATTAAAAAATAATTTAAATTTTGAATGGTTCCCACTTAAATGGGAAGAAAAAGATCAAAAAAGTAATGCGAGATTGTTCACAGATACTTTTAAATTACTTAATTTACTTTTTAAAATTTTAATAAAAAAAAAATTTTTCATTAACAATAAGAAAAATTATACTTATAAAGTAATTTATGAAAAAAAATAAAAGTCAGCTTTATTTTATCTTAGATGTAGATGGAGTTTTAACAGATGGAAAATTTGTTTATACAAAAGAAGGTAAAATAGGAAAAGTTTTTGGAGCTCATGATGCTGATGGATTAGATATTATAAGGAAATATGTAAATATTTTATTCATTTCATCAGATAAAAAAGGTTTTAAAATAAGCCTTAAAAGAGTTAAAGATCTGGGATTTAAGTTACATTATGTAAAAAATAATGAAAGATTAAATTTTATAAAAAAATTTGGTTTTAAAAATTTAATTTTTATGGGGGATGGTATTCATGATGTTGAAATTTTAAAAAAATCATTTTACGGAATTTCTCCAAAAAATGCAGTCAATGAAGCTAAACAGTATTCAAATTTTGTTACTAGTAATAGTGGTGGAAATGGTGCAGTTTTTGAGGCTTGTTTGCATCTTAAAAAAAAATTTTTCAAATGACTAAATTAAAATTTGCTTTTGGACCAATGAGTATTGAATTTATAGATGCTATATCTTCTTATTCAAAAAGTAAAAAATTAGAAATTATGTTAATTGCATCGCGAAATCAGATAGAATGCGAAGAATTTGGTGGTGGATATGTTAATAATTTTACGACTGAAAAATTTTCAAAATATATAAAAGAAAAAAAGAATAAAAGAATTAAATTATGCAGAGATCATAGCGGACCATTTTTAAGCGATAATGAAAAAAAATTAAGTTATAAAGATACAATAGATAAAACAAAAATAAGCCTAAAGGCAGATATTGAGTCAGGTTTCTCAATGCTCCATATCGATACCTCTAAAGCTAAAAAAAAATTTGAATTAGCTGATGAATTGTTTGATTTTTGTAATAATTTAGCGAAAGAAAAAAATAAAAAAATAAAGTTTGAGTTTGGAACTGAGGACCATGGCATAAAATATTCATACAAACAATTTCTTAAGGATTTAAATTTTTTTTGTAAAATAAAAAATTCAAATTATTTAGTATGTCAAACAGGATCTCTCGTTAAAGAAACTTATCAGGTTGGTGAATTTGACTTTAAGAATTCAAAAAAAATGTCTAAATTTGCTAAAAAAAAAAATATTTTCCTTAAGGAGCATAACTGTGATTACATTAGTGTTCCTGAAATAAAATTAAGAAAAAAAGCAGGTATAGGAGCTATGAATGTAGCTCCAGAAATTGGTGTGCTACAGACAAATTTAACAATTATGCTGGCTAAAGAGCTTGGACTAGAAAGAAAAATTAAAGCCTTTAAGAAAATAGTTTTAAATAATGATAAGTGGGTTAAGTGGCTTTATGCTAGTAAAATTCATGATCATCAAAAATTATCCATTAGTGGTCATTATTTCTTTTCTACTCAAGAATATTTTAATCTTAAAAAAGAGATCAATAAAAGAGTAAATTTTATTAAAATATTAAATAAAACTTTTTATAAATATTTAGACAAATTTTATGGAGCTTAAAAAATTAGTAAAAAAATACTTTAAACTTTTTTCAGAAAAGAATGAAAAAGAATTATTTAAAATGTTTGATAATAAAATTACACTTT
>CABZHM010000030.1 GCA_902525625.1 uncultured Pelagibacteraceae bacterium | reverse complement strand
AATAAACAGAGCCCAAAATATTTATTTTAAAACTATTAGTAAGATTGAAAGAAAATATTTTCCTAATAATAAATTTAAAAAAAAAGTAAAAATATTTAATGAAACAAATCCTGAAAAAATAATTAAGATTATTAAAAAAAAGAAGAGCATAAAAAATTTATTTATAGTGTTTGGTTACAAAATTATAAAAGATAGGTTATTAAGATTTCTTAAACAGCATGATTGCTTAAATTTACATGCTGGTATCTCACCATATTACAGGGGAGTTGCTTGTAATCCTTGGGCAATTTATGATCAAAATTTCGATTTAATAGGATGTACAATGCTAGAATTAGACAAAAAAATTGATGGAGGAAGAATTTTATTTCATATAAAACCGAAAAAATTAAAGAAAAATTTGAAAGAAATTTCAATGCATGCATTAAAGGTGGCTATAAAAATTTCAACGAACAAAATAAATAATCAAAATATACTCGATTTTAAGCGAATAAAACAAAATCACCAAAAAGAGATAAGATTTTCTAAATCAAAAGATTTTGATCAGAAGATTATTAAAGAGTTTTCCAAAATTAATTATAAAATAAAGATAAATCAAAATAAAAGAGCCTTTCATAATTTATTGAAAGGTTAAATTTTATAAATTGATTTCAATATAGAAATATTCTTGTTCAAAAATTGAATTCTTAAAAATACTTCTTTTTTGTTTTTTTATAGTCCAAGATCTTAATACATCTTTTTTTTTTTTGACAATAAGGTTTTCTGGGAATTTAATTTTATGCAATTTAAATTTTTTTATTTTTTTTATATTTTTTAAAATGTTAATAATTGTATTTTTAGAAAACTTGTTCCAACCCATTTGTTCAGGCACCTTTTTATAATTGAAATTATTTACTATTTTATACCGAGTTATTACATCAATTTTTTCTTCACTTAAGAACGTACAAATAAACACAGTACCATTTGTTTTACACTTATTAACCATGTTTTTAATTAATTTATGTGGGTCATCAAAAATATGTAGCACACCAGATGCATGTACAATATCAAATTTACTCTTTCGCCTTGGGTTTAAAATATCTTCTTTAAATATTTTTATATTTTTAAATTTTTTCGCTTTATTTATTAATTTTGGATTTATGTCACAACCCCAAATTTTTTTTTCTTGGCATTGGTATTTCATTAATTTAAGCAATGAACCATTCCCAAAACCTATATCAAGAAAATCAATATATTTTTTTTTTAGTAATAATTTAAGTAAAAATTTATGAATAAATTTTGGTTCATTCAAATTTTCTTTAACATATAAATTATCATGATCTCTTTTACCAAACTTCATTTAATATACTTGATGTTTAATTTGCCATTCCTTTTTTTCGTTTATAGTCCATAAGTGTGGAGATCTAAATCTATTTATAGTTTCCCAAAATTCATTTTCGTTTAAATCAATATATTCTAAAAATTCTTTAAAATATTTTTTCGGAAATTCACTGTCAAACTTTTTTACAAGCATAACCCCCTCTTCTCGTGAAATTTTACCAGATCTGATTTCTTGTGCTGCATCATATGTGGCTTGACCTATTCCAAATTTTATAAAGTAGGTATAAAAATGAAATCTATCTATTTTATCATCTAAACTAACGTATTTTGAATAAGTTCCTTCAGTTCTCTCTAAATTTGGTTTAAAGCCAGTATTTTCTACCGAATAATAGTACGCATTTTGTTGGTCCCATTTTAAATAATACCCTAAATGATGTACTTCAATATTATTTTGATCTATTTTTTCATTTTCAAGTGGTAGATATGGGTGGAAATCATTTAACTTAAATTTATATTTTTCAATTATTTCTCTTAATTTTAAACCACCTAAGTGTATGTTGTCTAAATTGCTAAAAGTAAAAAATTTTTTATCCATAATAGGAAGTTTATTATCTTCAGGATTATTTCCATATTCCGATGGACTTTCACCATAAAATATAAGAGGAATTTTAAATTTAGATGCTATTAGCGGTCCTATAATTTTTTGGCCTATTATAAACGGTTGGAAAGGGTGAAGTAAATTTTTGAATGCTAATTTTGTTAATAATTTATGAAGTCTACCGTTTGGAGTAAAAAGGATGTTATCAAATCCTCCAATTTTGATCCAATTATCAAAATTTTTTCTACCGATTTCAGTATATATATGCGGTGCCCAAGTCACAGTAAGAGGGTTAAGACCATATCTATATTTTAAAATATGAGCTGTGTAGCCACTGTCTTTTCCACCACTACCAGGTACCACAACATCATACCCACTTTTTTTTTTATGCTTTTTACACAATTCAATTAATTCTTTTTCTCTATCTTTCCAGTTAATAATATTTTTTTCATCATTATATTTACAGGCCGAGCAAACAAATTTATCATCTATCTTAATACCTGATTTATTTGCTGTATCCTTAGCAAGGAATTCAATTGTTGAGTTGGGTCTTTGATTAGAGATAACACATTTTGTACAAAATTTCACATCACTTGGCATACCGAACATTGAAAAATTTGATGACATTAATTTTTAATTACTTCCTTTAAAAGATCTAATCCAACATTTCCACTTTTTTCAGGATGAAATTGAAAAGCATAAATGTTTTGATTTATTAATCCTGAAATAAATTTGTTTTCATTAAAAGTTGAATAACAACAAGATAAGTCCTGATGTGTTTCTACAGCATATGAATGAACATAATAAAATTTTTCTTTATCAAATTGGTTAAGTTTTTTTTTGGTAAAATAAGTTTTGTTCCACCCAATATTGATATTTTTTTCATTATTTTTAAATTTAAGTTTATATGTATTGCCTTTAATTAATTTTAACCCCTCTGTTATTGAATTTTCTACACCAGTATCTACAAGAATTTGCATTCCTAAACATATTCCTACTATTAAATAATCATTTTTAAAATATTCGTAAATAACTTGATCAAGATTTTTTTTTCTAATTTTATTCATTGCATTATCAAATGATCCCACACCTGGTATAAATATTCCATTTATATTTTTATTTTTTAAATCATTAGAAATAATACTAACATTACAACCAATATTTTTTAACGCACAGGATAAACTGTGTATATTTCCACAACCGTAATCAATAATACCAATATTTTTAATCATTATATTTTTTTATATTTTTTATATTATCATTTTTGTAATGAAGAGCGGAAGAAATGCAAATAGCATCACTTCTATCTAAAAGTTTTTTTACTTGTTTTATATGATCAATATTTCCGTACCCACCAGAATACATGATAGGCATTTTGTATTTTTTTGAACTTATAAAATTAATTAATTCATTGTCAAATCCGAGTCTTGTTCCTTCTTTATCAATTGAGGTAATCAAAATTTCAGCACAACCTATATCAGAAATTTCATTAATCCAATCTTCAATTTTTTTACCTGAATTTTCTCTACCAAAATCATAAAAACAGTACCAATCGTTTTCAATTCTCTTTGCCTCTATTGAGGCTGTAATTGTGGAGACACCAAAAGTAGAAACTACATTTTTTAAAAATATTTTATTTTTTATACCTTCAGAGTTAATTGAAACTTTATCTGCGCCACATTTAAGTGCATTTTCAATATCTAATTCAGTTTTTATTCCTCCTCCTATAGTTATGGGTATAAAAATATCTTTAGAAAATTCTTTTATTAATTCAAATAAATTGTTTCTTCCATATAAACTCGCTACTACATCCATAAAGATAATCTCATCAGCTCCATCTTCATAATATTGCTTTGCTAATTTA
>CABZHM010000029.1 GCA_902525625.1 uncultured Pelagibacteraceae bacterium | reverse complement strand
AATAACCACACTAAAAAGAAAAACGGTATAAGTATGACTAGTTGTTTTAATAAAAAAATTATTGGATATTTTACATGATTTAGAATTCCTGTTTCCTCAAGCCCTGATCTTCTCAAACCATATGAGACAGTTATAAAATTGTTATCAAATAACCAAATTAGATGTGGAACTAATAGAACTAAAAAAATTTCAATTATTATTAAATATTTAAAATCAAAGTTTTTAAATTTTTTAAAAATAACATAAATAAATAATATACTGATTGATAATAATAAATAAACGAACAAATATTTCGAAAGAAAACCAATTGCAGCAAATAATCCAATTAAGAAACAATCATAAAATTGAATTTCTTTTGCATCATATATCTTCCAAGAGTAATAAATCACCAATGACCAAAAAGGTAACTGACAAACATTTACATTAAATTCTGGTGTTGTGAAATTAAAGAAATAAATACCCTCTAATAATAAAACTGAAATTAAACTTAATTTAATATTTCCTAAAATTTCAAAAGCAAATTTGAATAAAAAATAGAACGATATAACAACAAAAATTTGACTTAAAAGATAATAGGCCCAATCTTGTGAACCGAATATATTAAAAAATACCTCAGAAAAGAAAGCGCTCATTGGTGGATGTTTGCTGAAACCCCAATCTAAATTGCTTCCCCAAGCAAGTGCTTCTATTGTATCAAGAGGTAAATTTGAATTTGTTAATGAGGGAATCATTGTCCAAATTAATAAATGTGTAATAGCGAAAATAAAAAATATATTATTAATATTCTTGTTTAAAACATTCATAAGTAGATATTTACAATAATTAAGGTAGCTTGACACCCATATTTTGCTGAATATACTCCGTCGCATTCAAATTTAGACATGCCAAAGATAGCTAAAGTAAAAAAAAAGGTCACAAAAACAAAACCAAAGAATTTTTCTAAACCAAAAACAAAAGTGGTTAGTAAAACAAAAGTAATTAAAAAAGGACCTATAAAAATATCAAAAAGCTACATTCCTAAAGATACAGAAAAATATATGTGTGAAAAACATAAAGTTTTTTTCAGAATTAAATTACAAGAATGGAAAAAAGAGCTTATTAAGTCAAATAATGAGGCTCTCTATAACGGCTCTATGGATGATAATAGTATTTCTGCAGATATTGTTGATCAAGCAAGTTCGTATACCGATAAAAATGTGGAAATGAAAGCAATCAATAGACAAATAAAACTTATCTCAGAAATTGATAAAGCTTTAGCAAGGATAAGGGAGGATACTTATGGATATTGTCTTGATACTGCTGAGCCAATTGGGCTAAAAAGACTAATGGCAAGACCAGTTGCAAAATATACAATTGCTGCTCAAGAAAAACATGAGAAAAATGAAAAGGTTCATGCAGATGACTAAGAAAAAGAAAAAAACAAAAAAAGTGCATAATCCAGTTACTTACAATTTTACCAAAAAATATATTTACTATTATTATGCTCTGTTTTGGATAATTTTAATATTTTTTGTCTTTAGTAGATGAACCCAAAACTAATTATAATCATTTTAGTAATACTTACTATTGAGGCATCAGGACATGGTATTTTTGCATCATTATTTAGATTTCTTAACTCGATAAATTAATTATGGCTTGGGTGGTAATTCATTTTTATCCATAAATGCGAAACCTTTTTTAACACCATCTCTTTCGGAGATCTTCTCATACCATCTAGTTAAATTTTTAAATTTTTTTAAACCAATATCATGCCACTCATGCCTAGCAATCCAAGGGAACGTTCCAATATCTGCAATTGTATAATTTTCTCCTGATAAATATTTAGATTTTGATAATCTTTCGTCTAACTCTCTATATATTCTCTCGGAAATCTTAAAATATCTGTCTTCACCAAACTTACTTTTCCCCGGATTATAATGGTGGAACTGATGATGTTGACCTAACATTGGAGCAACGTAGCCCATTTGGGCCATAAGCCATTGATTAATTTCTAATCTTTCCCCAGAATTATAAAATTTGCCACTTAATTCAGCTAAGTAAATTAGAATTGCTCCAGACTCAAAAACTGTTTCTTTATTTTTATGATCAATAATTACAGGAATTTTACTTAATGGACTAATCTTTTTAAAATCTTGTTTAAATTGTTCACCATTGTCTAAATCAATTTTAGTTACTTTGTAGTCAAACTTGATCTCTTCGAGCATAATACTAATTTTTTTACCATTGGGAGTATTAGCTGAAAAAAGCTCTATCACTCTTTTTTACCAAGTCTTTTTAACAAGTTTGATGAAGTAGTTGTGAATTCAAATCTATATTTTTCGTTTGGTCTTGCGAGTTTAAAACATGCTCTGGCAGCTAAAGCGCCCTCATGGAAACCGGAGAGAATAAGTTTTAATTTACCAGGATAGTTGCAAATATCTCCAACAGCATAAATACCTTTTTGATTTGTCTCAAACTTTTCTGTATCGACCTCAATCGTTTTTTTATATAAATTAAGGCCCCAATTAGCTATTGGTCCTAGCTGCATAATAAGACCGAAAAAACCAAGCACATAATCAGTCTTAAGATTCTTAATTTCATTATTGTCATGCTTTATATCTATGCTCTCTAATCTTTGATCTCCATTAGCATTTGCCATTTGATATTTGGTAAATAAGTTTATTTTGCCTGATTTTACAAGTTCCTGCATTTTATCGACTGTTGCTTTTGCTCCTCTAAATTCATCTCGTCTATGTATTAAATTAATTTTACAATCTTTTGATAACTCAATAGCCCAATCTAATGCGCTATCCCCACCTCCAAAAATTGATACCGTTTTACCATTAAATATACTTTTGTCTTTTACTGAATAAAACAATGATTTATTCTCAAATTGTTCACATTCCTTTGGTGCAAATTTTCGAGGTTCGAATGAGCCAACACCTCCAGCAATAATAACATTTGGTGTTAAAAAAGTATTACCACTACTAGTTTTTACTAACCAGTTGGTATCCTCTTTCTTAACCTCCTCAACTCTTTCTGTTAAATGAAATTTAATATCAAAAGGTTTTAATTGACTAATTAAATTATTTGTTAATTCCTCACCTGTGCACTCGGGTACCGCAGGAATATCATAAATTGGTTTATCAGGATAAAGTTCTATACATTGTCCACCTATTTTATCTAAATTATCAACTATTTCACAATCGAGCCCAATTAACTTTAATTGGTGAGCGGTAAATAATCCTGTTGGACCTGCTCCAATAATTAATGCATCAGTTTTATTCATTTAAGCTTGTTTAGACGGTATGTTTACTTCAAGACCATCTATTTCATCTGAAACAACAATTTGACAACTCAGTCTGCTATTTGTTTTGGGTTCAAATGCCATGTCCAGCATATCATCTTCTCCATCTTCTTTTTTTGGTATCTTATTAAACCAGTCTTCTTTGACATAAACATGGCAAGTTGCACATGCCATTCCTCCACCACAATCTGCATCTATTCCAGGTATATCATTTTGAACTGCACCCTCCATCACAGTTAATCCATTTTGAACTTCAATTGTGTGTTTTTCGTTCTCGTGAGTGATGTAAGTTATCTTAGCCATTAACATGAATATAGGTGTAAAAAAAAATAGGGCAAGTATGTAAAAACATACTCGCCCTATAAATTATTAGTTTAAAGCGTAATTATCTTGCTCTTGCGCCAGCTCCAGAACTCATTGCAGCAGCCCAGATTACTAGACCAAATGCAATTTTATTAATGAAGTCAGCTAAGTTGTAAACTACGTTTAATGTGTCAGCATCTACTCCACCAGTTAGGTAACCAAATACGTAACCTAATGGGTAAATTGCCCAACCTACAGTAACAATCATTCTCATTGCACCGAACGCAGTTACAAGAGCTTTGTTTCCGCTCTTAGCAGCAGCTTTACCTGCTTCACCTGAGAATACTTCATAAAGAATGTATACCCAACCTGCCATACCGATAATGAAACCAAGTGTAGCGTTGATGTATCCAGCTTCTCCTAAGTATCCACCGATTAACATTACAAGTGAACCAATTAGCAATCTCCAGAATATTCCAGAGTTTGCTTTTCTTACAGCTACTAGAATTAAATAAAATTCTATCATCTGTAATGGCACAGTAATTAACCAGTCAATATATCTATATACTGTTGGTGAGTCACCTGTAGCAACCCATACTTCTCTCATATACATGTAGTGAATGAAAGC
>CABZHM010000028.1 GCA_902525625.1 uncultured Pelagibacteraceae bacterium | reverse complement strand
TTATTTCAATTCCTTTTTGCCAAAAATAATAAGCGGCTATTGCCGGAAAAATCGCTACATAAGTCAATATTAGAAAAAAATTTTTATCTAAATTTAATTCAAGACCGGTTGATTTTTCATAAAAAAATTGTGGAATTAAAAAAAGTATTCCTACCGAAACCATCAATTGTATCAATGTAAATTGTGAAAATTTAAATCTATTTTTTTTTAGTAAAGTTGAATAAAGAGACCAGGTAATTACACAAACTAACATCCATAAGTCACCTTTATTAAAATCTAGAGAAATTATCTTTTGGAAATCTCCATTTGAAATTATTGAGCCAATTCCTATAATTGATACTAATAATCCAATTAACTGTAAAATATTTGTTTTTTCAATTTTCATTAATGATGAGAGTACAATTGTTGCTACAGGAATAGCTGAAAGCATTAGAACAGCGTTTATTACTTGAGTATAATTAAGAGCAAAATAAACTACTGAATTAAATGTACTGATTGTGATTACTCCCATGAAACTAATTACAAGCCAATTTTCTTTTATGTAAGATAAATTTCTGAAAATTTCTTTGTAGGTAAAAGGTATCAGAATAAACCAAACGGAGATCCACCTAAAAACATTTAAAGTTAAGGGAGGAATTTCAAATAATGTTGCGAATTTTCCAACTATAAAGTTACCTGACCAACAAAATGTTGCTAGCACTAAAAATAAATATGCTAAATAGTTTTTATTTGACACGAAATTATGAAAATCTTGTCGAACTATAAGGATCTAAGTTTAAATTTGTATTTTCTTTAGCTATCATTCCAGAAACTATCTTTCCAGATATTGGACCTAATGTCCATCCCAAATGATGATGTCCAAAACAATAAAAAACGTTTTTATAATTTTTAGATGGACCCATTACTGGTAAAAAATCAGGTAAAGTTGGTCTAAAACCTAGCCACTCATCTTCATGCTCAGGAAGGTTTCCCAACATATACTTTGCATTATTAATTAAATTATTAATTCTAGATTTTGATACAGGATTATCTAAACCACCAAATTCTACAGTGCCAACTACTCTTAAGCCTTGTTCCATTGGCGTTATACCGAAACCTCTATTATGAAATATGACTGGTCTACTTAAGAGATGATCACAATCTTTAAAATGAACATGGTAACCCCTCTCTGTATCTAATGGAATTTTTTCATCCAAGTTATCTGTTAACTTCTTAGAAAAAGCGCCACAAGTTATTACGATCTTATCACAGCTGAAACTCTCATTTTCACTCACCAAAATAGGACTCTCTCCCTCAAAATTTATATTTAAAATATTCTTATTTTGAAATTTCCCACCTTTTTTTAAAAACAGTTCAAAAAGTTTTAATAAAATCTTTTTTGGGTTCCTGGCATGTCTTGCATATGGGTAAAAAACTCCTGCATGATAAAATTTTTTAAGATTTGGTTCTAAATCGTGTATATCTTTTTTATCTACGAGTTGTTGTTTAACACCTAGCTCTTCTCTTACTCTAATTTCTAGTTCTCTACTTTTTAAATTTTTATCATTCCAAACGTAAAGAATGCCTTTATTTTCAACTAAGTTTTCTAGACTAATTTCCTCAAATAATTCATCATAAGCGGGAAGGGCTAAATCTAAAATCTGGTGCATGTTTTTTGCAGTGTGCATCATTTTACTTTTAGTCGTATTAAAAATAAATTTTAAAAACCAAGGAAGCATTTTTGGTACATAGTTCCATTTTAGAGCTAAAGGACCTGTTGAACTTAATAACATGGCAGGAACATCCATCAAAATATCTGTTCTATTTAGCGATAGGGACGCGTATGGTGAAAAATGACCAGCATTACCATATGAGGCAACAGGACTACCAGGTTTTTCCCGATCAAATATTGTTACTTTAAAACCTTTTTTTTGTAGAAATAGAGCATTGGAAATACCTTGAATACCTGCTCCAATAATGCCTATATTTAAATTTTTATTCATTAAAAAAATATACAATTATTCTCTCAAAAAATTTAAGCGACAAATTATACTTAGGCGATTAATTGTTGGCTGTGTACCCTCGCACTCATTACTATTCCAAAACCAATCATGGTAGCAAGCATTGAGGAGCCTCCATAAGACATTATTGGCAAAGGAGATCCAACTATAGGTAGCAAGCCTAAAACCATACTCATATTGATTGTAATGAAAATAAAAATAGCAAATCCAAAACCATAACAAAAGATTTTGGCAAAATAACTTCTAGAATTAGCTCCGATAGCAATTATACGATAAATTATAATAATATAAATTAATAATAAAAACACTGAACCAACAAATCCGAACTCCTCTGAAAACAGAGTGAATATAAAGTCAGTGTGCTTTTCTGGTAAAAATTCTAAATAACTTTGAGTACCTTTTAAAAAACCTTTTCCAAAAATACCTCCAGACCCAACAGCAATTTTAGATTGAATAATCTGATAACCTGCACCAAGAGGATCTTTATCTGGATTTAAAAAAGTTAAAACCCTAAGCTTTTGATAAGGTTTTAGAAACGCTATTACAAATGGTAATGATATTATAAATCCTAACATGGTGTAAATAAAATATTTGTGATTAATTCCCGCAAACCACAAAACAGCTATTCCACTAACAGCTATTAATAGTGAAGTGCCTAAATCGGGCTGAACTATCACAAGACCCATAGGTAATAAAATTACTATAAGTGAAGTTAAAATTGTATAGATTGAATTAACATTTTCTAATTTCATGCGATGAAAATACTTTGCTAAGCATAAAATTATAAAAACTTTCATTAATTCAGATGGTTGTAAATTAATAAAATATAAGTTCATCCATCTTTGAGACCCAGACGATGTTATTCCAAAAAAATATGTCCAAACTAACAAACCTACTATTACAAAGTACGATAGATATCCTATGGAAAACCAAAATTTGATATTAATGAATGATATGATAAGCATCATTAAAGTAAAAATTACCATTTTTATAAAATGGCTTTTGGTATGAAATAAAATTTTACCACCATCTGTTGAATACATCGTAGCGAGACTAATAAAACCAAGTAATAAAATACAAAATAACAAAATATAATCAAAATTCCTAAATTTTTGAAAAAATGTAAAGTTATTATTTGTTAGTCTGGTATGTTGATACATCTAAATCTCCAAATATTTTTTATCATTTATTGACTGTCTCATTTCATGTCGGTCAATAATAAGTTTAAACAATTTCTTTGCCATAGGGGCGGCAGTTGTACTTCCATTGCCGCCATGCTCAACTACAATACTTAGTGCATATCTTGGATTAACATATGGACCATAGGCAATATATAAAGCGTGATCTCTTTGTTCGTAAGGAATTTGAGAAGTTTTTAAATCTAACTCTCTTTCTCTCTCAGTAATTTTTTTAACTTGAGATGTACCTGTTTTACCAGCAAATTGATATTTTGGATTGTCGATTCTTGATCGATAAGAAGTTCCCATTACCTCATTAGTAGAACCAAACATTGCATCTTGAATAATTTTTATATTGTTAGGATTTTTATAAAGAGGAGTGTAATAATCGTTTGGCTTCATTTTTTCTTTATCATCTAAAATTATTTTTGGATATATTTTGTACCCACCATTAGCGATTTGTGCTGTCATTAGGCATAATTGTATCGGTGTAGTTTGAATATATCCTTGACCGATTCCAGTTATAATTGTTTCTCCTAGCAACCATCCTTTACCCAAAGCATTTTTTTTCCATTGAGTATTAGGAATCAATCCATCTTTTTCAATTTCAAACAAGTTGTCAAAAACTTTTTTTCCTAATCCAAATTTTTTTGCTGTTTCACTTAATTTATCTACCCCAAGTTTCCTAGCTATTTCGTAAAAATAAGTATCACATGACATTTTCATTGCGTTTCTAAGACTGACATATCCATGACCCTCTTTTTTCCAACAATGATAGGTTTGATCATACATTTCGGTTTTTCCCGTGCATCTAACAGTAAAATTTGTATTTATAATTCCATTTTCTAAAGCAGATAAAGCTACAATAGGTTTTAATGTTGAGCCCGGAGAATATCTACCCTGCAAAGTTTTATTTAATAATGGTTTCATTGGATCATTACGAATTATTTGCCAATTATCTTGACTAATACCAAAAACAAACAGATTGGGGTCAAATGAAGGAGAAGAGTGCATAGCAATAACTTCACCAGTAAAAATATCCATTACGCATATAGATCCTGCTTTATCTTTTAATAAATCATTTGCTAATTTTTGAATTTCCGTATCAACTGTAAGTTTCAGAGTTTTACCTTTTTTACCTTTTTGAAACTCAAGTTGACTTATTCGTCTACCATATGCATTTACTTCGTATCTCTCAATATCATTAGTTCCAATTAATTTTTCCTCAAAAGATTTTTCTAATCCAAT
>CABZHM010000027.1 GCA_902525625.1 uncultured Pelagibacteraceae bacterium | reverse complement strand
AGAGTTTGATAGAGGAAAGCAGAATTTCTAGTGTAGAGGTGAAATTCGTAGATATTAGAAAGAATACCAATTGCGAAGGCAGCTTTCTGGATCATTACTGACACTGAGGAACGAAAGCATGGGTAGCGAAGAGGATTAGATACCCTCGTAGTCCATGCCGTAAACGATGTGTGTTAGACGTTGGAAATTTATTTTCAGTGTCGCAGCGAAAGCGATAAACACACCGCCTGGGGAGTACGACCGCAAGGTTAAAACTCAAATGAATTGACGGGGACCCGCACAAGTAGTGGAGCATGTGGTTTAATTCGAAGATACGCGCAGAACCTTACCAACACTTGACATGTTCGTCGCGACTTTAAGAGATTAAAGTTTTCGGTTCGGCCGGACGAAACACAGGTGCTGCATGGCTGTCGTCAGCTCGTGTCGTGAGATGTTGGGTTAAGTCCCGCAACGAGCGCAACCCTCACTTTTAGTTGCCATCATTAAGTTGGGCACTCTGAAAGAACTGCCAGTGATAAGCTGGAGGAAGGTGGGGATGACGTCAAGTCCTCATGGCCCTTACGTGTTGGGCTACACACGTGCTACAATGGTATTTACAAAAGGAAGCAAGACGGCGACGTTTAGCAAATCCTTAAAAAATACCTCAGTTCGGATTGCACTCTGCAACTCGAGTGCATGAAGCTGGAATTACTAGTAATCGTGGATCAGCGTGCCACGGTGAATGCGTTCCCGGGTCTTGTACACACCGCCCGTCACACCATGGGAGTTGGTTCTACCTTAAGGCAAGGTTTTAAACCCTTGACCACGGTATAGTCAGCGACTGGGGTGAAGTCGTAACAAGGTAGCCGTAGGGGAACCTGCGGCTGGATTACCTCCTTTCTAAGGATGAGTAAAAAATTTTTACTCTAAATAATAAACAGGTTAATGTTGACCGTCCTCATTTCTCTTCTTAAATTAAAGTGTTTCTCTTGCATGGGGGCCGGTAGCTCAGTTGGTTAGAGCACACCCTTGATAAGGGTGGGGTCGAAAGTTCGAGTCTTTCTCGGCCCACCAAATTAATATCAACGGGGGGATTAGCTCAGCTGGGAGAGCGCCTGATTTGCATTCAGGAGGTCAGCGGTTCGATCCCGCTATCCTCCACCAAGAAACATTTAGATGTCATAAAAGTGAATAAAAAATAATTAATATCAATATCTATATCCGAACATTAGAAATGTTATTAGCTAATGTTCAAACAAAAATTTGATTCAACACAGAATTTTTTTCTGTGCATAAATCAAGCGTTTAAGGGCGTGTGGCGGATGCCTTGGCACTGAAAGACTAAGAAGGACGTGATATACTGCGATAAGTTTCGGGGAGCTGTATGTAAGTTTTGATCCGAAAATTTCCGAATGGGGAAACCCACCACTTTATGTGGTACCTTAGATTAAATACATAGATTTAAGGAGATAACCTGGAGAACTGAAACATCTAAGTAACCAGAGGAAAAGAAATCAATTGAGATTCCGTTAGTAGTGGCGAGCGAAGGCGGATTAGGCCAGCAGTTTTGTTAAAAAAATTTGAATAGTTTGGAAAAGCTAACCATAGAAGGTGATAGTCCTGTATGAGTAATGTTTAACAAAATTCAAGAGTAAAGCGGGACACGTGAAATCCTGCTCGAATATAGGGGGACCACCCTCTAAGCCTAAATACTCTTCAGTGACCGATAGTGAACTAGTACCGTGAGGGAAAGGTGAAAAGAACCCCTATTAGGGGAGTGAAATAGAACCTGAAACTGCATGCCTACAATCAGTCGAAGCTCTTTTTAGAGTGACGGCGTACCTTTTGTATAATGGGTCAGTGACTTAATTTATTAAGCAAGCTTAAGCCATCTAGGTGTAGGCGTAGCGAAAGCAAGTCTTAATAGGGCGAATAGTTTAATGAATTAGACCCGAAAACGAATGAGCTTACCATGAGCAGGTTGAAAGTAAGGTAACACTTACCGGAGGACCGAACCAGTTGACGTTGAAAAGTCTTTGGATGACTTGTGGTAAGGGGTGAAAGGCCAACCAAATTCGTAGATAGCTGGTTTTCCGCGAAAACTATTTAGGTAGTGCGTTGAATAAATAGATATTTAGAGGTAGAGCACTAAATGGGCTAGGGGGAAGAGATTCTTACCAAACCTAATAAAACTCCGAATGCTAAATATTGTTCTTCAACAGACAGACTGTGGGTGCTAAGGTCCATGGTCGAGAGGGAAAGAGCCCAGACCACCAGATAAGGTCCCCAAATTATGATTAAGTGTGAAAGGATGTGGAAATTCCTTAACAGCCGGGAGGTTGGCTTAGAAGCAGCCATCCTTTAAAGATAGCGTAACAGCTCACCGGTCTAATAGAGTTTCTGCGCCGAAGATGTAACGGGGCTAAAATCATATACCGAATCTGTGGATTTATAATTTTTTCGAAAATTATAACTGGTAGCGGAACGTTCTGTAAGCCTGTGAAGGGATACCCGTGAGGGATCCTGGAGGTATCAGAAGTGCGAATGCTGACATAAGTAACGATAAAAGAAGTGAAAAACTTCTTCGCCGAAAATCCAAGGGTTTCTGCGCAAGGTTAATCCGCGCAGAGTTAGTCGGCACCTAAGGCGAGGGCGAAAGCCGTAGTCGATGGAAATAAGGTTAATATTCCTTAACCAGATGGAAGTGACGAATCTTGTAAGTTGTGAGTTCTTAATGGATTGGACTTGCCGCGAAAAGGTTCCAAGAAATAGCTCCATCATTAGACCGTACCCTAAACCGACACAGGTGGATTAATAGAGTATATTTAGGCGCTTGAGAGAATGATGTTGAAGGAACTCGGCAAAATGCTTCCGTAACTTCGGAATAAGGAAGACCTTTTTGTAGGCAACTACAAGAAGGTGGCACAAGTCAGGGAGAAGCGACTGTTTATCAAAAACACAGGGCTCTGCTAACACGTAAGTGGATGTATAGGGTCTGACGCCTGCCCGGTGCTGGAAGGTTAATGCGATGGGTGCAAGCTCATTTCTGAAGCCCCAGTAAACGGCGGCCGTAACTATAACGGTCCTAAGGTAGCGAAATTCCTTGTCGGGTAAGTTCCGACCTGCATGAATGGCGTAACGATTTCTCCGCTGTCTCCAACATCAACTCAGTGAAATTGAATTCTCCGTGAAGATGCGGAGTTCGCGTAGTTAGACGGAAAGACCCCGTGCACCTTTACTGCAACTTTACATTGGTGTTAGGAAAAACATATTTAGTATAGGAGGGAGACATTGAAGCGAAGGCGTCAGCTTTCGTGGAGTCAACAGTGAAATACCTCTTTTGTTTTTCTTGATATCTAACTGATAGCCGTCATCCGGCATCAAGACATTGTATGGTGGGTAGTTTGACTGGGGCGGTCGCCTCCCAAATAGTAACGGAGGCGTGCGAAGGTAAGCTCAGAACGGTCAGAAATCGTTCGTAGAGTGCAATGGCATAAGCTTGCCTGACTGTGAGACTGACAAGTCGAGCAGAGTCGAAAGACGGTCATAGTGATCCGGTGGTTCTGAGTGGAAGGGCCATCGCTCAACGGATAAAAGGTACGCCGGGGATAACAGGCTGATACTGCCCAAGAGCTCATATCGACGGCAGTGTTTGGCACCTCGATGTCGGCTCATCACATCCTGGGGCTGGAGCAGGTCCCAAGGGTTTGGCTGTTCGCCAATTAAAGTGGTACGTGAGCTGGGTTCAGAACGTCGTGAGACAGTTCGGTCCCTATCTGCTATGCGTGTAGAAGAATTGAGAGGAGTTGACCCTAGTACGAGAGGACCGGGTTGAACATACCACTGGTGGACCGGTTGTAGCGCCAGCTGCAGTGCCGGGTAGCTAAGTATGGACGAGATAACTGCTGAAAGCATCTAAGCGGGAAACTCACCTCAAAACTAGTTCTTCCTTTAGAGCCGTGGTAGACCACCACGTTGATAGGCTGGATGTGGAAGCGCAGTAATGCGTGCAGCTGACCAGTACTAATAGCTCAATTGGCTTGATTTATGCACTGAAAAAAATTTTTTAATTTAATTATAGTCTATTGATAAACATAATTACAAACGAGATTAAGACCCTAAAATTAGCCATCAATCTGATCAGGTTTTTGCTGATAAATTTGATCAAAGTGTTATCCAAAATACCATTAATAAATGTTAAAAAAATATAAAAATATATGTTCATCTATTTAATTATTAAATAATGTTAAAGCAAAACTAATGGCAGATGAAGAAGAATATCTAATTTCTTATAGTAATTTAAAATCTAATATAATTAAGTATCAAAGGGAATTTGCTAATAAAAAAAAGTTAGATGAATTTTACAAAAATCCTTACAAGGGTTTTCCACTTTGTTTGCCAGTAGGTATTAAATATTTTAACTATAAAAAAGCAATTTTTTTTAAAATTGATAAAAAAAAATTTTCAAAAAAAATATTTG
>CABZHM010000026.1 GCA_902525625.1 uncultured Pelagibacteraceae bacterium | reverse complement strand
CTTCAGGAGACAATAATAAAGACTCAATTAAGCCAATGGTGAAAACTACTACAAATAAATACAACACATACTTTGGGGCTTTAGATGTAATTGAAAAAATTTTGTTTGGTTCAAAATGTTTAAACATAGAAAGACATATACTAATTAATATACTGAATATAATGTGAAAAATTATCCGATCAAGAATACTGAGGGAGATAATAACGAAGGGTAAATTTTTAGTATCCTTGATCGAATTACACTAATTTTAACAGGATCGTGTGTCTAAGTTTTGAGCTAATTGTGTTTAAAAAATGGATTTTAGTTGGATTGCTTGAAATAACTTGAACCTTTTTTACCAGAAAAAATTTCCTCTATAAGTGGGTGTTTTATGGGCTCATTAGAATCGTCTACTAATAAATTCTGTTCTGAGACATATGCCTCATATGTAATTTCATCATTTTCAGCCAATAAATGATAAAATGGTTGATCTTTTCTTGGTCTAACATTTTTTGGAATAGACTGATACCACTCCTCAGAATTGTTGAACTCAAAATCAACGTCATAAATTACACCTCTAAACTCAAAGTGTTTATGTTTTACAATATCACCAATTGAAAATTTTGCTTTTTGGATTGCCATTAAGGATAGTATGGGTATTTAAAAATAAAAATCAATAGGAAAAAATATAAAGTTTTTATTAAAATTTTATTTATGTTAATATCTTTTTGTGAATAAATCCTTAATTAAATTTCTTACCGATTTTGGACCACTTGTAATTTTTTTTTACTACTATTACGATAATGACAAAGATTTAAAAATTGCAATACCACCTTTTATAATTGCAACTATTAGTGCACTATTAATTATGTGGATTTTGGAGAAAAAAATTCCAAAAGTTCCTTTGATCAGCGGAATACTAATCACACTATTTGGTGGACTGACTATCTATTTTAATAATCCAGTATTCATTTATATTAAACCAACTATTATAAATATCTTATTCGGATTATCTTTGATATTTGGTAGATATTTTACAAAAGAGCCCGTGCTAAAAAAAATTATGGGTGGTTCAATTTCATTATCGGATCCTGGCTGGGAAATATTAAATAAAAGATGGGTATATTTTTTCTTTGGATTGGCAGTTTTAAATGAATTAGTTTGGAGAACTCAAACTGAGGAGTTTTGGGTTAATTTTAAAGTATGGGGTTTGTTACCCATTACATTTATTTTCACTGCTTTTCAAATCAATTTAATAAATAAATATAAAACTAATGAATAACAACTTACGATTAATTATAAATAATACACAAAATAAAAGTATTGATGAAAAATATTTTTTTGAAAAAAGCGAACTTAAAATAATTTTAGACCTGTATGCTAAAATGGTTTCTGAAGGATCTTGGAAAGATTATGGTTTAAATATTTCTAGTAGACAAGTCGGGTTTAGTGTTTTTAAGAATACTGCTGAAAATGCTCTATATAAAATCTGTAAAAATTTTAAGCCAAAAAACAAAAATTTAAGATATTTAATTACTGATACAAATGGCAAAATTTTAAAAAATTCTGACAAGCTAAGTAGTTTGTTAAAAAATACTAACTGGAAAAAACTTTCAAATTAATTTTATCTTCTCTGACCAAAAAGTCTAAGGAGCATGATAAATAAATTTATGAAATCAAGATATAAGGTTAAAGCGCCCATCACAGCCTTTTTACCCATTAATTCTCCTGTATCACTTGCTGCGTACATATTTTTAATTTTTTGCGTATCATAGGCAGTTAATCCAACAAATATAAGCACGCCCAAAATTGAAATAACAAAATACATCATTGACGATTTCATGAAGATGTTTACCAACGAGGCAATAATGATTCCAATTAATCCCATCATCAAAAAAGAGCCTAACTTAGTTAAGTCCCTTTTAGTTGTATATCCGTAAATGCTCATCGCACCAAATGTAGCTGAAGATATAAAAAAAACTCTAGTTACACTTAAGCCGGTGTACACTAATAGTATTGAAGACAGAGATAATCCCATTAAAGCAGCAAAAACCCAAAAAGTAGTTTGTGCTTTTCCTGCACTCATTTTGTTAATTCCAAAACTCATGTAAAACACTATCGCTAATGGAGCTAACATTACAATCCATTTTAACCCGGACATATATATTGCTGAACCAAAACTAGTTAATGCAACAATAGATCCACCCGCATCTGTTACTACTGACATCTTAAAGGACAATAGAGCTACAATTCCGGTTAAGAGAACACCGGTTGCCATGTAGTTGTAAACTTTTAGCATGTAGGCTCTTAGACCTTCATCCATTACCGCAGTTGTCTGTTGCGCCGCAGCTTTTGCTCTTGCTAAAATTCCTTTTTTATCAGATTCCATATTTTATATAGATATATAATCTTTTACTAATTATTCAAGATACCTTAAAAGATTAATAAATATTAACACTTAAAACCATAATGAATTACAAAAAATTAGGTAATACTGATCTTGACGTTAGTACAATTTGTCTCGGTACAATGACCTGGGGAGAACAAAATACGGAAGAGGAAGGATTTGAACAGATGGATTGGGCATTAGATCATGGGGTAAACTTTTGGGATACAGCAGAAATTTATTCGATTCCCGCGAGAAAAGAAACCTATGGTGAAACTGAGAGAATAATTGGAAACTGGTTAAAAAAAACAAATAAAAGAGACAAAATTATAATTGCTACAAAAGTTTGTGGAAATACCTCAAATAAATATATTAGAGGTGGTGGAAATAATTTTGGAAAAAAAAAAATTTCAGATGCTTTAGAAGAAAGCCTTAAAAGATTAAAGACAGACTACATTGATTTATATCAACTTCATTGGCCTGAAAGAAATACTAATTTTTTTGGAAAACACGGTTATGAGCATGATGAAACCGATAATGGCTGGACACCATTTGAGGAAATACTTGAAAGTCTAGAAGATTTTATTAAGCAAGGAAAAATTAGATATGTAGGTTTGTCTAACGAGACGGCATGGGGTTTGTCAAAATTTCTTGAAATCTCTAAGTTAAAAAATCTTCCTAAAATGATGTCAGTTCAAAACCCTTATAATTTACTCAATAGATCCTATGAAGTTGGATTAGCAGAAATTTCAGTAAGAGAAAAAAGTGGATTGTTAGCCTATTCACCTCTAGCATTTGGTTACTTAACTGGAAAATATAGAAATAATAATTTACCTGAAAAATCAAGAATGAAACTATTTAAAGATTTTACAAGATATAAAAACGAAAATGGTCAAAACGCTATTGAGGAATATTACAAAATATCAAAAAAATTTAACATTGATTTTACCCAAATGTCTTTAAAATTTTGTGAGATTCAACCTTTTGTAACAAGTGTAATTATTGGAGCCACAACAATGGAACAGTTGAAAACAAACATAGAAAGTGTAAATGTAACTTTATCAAGTGAAATACTAAATGAAATTAATAATATTCAAAAAAAATATCCAAACCCATGCCCATAATTAGAAAAACTTTATTATTGTCTTTATTTTTTATTTTTTTTTCAATTACAAAAACTCTAGGTGAAGATCTTAAAAAAATTGGAAAATATAAAGATTGGGAAACCATGGTATTAGCAGAAACATCAGGTAAAGTTTGTTTTGCTCAATCCTCACCAATTTTACAATCTCCAAAAACAAACAAAAGAGATGCAAGGCTCTTTGTGACATTCAGAACAGGTGAAAAAATTGCTAATGAAATAAGTACTACTGCTGGATATGAATTTAATAAAAACAATAGTGTTCTTGCAACATCTGGAAATAATAAATTTAAATTTGATATCAAACAGCAAGGTTTCGCTTGGATGACTAGTAATAAAAAAGAAAGAATAATGATTAGAGTGATGAAAAAAGGTTCTAGAATAATGGTTACTGGTTATAACGAAAAAGGTTCTCAAACAATTGATCATTATTCATTATTAGGTTTCACTAAAGCGTATAACACAGCAAAAAAAGCTTGTAGTTAATTAATGACACAAAAGAGAAGAATTGTATTAGCTTATTCTGGAGGCTTAGATACTTCCATAATTCTTAAATGGCTTCAAGAAAATTACAATGCCGAAGTAATCTGTTACACAGCTAATATTGGTCAAAAAATAGATAAAAAAAGGATAATCAAAAATGCAAAAAAATTTGGGGTAAAAAATATTATAATAAAAGACTTAAAAAATGTTTTTGTTAAAGATTATGTTTTTCCTATGATCAGAGGTCACGCAATTTATGAAGGCGTATATTTATTGGGTACCTCTATTGCAAGACCTTTGATAGCAAAAGATCAAATAAGAGTTGCAAAAAAGTATAAAGCATTTGCAGTATCTCATGGCGCCACTGGTAAAGGAAATGATCAAGTAAGATTTGAGCTGGGTTATCATTATTTTGGTCCGAATATTAAGATCATAGCACCATGGAGAATTTGGAATTTAAGATCTAGAACTGATCTTATTAAATATGCAAAAAAATACAAAATACCAATACCTAAAGATAAAGTGGGTTCCACACCTTTTTCTGTTGATGATAATTTGTTTCATACTTCTACCGAGGGAAAAGTTTTAGAAAATCCTAAAAATTCTGCTCCAGAAATTATTTTTCAAAGATCAGTTTCTCCAGAAAAAGCTCCTAATAAACCTACATTTGTATCTATAAATTTTAAAAATGGAAACCCAGTTGGTATTAATGGAAAAAAATATAATCCAGAAAAAATTTTAACAAAGCTTAATTTAATTGCTGGTAAAAACGGTATTGGAAGAGTTGATTTAGTTGAGAATAGATTTCTTGGTATAAAATCCAGAGGTGTTTATGAAACACCTGGTGGTACACTGC
>CABZHM010000025.1 GCA_902525625.1 uncultured Pelagibacteraceae bacterium | reverse complement strand
CGCTGCAAGACCAAATTTTTCAATAAAGTTACTTAAAACTATCTCAAAAAATTTAAAAAAAAATCAAGCAGTTGTTCCAATAGTAAATTCGAGAGACTCAATTAAATATAAAATTAAAAATGAGGTTTTTAATTTAAATAAAAAAAATTCATTGTTAACACAAACACCACAAGCTTTTAGATTTAAAAAATTATATAACCTTGCAATAAAAGAAAAATCTAAAATTAGTGATGAAGCTACATTGTTCTTAAATCAAAACTGCAAAATAAAATTTATCCTAGGTGAAAATTCTAATAATAAAATTACTTATGTAGATGATATAATAAGATCAAAAACTTTCCATGGATTAGGATTTGATATTCATAGATTAGTTAAAAATAAAAAACTTTTTCTTGGAGGTGTAAAAATACCATTTCATTCAGGTTTAAAAGGACATTCTGATGGTGATGTAATTTTACATGCAATTACTGATGCTATTTTAGGTGCATTGGGAAAAAAAGATATTGGCACATATTTTCCAAATACTAAAAAATTTATGAACATAAGATCACCAAAAATTTTAAGGCCAGTTATAGAAAGTCTTTATAAATCAAATTTTTCTATAAATAATTTAGATATTAATTTAATTTGTGAGCAACCTAAAGTATCAAAATATAGAGCTAGAATAATTAATTCTATATCTAAACTCACAAATCTAAAAAAAGATTTGATAAATCTTAAAGGTAAAACAGTAGAAAAATTAGGTTTAATTGGAAAAGAAAAAGCAATTGCTTGTGAAGTAATAATTTCAATTACAAAATATGATTAAACAAATTAATACCTTATTTGTAACAATGTTTGGTTTGGGAAGAATCCCAAAAATTCCTGGAACTTTTGGATCATTAGCAACTGTGATCTTATTATATATTTTGTTTCATGTATTAGATTTGTCATCAATTCTAATATTTGCATTTTTAATAATTATCTTTGTTTTTTCTTTTAAAGCTGTTGCGTTACATATCAAAGATAATGCTAATAAAGATCCAAAAGAAGTTGTTATTGATGAGTTTATTGGTCAATCTATACCTATATATATGTATGAGATTTCGCATAGTACAGAAAAACCTTTTGATGAAGCAATTATTTTTTATGGAGTTTGTTTTATTTTATTTAGGTTTTTTGACATAGTAAAACCATTTCCAGTAAATTTTTTTGATAAAAAATTTAAAAATAGTTTTGGTGTAATTATGGATGATGTTTGCGCTGGATTTTACGTAATTTTATCATTAATTTGTTTCATGATTTTAAAAAGCTATTTTATTTAATGAAAAATTTAATAAGTCTACTAGTTAAAAAAAAGCTTAAAATTTCATTTGTAGAATCATGTACAGGAGGATTATTAGCTAGCACTATTACTTCAATTAGTGGTGCATCAAAAGTTTTTAGTTTAGGTCTTATCACCTACTCTAACCAAGCCAAAATTAAGGTTTTAAAAGTCAACAAGAATATAATTAGAAAATATGGAGCTGTAAGTCATCAGTGTTGCTCGGAAATGGTTAAAAATTTATCTAAAATATCTAAAGCTAATATTAATGTTTCAATAACTGGCATTGCAGGACCCAAGGGAGGTACTAAAAAAAAACCTGTTGGTTTGGTTTATATTGGAATTAAGAAAGCTGATAAAACACAAGTAAATAAATGTATATTTAAAGCCAAAAAAAGATCTTCAATACAAAAGGCTACTGTTAGAAAAGCATTAAATTTAGTTTTTAGAGCTATTAAATAGATCTTCAGCTCTCTTTTGAAAAGAGTCAGCTATTTTCTCTAATCCAAATTGAAATGAAACAATCATTAAAGAATTCAAAAATTTATTTTTAATTTCAAAATCAATATCAAAAGTAATCTCCGTAATTCCATTCTTTTTATCAGTAAATGTCCAATTATTTGACAAATGATTTAAAGGACCCTCAATATTTTTAACAAATATAGCATCTTTTTTTTTGTCAAAGACCACATCACTTTTATAAGTATCTTTAAATGGTCCTTTACCGATAGTTAAGTCTGCTATTATTTTTGTTAAATCACCCTCATTTTTATTTTCAAAAATCTTAGCATCATAACAAAAGGGAACAAACTCTGGATATTTTTCTATATCTAAAACTAATTTAATTAAATCATCTTTTTTACATTCAATTAATCGCTTAACCGAAGCTTTGGGCATTAATGATTAATGACTCTATTATGTTTAAGCTTAGCAAAATCTTCATCAGCATGATATGAGGATCTTGTTAAGGGTGATGATGAAACTAAAAGAAAACCTTTTGATTTCGCAATTAACCCTAATTCTTTAAATTCATCTGGGTGGTAATACCTCTCAAGAGGATGATGTTTTACAGAGGGTTGGAGATATTGACCAATAGTAATAAAGTCAACTTTTGCAGATCTCAAATCATCCATAACCTGAATAATTTCATCATGTTTCTCACCTAAACCAACCATAATACCTGATTTGGTAAAAATTTTCTTATTATCTTTTTTTGCATTTTTAAGAAGTTCAAGTGATGCAAAATATCTAGCTCCTGGTCTAACCTTTAAATAAAGTCTAGGAACTGTTTCAATATTATGGTTTAATACATCTAAATCAGCCTCAAGTAACTTTTTATAAGACTCACCTTTTCTCAGAAAATCTGGGGTGAGGACTTCAATTGTGGTATTTGGATTTTTCTTTCTTGTAGTATCTACAACTTTTTTAAAATGGTTTGAACCTCCATCAGGTAGATCATCTCTATCAACTGATGTGATAACTACGTGCCTTAAATTAAGTTTTTTAACTGCATTAGCAATTTTAATATCTTCATAGGGATCAAGTTTTTCAGGCTTACCAGTTTTAACATCACAAAAAGCACATGCTCTGGTGCATGTGTCGCCCATTATCATAAAAGTAGCGTGCCTTTTACTCCAACACTCTGTTATATTTGGACAGTTAGCTTCTTGGCAAACAGTAACAAGATTACTTTTGTTTACTACTGTTTTGGTAATAAAAAACTCTCTACTATTAACTAGTTTTGACCTTATCCACTCTGGTTTCTTTTTGATCGGATTTATGGGATTTTTTATTTTTTCAGGGTGTCTAGGTCTAATTTTTTGTGTCATTATTTAATTATATAAATTTTTTCATTTTCTTTTCCAAATAATAGTCTTTCTCTAATCAATGTTTCAACATAATCAAGATCTAGATTGTCACTTAATAATGAATTTTTTAAATCCAAGTCTTTAATTTCATTAATAATTTTAGTTTCTTTCATTTTAAGTTCATCAAGATGCTGTTTTTTATCAAAATAAGATATTAATCCTCTTTGACCTGATAAAAGATTGAAAAAAAAGTATATGATTAAAAAAGATGATACTAATAAAAAGTAATTTTTTTTTAATTTTTTTAGCATTAATGAATTTTATTCATTATTGCTTTATTTCCAAGCTCTTCCTCTATTCTAATTAATTGATTATACTTAGCTACCCTTTCTGATCTAGCCAATGATCCTGTTTTTATTTGATTCGAGTTAGTCCCTACAGCTAAATCAGCAATAAATGTATCTTCACTATCCCCTGATCTATGGGAAATAATAGTCTTAAATCCTATAATTTGAGCAAATTTAATTACTTCTAAAGTTTCAGATACTGTTCCAATTTGATTTAACTTAATCAAAATTGCATTAGAAGAAACATTCAAAAAACCTTTTTTTAGTCTTTTTAAGTTTGTAACATAAAGATCGTCACCTACTATTTGAGTTTTTTTAATAGTTCTCATTAGTTTATTCCAAGAAATCCAATCATCTTCAGCAAATGGGTCCTCAATTGACTTGATTTTATATTTTGCAATAATCTTCTTATATTCTTTAATAGATTTGTCTACTGAGATAAAATTTTTTGAATGAATAGAATATTTATTTTTTTTAAAGAGTTCGTTTGCTGCTACATCTAAACAAATAGAAACATCCTTACCATTAACAAATCCAGACTTTTTAATGGCAGAAACTATTAAGTCTAAAGCTTGATTGTTATTATTTATCATTGGTGCAAAACCACCCTCATCACCAACAGATGTGGATAATCCCTTTTTTTTAATCAATTTTTGAAGATTCTTAATCACTACAAAACATATTCTCATTGCTTCAGAAAAACTTTTTGCTCTATCTGGTCTAATCATAAATTCTTGAATTCTAAGACCATTATCTGCATGAGCACCACCATTAATTATATTCATCATTGGGAAAGGTAATTTAAAATTCTTTTTAACAAAAAATGTTTTGTATAAAGATATTCTATTTTCTTTTGCTGAAAGTTTTTTTGTTGCAATAGAAACAGCTAAAATAGAATTGGCCCCTAATTTTTTTTTTTGTTTTGTTCCATCTAAATTAATCATTATTGCATCAATTTTTTCTTGATTATGTACATTTTGACCTTTTAAGTTTTTTGTAATTTTCGTATTTATTAAATTAACAGCGTTTAGAACACTCTTGCCTAAATATTTTTTATTATTACTATCTCTTTTTTCAAAGGCTTCAAAAGTTCCTGTAGAGGCACCTGATGGACAAATAGCTTTGGCACTATTATTTTTTGTAAAAACTTCTGCTTCAACAGTTGGGTTTCCCCTACTATCAAAAACTTGACGGCCTTTTACTTTAATAATTTTACTCACTAATTTTTTATTAAATTATCTATTTCAGTTAATTGTTTTAATAAATTTTCTAATTTATTTAATGGTAGCATATTTGGGCCATCTGAGGGTGCATTATCTGGATCTTGATGTGTTTCGATAAATAAACCAGCCACACCCACTGCTACAGCAGCTCTTGATAAATATTCTACAAATTCTCTTTGACCTCCACTTTTCTCACCAAGACCTCCTGGTTGTTGAACTGAGTGAGTAGCATCAAAAATTACTGGATAGCCGTTCTTAGCCATAATTGGTATTGATCTCATATCTGAAACTAGAGTGTTATAACCAAAACTTGCTCCTCTTTCAGTTACTAAGATATTATTATTACCTGAGTCTGAAATTTTTTTTGTTACATTGATCATATCCCACGGTGCTAAGAATTGTCCTTTTTTAACATTAACTATTTTATTTGTTTTTGCAGCAGCAACTAACAAATCTGTTTGTCTACATAGAAAGGCAGGAATTTGTAAGATGTCCACATGATTTGCAACAACTGAACATTGATCAATATTGTGTACATCGGTTAGTATCGGTACATCGAAATCTTTTTTAATTTTATCAAAAATTGGTAATGAGGCATCCAAACCAATACCTCTCTTTCCTTTCAAACTTGTTCTATTGGCTTTATCAAATGAAGTTTTGTAAATAAATCCAAGGTTAAATTTACTAGTAATTTCCTTAATTTTACCTACCATATCCAATGCGTGCTGTTCAGACTCAAGTTGACATGGACCAGATATGAGACAAATTTTATTTTTATTTGAGATTTCTATTTTTCCACAATTAACTTTAATATTACTCATCTATGATTTTTGGCTGCCTTGATAAAAGAAGAGAATAATGGATGAGGTGATAAAGGTCTAGATTTAAATTCAGGATGAAATTGAACTCCAATAAACCACGGATGATTATTTAGCTCAATAATTTCAGGTAATTTACCATCTGGAGATAATCCTGAAAAAATCAAACCTCTTTTCTCAAATTTTTCTCTAAAATTAATATTAACTTCGTATCTATGTCGATGTCTCTCTTTAATTAAGTTTTTACCGTAAATACTTTTTATTAATGAATGGTCTTTCAATTTAGCATCATATGATCCAAGTCTCATCGTGCCACCCAAATTTTTATCTGTCCCTTTTATTATTTTTCCATCTTTATTCCACTCATTTATCAACCCTATTACAGGTAATCCATTTTTATCAAATTCACTTGAAGTCGCCTTTTTCAAATTAAGTTTATTTCTCGCAAATTCTATTATTGCCATTTGCATTCCATAACAAATACCTAAAAATGGTATATTGTTTTTTCTAGCAAACCTTATGGCTTCAATTTTACCTTTTGTCCCTCTTTTGCCAAAGCCACCAGGAATTAAAATACCTGATATATTTTTTAATTTAGATTTAATCTCACTTATTTTAAGCTGCTCAGAGTCAATTCTTACTAAGTTCACTTTCACTTTATTATAAAAACCTCCATGAGTTAAGGCTTCATCAAGTGATTTGTATGCGTCTTTTAAATCAACATATTTTCCAATTATAGCAATATTTACTTGTTTTTTTGTATTTATAATAATCTTGGTGATTTTTTTCCAAGGACTTAAGCTAACAGACTTTTTTGATCTTAATTTAAAGTAATCTAATACTCTTTTATCTAATTTTTCTTTAAAAAAACTAATTGGTGCTTCATAAATTGTTCTA
>CABZHM010000024.1 GCA_902525625.1 uncultured Pelagibacteraceae bacterium | reverse complement strand
AATTTTTTTATGGAGAATGGATATAAAAATAAGTGTGATTATTACAAATAATTTGTATAAATTGAATATGCTTAATCCTGTTAAATCTGATAACAAACCAATAATATACGGCACTAAAAACCTTTGATAGTGGTGATATGGAACATCAGACTCAAATAATATATTTGGATAGTTTGAGGATATTAAATAGTAACTTTTTGAGTCTAATTGATTTAATGAGAGTGCTTCATCATATGAATAATGATTTGTAGATAGTATCAATATTATTATAAAAAAAATTGAAAAGAGATAATATTTATCAATATTTTTTAACAATCTCACAAAAAAAGTTTTCTCAAAATTTTAATTTGGGTATTTGTCATTTCTGGATGAATGCCAAAATAAAATCCATTTTTATGAACAAACTCGCAATTCTTAAGAATTATTTTTTTATACACATTTTTATAGAAGGGTTGTAGTGTAATATTTCCTGCTATCATGGGCCTACACTCAACTCCGCTCTTGTGAAATTTACTTAATAATTTATTTCTGTAATTACTATTTTTGCATATGACTGGAAAAGCGAAAGGTGAAAAAAAACTTATATCATGAAAATCAAAATTTACTAAATTATTATTTTTTTTATAAATTTCATATATTTTATAAAAAATTTTTTTTCTTAATTTTAAATTTTTATTTAGTTTCTTTAGCTGTTGCAAACCTATAAAGGCATTTATTTCTGTTGGTCTTAAATTGTATGCAAGATTGTAAAATGTGTATTTTGAGTAAAAGTTGTCAGTTTTATATTTTTTTTTAAGTTCATTTTTCGATTTTAAAGATAATTGTCTATCCCAACCATTAGATCTAACCATTTTTAACATTTCGTAATATTTAAAATTATTAGTAACAACCATCCCACCTTCTAAAGTTGACATATGATGTGCTACAAAAAAAGAGAAACTAGACATCTCGCCAAAAGATCCAGTTAATTTTTTATTTATCTTAGTACCTAAAGCCTCGGCATTATCCTCTAAAAGAATTATTTTTTTTTTATTACAAATTTTTTTAATATCAGGTAAATCTCCACAAAAGCCTAGAGCGTTCGTAACAAACAAAACTTTGCATTCTTTTAAATTACGAAGATCCTTTGACTGTATATTTAATGTATTCTTATTAATGTCTAATGGAACTGGTTTTAGACCTAGTTGAATTATTGGCATCACATTTGTAGCCCAAGTTAGTGATGAAAAAGCTATTTTGTCTCCAGTTTTAATCTTTCTTAAATTTAAAAGTGTTTGCAACATTGCAAGATTTGAGGAACTGCCACTGTTAAAAAAGACCGCATATTTAGATTTATTAAATTTTGAGAATAAATTTTCAAACTTTTCACAGTAATTACCCATACTCAATTTTTTGGATGAAATTATAAATTTTGATAATTTCTGTTTTATTGAAATCTCGTCAAAAAAAGTACTTTGCATTAACGGAATTTTGAAATTCATAAATCTAATTTTAATAATTTAATATATATATGTTGCATCTTATTCAAGTAATTTGTACGTAATGTTGATGCTAGATATAAAAGTTTGTTTATTATGTAAAAATGAATTGATGTCTTTTAGCAAGATTTATAATAAATTAAATAAAGAGCTAAAAAGAATAAAAATCAAATATTTCGTTATTGATGGTGGTTCAACCGATGGTTCATTAAACTTTTATAAAAAAAACAAAATAAATTTTATAAAACAAAAAAGCATTGGTAGAGGATCAGCGATAATAGAAGCTTTCGAAAAAACCAAATGTGATGCCTTAATTTTTTTTTCTCCCGATGGAAACGAAAATATTTTAGATGTGATAAAAATTATAAGATTTTTGAATCAAAAGAATGATTTAATAATTGCTTCAAGAATGATGAAAAATGCAAGAAATGAGGAGGATGATGACTTTCTAAAATTTAGAAAGTGGGCTAATAATGTATTTAATTTACTTGCAAATATTTTTTTTAATAAAAATAAATTTGTGACAGACTCAATTAATGGATTTAGAGGAATGAAAAAAAAATCTTTTCTTAAATTAAATTGTGATGAAAAATTTTATGCTATTGAATATCAAATGACTATAAGATCTATGAAATTGGGCTTAAAAATAAAGGAATTCCCCACAATTGAAAATCCACGAATAGCAGGGGTTTCGCAAGCTCCCTCAATACCAACTGGTATAACATTTATTAGAGCTTTTTTAAGAGAAATTATTATTGGAAGATCTTTCTGTGATTAAAAATAATCAAGAAAATTATTTAATTTTTTTTTTTTTTATTTTTTTATGTTTTTCTCTAGCGATTCATAAAAATATTTTCATTCAAGATTGGTCATCTAATTTTGATATGGATATCATTATTGTTTCTAATTCTTTGTCAATTCTAAATAATAAATTTCAATCTTTTTTTGATCATCCTGGTTTTACAACAATCTTATTTTTTTCTCTTTATTTAGAAATTTTGAATTCTTTAAATATGTTTTCATTTAATCTAGTTGATATAAATCAATCTAGCTTTTTATTAAATAATATCTCTGAACTAATTTTTCATTTGAGAATTTTTAATTTAATTTCTATTGGTCTATTATTACAGACTTTTTTTCTCCTTTTTCAAAATATTATAAACAACAAACTTTATTCTTTTTTAGTAACTTTAGCTTTATTCTTTAGTTACGATTTTTTATCTTATAATTTTTTTCCTGTAAGAACAGAAACTTTCTCTCTTTTATTTTTAAATTTAATGTTTATTTCCATTTTTTATAAAAAATTAAATAAAATATTTTTTTTATTTTTTGGAATTTTTTTATCTTTTGCGTTGTTTTCTAAAATACAAGTAATTTTGTTAATCTTTATATATTTATTGATTTTTAGTAGAATTGATAAATCTATTCTTTTTTATATAAAAAAATCAAAGTTCTTTAGATTAAATATCGTCTTAAATATAATCATAGGTATTTTTTTATATTACACTTTTCATAATATTTTAGACACTTTGATTTATTTTTTTTTATTGAATGCTTTAAATATTTTTTTTTATAACTTTGAAAAGACTATAAAATTTGAAGATTATATTTTTATTTTTTTGGGATTTAGTCTTTTATTTATTTTCATAAATATTTTTGGGTACGATATTAATAATATTAATACAGTTTTTACACCTTTAACAAGCTCTTTAAGATGGGTACAGGAAAAGTATTTATTATTTAATTTATTTAACCATGGAATTCAAAATTTTATATTTGAAATTGAATTTTACAAAAACATTAAGAATTATTTGATAATAACCTTTTACTTAATTCTTTTATTTTTTTTAAAATTCAAATCGATTGAGCAAAAATATTATTATTATGTGATTTTTATTTCAATTTTTATTCTTTGGGCAATATTTTCAATGAGATCTGGTTTTTTAAGATATGGCATATATATATTACCAGTATTTTATTTATTATTTGCGAAAATTTTAACATTACAAAATTTTGATAATAAAAAAAAAATTTTAATATTTCTTATATTAATAAATTTATTTGTAAATTTTTCATTTATTTCTAATAAATATAATGCAAAGGATAACACAAGCATAACAAAAGATTTGTGTAAAAATAAAATAAATCTTAATTCCAAAGCTTTAATTAATTATTACTTTAGTATAAATAATAATAATGAATTAAATAAATTTTGTGAAAATTTCATGAAGCTATACAATTAATTTTATTTAAAACAATTTTTCTTTGCCCTGATATAAATATTTTTTCCTCTAAAATAGGTCTTTGAATTATCTGACATTCATTTTCAAATAATTTATATTTATCCAACACTTTAAAATTAAAAATAATATCTTCTTTATCTTCCTCGATTATTGAAAATAAATAAATCGAATTAGGAATAACCTTTTTATAATTTATTTTGACTAAATAAGAATCTAGTTTGTTATTTTCTTGATAATAAATAAGGTTTTTAAGCGGCTTTAAGTTTTTAAATCTAATCTTTTTTATAATTTTCTCTGAATATATATTAAATATATCTTCACTTAAATTTGTGTAAAAAATAATTTTATTGTTAGCAATAATTTTATCTATATCTTTCATAATTTTTTTTACTGAGGATAGCTTTGTATTATTTAAATTGTAAAAATAAAAATTATAAAAATCCGGTCTATTCTTTTGTATTGAATCCTTGCTAATAACATATGATAGTTGTTGAACAAAACTAATGATTAATAATAAAAAGAAAATATTTTTAAATTTATAGTTCCTATTTATTAATTCGTTTATAAAACAAAAATTGACTATTAATGACATAAAAGTTAAATAAAGAGTTGTTCTTATTTCATAATTAAGAAATCCATTAAGAAAAATTGAAAATAATAAATGTAAAAAAATTAATAAATTTATTTTTTTTATTTTTTCATTTCTATTGAAAAAAATGAAATATGTGAAACTTAGTAAGAAAATCAAAAAATTGATTATACCTATATTCTTAAGTATTATTTTAAACCACTTAATACAATTTAAAATGTTTCTTTTAATATCATTGTTAAATTCAGCATAATAAATATTATCTGATATTGTATTATCAGAAAATATTAACAATATTGTTACAGGTAACAAAATAATTGCCAAATTAAAGCACAAAAAAGAGATTGACTTTTTTTTTACTGAGAAATTTTCTCCAGAAAAAATCAAATAAAAAAAAATACCCAAGGGAAGTATTAATGCGTTAATTTTATGAGAATAACAGGCAATACCAATCAGAAAAGATAATATTAAGTTTTTGTAGTAAACATCAAAAGATTTATTTGAGATAAAATATAATATTACTAATAGAAAAAAAAATAATGAAATATTATGAATTCCTAAACTTGAAAATAAATAAATATGATTAACTGAAAATAATAAAAAAAATAATACAATTAAAATTTTATTTTTATTAATATTTAAATTACATAATTTAAAACAGATTAATAAAGATAAATATACTGATAAGTTTGAGAATATAATTGAAACAATTTTTAGTAAACTTGGGCTTAATCCAAATATAAACGAAAAAAAGTAAGTGATTAGTATAGGAATTATATTTAAGGTGTGACCAACATCTTTATAAGAGTATCTCAAAAGTTCAAAAACAAATCCGTTATTATCTCCATAAATTAATTTATAATTGTAAAAAAAATCTTTAGGTAAAAAATGGTCAGCATCTCTTAAAAGATGTACCCATGACAAATGTCTTACTTGATCTATTCCTGAAATATTATTTAAAAAAAAATTTATTTCTAAAAAGGATATTAAGACTAGATAAAGGAAAACAATGATGTAATTAGATTTTGTCACTTATGATTTAAATCTTAATTATAAATATCACCACATTTTTATTAATTTTTAGTAAATTATGTGTATAAGTCACTAGTAAATATGATTAACTCTGTTTCAATCTTGATACCATGTTTCAATGAAGAAAAAACTATAAAAAAAGTTATAGACAAAGTTTTAAACGTCGATTTAGGGAATATTTCTAGAGAAATCATTATAATTAATGATGGATCTACCGATCAAACTAAAATGTTATTAGAAAGTTATAAGGACATTAAGAATGTAAAACTAATTCATCACGAGAGAAATTATGGTAAAGGAAAAGCCTTAAGGAGTGGAATTAAAAACGCATTAAATGACATTATCATTATTCAAGATGCAGATTTAGAGTATGATCCAGATCAGTATCCTAATCTTTTAAAGCCATTTATCGAAACTGAGGCAGATATAGTTTATGGATCTAGGTTTTTAGGTGGTGGAGATTATAACAGATTGCTTTTCTTTTGGCATTCTGTAGCAAACAAAATACTTACGCTAATTTGTAATTTTTTTAGTAATTTAAATATGACAGATATGGAGACAGGATTTAAAGTATTTAAAAGGGAGGTTCTTCAATCAATAGATTTAAAGGAAAATTCATTTGGTATAGAACCAGAGATCACAATAAAATTAGCAAAAAAAAAATTTATTTTTTTTGAGGTCCCAATCAAATACAATGGAAGAAGTTATGAGGAGGGAAAAAAAATTGGTATTAAAGATGCATTTAGAGCTTTATATTGCATAATAAAATATTCTTTTTTTGATTAAAAATTAATTTTTATTAATTTTTGAAAATAAAATAATACTGCCACCATCACTATAAACAGCAATTTTTCCGTCTTGAGTCTCAATGATATCTCTTACTCTCTCATTTATATTTATTCTTTCCATATTGATAACTTTTAAATCTTTATTTAAATTAATTCTGAAGAGTGAAGTTGCTCTAAGTGAACCTAATATAATATCATTTTGAAATTTTTCAAAATACGTGCTTTTGTACTGCATACCCTGTGAAGCAGCTATTGATGGTGTCCATGTAAAAAGAGGATCAGTATAATCATTTCCTTTGTCACAGCCAAATTTTTCCAAATCACTTAAAATTGGCCAAATTTCTTTTTTATTTCCAGTATTCTCATAACTGTAAAGTGTACCAAATGTTTTACATGGCCAACCATAATTTTTATTATACAGTATCAAATTTATTTCATCTCCTCCTTTGGGTCCGTGTTCTGAAGAAATAATGTAATCATCATCATATAAGAAAAGTCCTTGAGGATTTCGATGGCCAACACTGAAAATAGTTCTTACACTTGAATTATCGATTTTTAATATTTTACCAAATGAACTATTATAGTCCTGTGGAAAGGGGTTGATACCAGAATTAATATTTGGAGTAAAATAACCTGTAGAAATAAAAAAATCCTCCTTAAATTTAATCACTCTACCCCCAGCATTGTTCACTTGGGGATCATTGCAATTTTTTTCAGATGACCAAATTAATTTTTCATATTTTAAATTAATATTATTATTTACTCCTTTATTAATTGAATATTTATCTAACGAAATCTTAGAGCATTCTTCATTGACCTCGCTGACACCAAAAACAATTAATTCCCCATTAGAGTAATATGTATCTCTTATAGATAAATATTTATTAATTAATAAACTAGAGTGTATCTTTGTATAATCTAAATTATCGATGTTAAATAAAAATAATTCACCGTTATCTAGAATAGTCAATAAATTTTTTTCATCAAATACATTTAATCCACCACCATTGCCAACTGCGTTTGAGCTGGGTATTGCATAATATTTTGCCTCGATATCGTAAAAGTGAGTCTCTAAAATAATTTTATCAGGGTTAGTAATTTTATATCCAAAATTTTTAATACTTTTTGGAAAGTAATTGCTTAATGTAGAGTTAAATGGCCATGTTCTGTTTTCACGTGCTTTTTTAACGAATAGAAATGAACCTATTAAAAATACAATTAAAGAAATAATAGTTATGATTAAAATAGTTGTTTTTTTCATAAAAATAGTGCAAAAAACATTTTATAAATTTAATAAAAAAATTTAAAGTAGAAAATTTTAAATTTCAAATTTTTTATAATATATCAATGCACATTTTCATAACAGGTATCGCAGGATTTCTTGGTTCTAATCTTGCTGATTATTACTTGTCAAAAGGCTATAAAGTAAGTGGGAATGATAATTTGGTTGGTGGAGATTTACAAAATGTAAGTGAGAAAGTAAATTTTTATCAATATGATTGTGAAAACTTAGAAAAAAATTCCAAATATTTCAAGAACGTTGATGTCGTTGTACACGCAGCAGCTTATGCGCATGAGGGATTATCAGTGTTTTCTCCATATTTGATTACAAAAAATATTTTTTCTGGTTCAATTTCTGTTTTTACAGCTGCGATACAGCAAAATGTTAAAAGAATTGTTTTTTGTTCTTCAATGGCCAGGTACGGAAACATAGAACAGCCTTTTAAAGAAAGCGACATACCAAATCCGGTTGATCCATATGGAATAGCAAAATTATCTGCTGAAAAAGTTCTTATAAATTTATCTAAGACACATGGTATAGAGTATAATATTGCAATACCTCATAATATTTTAGGTCCAAAACAAAAATATGATGATCCTTTTAGAAATGTTGCTGCAATAATGATTAATCTAATGTTACAAAACAGACAACCAGTAATTTATGGAGATGGAGAACAGACAAGATCATTTTCAGATGTGAATGATTGTATCTATTGTATCGATAAACTGGCAACCGATCCAAATATTATTTCTCAAATTTTTAATATTGGTCCTGATGAAAATTACATTACTATAAATGAGTTATATAGAAAAGTATCTAATATTATGAAATTTAATAAAGATCCAATCTATTATCCAGATAGGCCTAATGAGGTTAAATATTCAAATTGTTCTGCAGATAAAGCTAGAGAAATACTAGGTTACAAAACTGAGTATGATGTTGACATGTCACTAAAGAGAATGGCAGAATTTATAAAAAAAAACGGTGTTAAAAAATTTGTCTATAATTATGATTTAGAAATCGATAATGATCTTACACCAAAAACATGGTCAAAAAAGTTTTTCTAAAACTACATAGGAATTAACAATATTTGATTTAAGTTTGAGATTTTTATAATTCGTGCAAGGTGGGTAACCAAAACCACACTCTGAAGGGCTTTCATAATATGTAAAATTATTAACTTTAATCTCTTTTAACTCTTCCTTTTTATCAAATAATTTGATTTTGGGCCAAATTCTTCCAAAATGAATTTTACTGGGGTCAAATATTCTAATAGAATTTTTTATAACAAATATTGAAATACATAGAAAGATTATACACATAAAAATTTTTTTATTTTCTAAATTATTTCTTGAATAAATGAAATAAGCTAAAATTAAACACACAAATGAAATTATGTAAGAGTATCCAAACCGAAATACTGGAACTTTCAGAAACCAGACCAACGAAAAAGTACCCAATAAACTAATTAGATAAATATAAATTAAAGGTTTATTAGCATAATTATTTTTTTTAGATTTAATTAAGAGAATAAGAAATATAATAAACAAAAATATTATATATGGCGAAAAAATAGAATTTATTTTCTTCAAATGAGTTTGAGACCATGTTTCAATCCAATTAAAATCTTTTATGTAATTACTGGTAGAAAATTTGTCCTCACCTTTTTGATCAATCCAACCTTTAGCCCAAGCTTCAGTTTCAACAGAAACCTTTTCAGTTAATTTAATATCAGACCAGCTTAAGCCAGAAAAACACAAGTTTTTTATTGGATAAATAATACAACCAGATATTAGAATATTCTTGGTAAACCACAAAAATAAAAATATTAAGGTAAAAAAATTTGTTTTATTTATTATTAAAGATGTAGAAAATTTTTTAAATAAAAATGGTAATATAATTGAAAATCCCATTGTTACTTTATTCATTAATATAAAAGCACTTATTAATATTAATTCTGGCACGTTATAATTTTTTTCTGGCGAAGATTTTAAAATTTCAGAAATTAAGTAAAAAAACATAAAATGTGCAGGTGCATCATTTCCATACTCACCATATCTGTTCATTTTATAAGAAATAAAGATTACTACAAATAGGATAAAAAAAAATTGTATATCATATTTATTTTTTTTTATGGAATTAAATAAATTTAATATGAAATTAGTTATAATGGCTGAAGCAACAATAGCTAAAGGAAAAAAAATTCCATTATTTAAAAATATATAATTATTAAAAATAGATGATGAATATTGAATTATTGATGTATGACCAAATCTAAAATGTAGATTTGAGAGACCAATAATAATTTTGTTATGATTTAAAATATCAACAAATGGAAGATGATATAAATAAGCATCAGGTCTGTACACATTACTTTTTGTTATCAATAAGAAAATTATTAT
>CABZHM010000023.1 GCA_902525625.1 uncultured Pelagibacteraceae bacterium | reverse complement strand
AGCTAAGGTTCAATTTACTTGGCAACAAGATTTTGAAAAAGAAATTGAGTTTGTCACAGGAGATGAGTGGAAGGCAGGCAATTTATCCTATCACTTAAAATCAAGACCAAGGTGGGAAGGGTTTACTAAAAAAGAAATTTTGGATAAATCAAGTCAATTTATTTGTTTGGAAGATATCTGTTTTGGGAGATATTAAAAATTATGAAAGTAAAAATTGTAATCCCTATTTATAATGATTGGCACTCTGCTTTTAAACTTTTTGAGGAAATTGACAATTTAAAGATAGATGAAAATTTTGAGATATCCATTATTGTTGTTAACGATTCTTCAAATCATGATCGACCAAATGATGAGATGAATTTTGATAATATTCGATCTATAAAGGTTTTAAACATGAAAAAAAACCAAGGCCATGCAAGGTGTATAGCCACTGGGTTGAAATATATTTTTGATAAAGAAGAATTTGACTATGTAATACCAATGGATGGGGATGGTGAGGATAGACCTGAGGAAATAAAAGATTTTTTAAATCAAATTAAAAACACAAATGGTATTACAGTAGTCGGGGAGAGGATAAAAAGATCAGAGAGCTTATTATTTAAAGTTTGTTATCAAATGCATAAATTGATAACTTTTACTTTTACTGGCAAATTAATAAAATTTGGTAATTTTACCTGTTTACCAAAAACTGTTGTTGAAAAAATGGTCAATGAAAAAGCTACATGGAATAGTTTTTCAGGATCATTGTCTAAAATTGAAAAAAATTTTATAAAAATACCATCGGTTAGAGGAGTTAGATATTTCGGACCATCGAAAATGAGTTTTGCAAGTCTAATAAAACACTCACTCTCGATAATAAGTGTTTTTAAAAAAACTTTTTTAATACGATCAGCACTCTTTATAATAATATATATTTTGCTTATAAAGAGTAATGCTTCTATAATTACCTCTGTACCATTAATTTTATTGTTAATTGCTGTCTATACAGTATCAAATTTAGCACTAAGAGAGAATATTGAGCAATTTAAAAGTTCATTAAGTCAAATAAAGAATATTGAACAAATAAAATGAAAAAAAAGGATTTATATTACGAGAGAATTCCAACTAAACTTTTACGAGAGGATGTTAAATATTTAGGAAACATACTTGGAAAGGTTATAATTACGCAGGAAGGTCAAAAGTTTTTTGATTTAGTAGAAAAAGTTAGAAAATTATCAAAAGCTAATAAAAAAAATCCAAATCAAAAAAGATTAAATAGCAAGGTGATAAATGTTATTAAAAAACTGAGTCCTAAAAATACTTTTAAATTGACTAGAGCATTTTCACATTTTATGAATTTCATTAATTTAGCGGAATTAGTAGACGCCTCTAGAAGTTTAAATAAGTATGAAAATAACAAAAAAAAGTTAAATAAGCAGAACCTATTTATTGAGGAAATCTTTGAAAATTTATTCAAAAAAGATATTTCAAAAAATAAAATATATAACTTGGCCAAAAACTTAAATATTGGTATAGTTTTAACCGCCCATCCAACTGAGGTTAAAAGAAGAACTTTAATTCAAAAGCATCATAAGATTATTGAGATACTTGAGCAAAGGGAGTTATTAAAAAATTTTCCTTCTAAATTGAAAATACTTGATAAAGAACTTTTTGATGAATTGACAATTATTTGGAACACGGATGATTTAAAAAGGGCAAGACCATCACCTTTTGACGAAGCTAGGTGGGGACTAGCTATAATTGAGGATAGTTTGTGGGATACAGTTCCAAAAGTGTACAGAAAATTAAACTCTATATTTGTTAAAAATATGGGCAAAAGTTTACCTAAAAATTTTAATCCAATAGTATTTGGTTCATGGATGGGTGGTGATCGCGATGGTAATCCCAATGTAACTGCTGATGTCACAAGAAAAGTAATTTTATTATCTCGATGGGAAGCTGCAAAACTTTACGAGAAAGCGCTTACTAAAATAATTAGATCTTATTCCATGAAAAAATGCTCAAAAAAAATTCTTAAAGAAGTTGGAAAATCATTTGAGCCTTATAGAGTTTTTTTAAGACCTTTAAGGGACAAAATTCGAACAACGCACAGATCCATTGAACAACATTTAGTAAATAAAAAACCCTTAAATCACAAAAAATTATTAAGCTCTCGTGAAGAAATACTGAAGCCACTTAGAGTAGTAAGGGAGTCTCTTGAACAAAATCAAAATGAAAATATTGCTAGTGGGGAATTACTAGATTTAATGAGAAGAGCTAAATGTTTTGGTATAAATTTAGCAAGACTAGACATTAGACAAGAGTCATCTAGACATAGTCAATTAATAAGTGAATTCATTAAGAGGAAATACAGTAAAAACTATTTAAAATTTAGCGAAAGTCAAAAGATTGAATTTTTAAAAAAACAAATAATTGCAAAAAAAAATCATATAAATAGTTTTCAATTTAAAAATGCCGAAAATAAGGAGGTTTGGTCTACTTTTAAGACATTAGCTAATGAACCAAGCGAAAGTTTAGGAGCCTATGTCATATCAATGACAACTTCAGCCTCTGATTTATTATCTGTTTTATTTTTACAAAAGGAGGCAAAAATTAAAAATAAGTTAAGAGTTGTGCCTTTATTTGAAACTTTGGACGACCTTATTAATTCAAAATCTATAATGCAGACTTTATTCTCACAAAGATGGTATAGAAAATTGATTGATTATAAACAGGAAGTTATGATTGGGTATTCAGACTCAAGTAAGGATGCTGGTAAAATATGTGCAAGTTGGCATCAGTATAAGGCTCAAGAGGAAATAGTGAGTTTGGCAAAGAAATTTAAAATAGAGGTTATTTTTTTTCATGGACGAGGTGGATCTGCAGGAAGAGGTGGTGGTCCAATTCAAGCAACACTCAGATCACTACCTCCCGACTCTGTTAACGGTAAAATTAGAATTACTGATCAAGGTGAAGTTATTCAGCAAAAATATGGTTATGAGCCCTTAGCTAATTATAATTTGTGTAGTTATATAGGTGCTGTCACTGAGGCTACTTTAAATCCACCACCATCCCCTAAAAATAATTGGAGAAACTTAATTGAAAAAATGTCAGATATATCAAAAAGCTCTTATAGAAAGAATATTAACCAAAGTTTAGAATTTATAAAATACTTTGAAACAGTCACCCCACACAAGGCTCTTGGAAAACTTTCAATAGGTTCGAGACCATCAAAAAGAAAAAATATTGACAATATAAAAAGTTTAAGAGCAATACCTTGGGTTTTTGCTTGGACACAAATAAGACTTATGCTCCCAGCATGGCTTGGAAGTGCAGAGGCATTAAGATATTCTTACATTTATCAATTTAGAAAAACTTTATTGGATATGGAGAAAAATTGGCCATTTTTCAATTCTATGCTTGATACATTAGATATGGTTATCGCAAAAGCTGATCCAGAGATATCAAAAATATACGAAGAATATTTAGCAGACGATAGTTTAAAGAGAGTTGGTAAGAAACTTAGATTTCAATTTGATGTCATTAAAAAACTGAATAAGAAAATTACACCTAAAGAAATAGTTATTATTAGAAAACAATTTAGATCTCCAATTATAGCTAGAAGTATATACTCTGAGGTATTGAATATTATCCAACCTACTGTGATAAAAAAACTTCAAGTTAATAAAGACTCAAAAAATAAGCAATATCTTAATGATGCTTTACTAACTTCCATAGCTGGTATTTCAGCTGCAATGAAAAATACTGGTTGATGGTTTTTTTAGATTACCTTAATTGTGGGTAAACAATAAAAATCAGCTGTATCTATTTTAGAAGAGTACTGTCTTCGCATATTCCATTTTTTGTGAACCCCAGCACTTGCAAGACTTAAAGTTGATCTACCATATCTATAATTAGTATTATCAATTGATTTCATTAAAGTTTTTATTTTTTCATCTTTTTCTGATGAGAATAAATTTTTTCTACCATCATCATCTCGTAATCCTGTAAGCATAACTCCTGCTTTTTGATAACGACAGCCGTTCCTAAATATATTCTCAAGTATTGTAATTGCAGTTTTAACAGTCTCAAGACTATTGTTAGTTGCAATTGGAAAGTCGACAGTTTTCGAATTTGAATAATAACCATAATTTCTTTGGAAAGGACTGGTTCTAACAAATACCGTGATAGCTTTTGCAACTAAAGATTCTGATCTAATTTTTTCAGAAGCATTCAAACAATAATTAGCAACTGCTTCTTTTAATTCTTGAAAACTCTCTATTTTTTTACCAAATGATCTTGAAACTACACAGCTTTTTCTTTTTGTTTGAGTAGTCTCTAAATTAATACAAGGAACTCCTCTAAGTTCCATCGCAGTTCTCGAGCTTAAAACATTAGAACATTTTTTAATCCAGGTATTGGATTTATTTTTAAGTTGTTTTGCATTATAAATTCCGTTCTTTTGATAAAACTTTGTAAGTTGTCTACCAACACCCCACACATCATTAATTTCAACTTTTTCTAAGATTGGATCTAAATTTTCAATAGCAATTAAACTTGTTACTCCTGATTGTTTTTTCTTTGCGATGTGATTTGCAACTTTACTTAAGGTTTTAGTTTTAGCAATACCAATACTAGTTGGGATACCAGTCCACTGTAAAACTGTTTGTCTAATTTCTCTTCCAACTTTTTCAACCTCTGAGTCTGGAAAATTGGATAAATCTATAAACGCTTCATCAATTGAGTAAACTTCTATTTCAGTGTTAAATCTTTTAAGAGTTCTCATTACTCTTCTAGATAAATCTCCGTATAATGAATAATTTGATGAAAAAACTTCAACCTTATTTTTTACAATAATGTTTTTTGCCTTGAAGTAAGGCTCACCCATTCTAATTCCTAACGCTTTTGCTTCATTGGATCTAGAAATGATACAACCATCATTATTTGATAAAACCACCACAGGTTTTTTTCTTATTCTAGGATTAAATAATCTTTCACAAGAAACGTAGAAAGAATTACAGTCAACTAATCCTATTTTTTTAGTACGTTGAATGAATGACATAGGTCACAACCCCCCAAACAAAGACATCTTCTTCTTCGTTGATTAAAATTCTGTCTGAAAAATTTTTAGATCCGGATGATAAAAATTTTTTATCTCTTTCTTGAACTAAAGTTTTAACTACAAGTTCATCATGAACATTTGCAATAACGGTTGAAAAGTTTTTTGGTTTTAAACTTTTATCGACAACTAATAAATCTCCATCGTTAATCCCAACATCGACCATGGATTTTCCTTGTACTCTTATGATGAAAGTAGCTGGAACGTTTTTGATTAAATGCATGTTCAGATCGATATCTTCTTCGATGTAATCAGTGGCAGGTGAGGGAAAACCAGCGCCAGCTTTATGCAGATAATAAGGAATAGTGAGCTTCATGTTCTTGTTTTGTTCTTATTTGTAGCGCACTTATACAATACAGTCAATAGGTTGTATTTTGAGTCCGTAATTGAATCAAAAGTGAATCAAAACGTGAACATCAAAACTATATTTTGTATGCTTGTGGATAACTTCAACCAAGGATAGTTTAAATTAATATCAATATGAAAAAACTTACGTGCCATTGTGGAGAGATTGAAATTCAGATTGATTTAAAAAAAAAAATAAATGAATTAATGAGATGTAATTGTTCCATGTGTAAAAGAAAGGGGACAATGATTATAACAATAAGTAAAAACGATTTAAGGGTCGTAAAAGGACAAGATAAAATTAAAACTTATCAATTTAATACAAGAGTAGCAAAGCATCATTTTTGTTCAGAATGTGGAACACATACTCATAATTTGAGAAGAAGTGATCCAAACACTTTTGGGATTAATGTTGGATGTATTGATGAAATAGAACCAAATGAATTATTTAAATTAAAGACCTTTGTAAATGATGGTCAAAACCATATAAAGGATAGAAAATAAAAATGAAAAAGTTAGTATGTCATTGTGGAGCTATTGAGGCTGAAATAAACTTAGATGGTGATTTAGCTAAAGTAATTAAATGTAATTGTTCTATTTGTAAAAGAAAAGGAGCAATTATGTCTATGGTAAAAAACGAGGATTTTAAAATTGTTAAAGGTGAGGATAAATTAAAACTTTATCAATTTCATTCAAAAGTTGCCAAACATTTCTTCTGTTCTGACTGTGGAATTTATACTCACCATAACCCAAGAATAAATCCAGCCATGACAGGATTTAATGTTGGGTGTATTGATGAAATAAATACTTTTGAAATGAAGGATGTTCCGGTAAACGATGGTCAAAATCACCCATTAGACAAAAAATAATTTACATGAAACAATTTAGTTTATGTTTTGGTAAGGTAAAAAAAGATTGTTTAAGGTTTATTAAATCTCAAGAGACAAAAGCTGATAGATTTAAGAATAAAGAAAGAATGATTAAATTGTTCCTAATTCCATTATGTTTTTGGATAGGTAAAAAGGCAGAAAAGAAAAAACCTTATTTCGTGGGTTTAGCAGGAGGTCAAGGTACAGGTAAAACTACAATTAGTTCTCTAATTAGAATTATCTTAACTAAATACTTTAAATTAAATGTTTTCAGAATTTCAATAGATGATTTTTATAAAACGAGAAAAGAGAGAATAAGCCTATCAAAAAGGGTTCATCCTAAGCTTTTAACTAGAGGAGTTCCTGGGACACATGATATAAATATGATGTTAGACTTCTTTAAAAAGTCAAAAAGTAAAAAATTCAAAAGATTAAGATTACCGACATTTAACAAAGCTATCGACGATAGGTTTAGTAAAAGGCATTGGTATAATTTGAAGAAAAAACCTGATGTAATTATATTTGAGGGATGGTGTGTTGGAGCAAAATCTGAAAAAAATGATACTTTAAAAAAAACAATCAATTCAATGGAAAAAACTAAAGATCAAAAACAAATTTGGAGAAAATACGTTAATGATCAATTGAAAACAAAGTATAGAAAATTATATTCCCAATTAAATTGTTTAATTTATTTAAAAGCTAAAGATTTTAGTTTGTTGCAAAAATGGAGATTAAAACAAGAGAGAAAACTTTGGATAAAAAGTAAAAAAAGCTCAAACACTAAAATTATGAACAAAGAAGATGTATTGAGTTTCATGCAAACTTATCAAAGAGTTACACAAAATATGTTTAGACATATGCCAAAATACGCGTCAATAATCATTAATCTTAACAGTAACCACCAAATTAAATCTGCGATATATAAGAATAAATGAAAAAGATTTTAATATTTATATTTAGTTTTTTATTTTCAGCTTTAAATAGTTATGCCGAAACATTTAATGAAGCCTTAAAAAAAGCTTATAAAAATAATTCTGAATTAAATGCTGAAAGAGAAAATATCAGTATTTCCGAACAAGAGCTTAAAATCTCAATGAGTTTATATTTTCCAACAATTACTTTAGAAGGATCAAAGAGCCAAGATGATACAGACAAATTAACAAATAGAGATGGGTCAAATGCTGCAATTACTGATGTAGATACGGAAACTAAATCAATCTCAGTTACTCAAACATTATTTGATTTTGGCAGAGGTGCCGATTTGTCAAAAAGTAAAATTGGTATCAACTTAGCTAAAGCAAAACTTTTAAAAAAAGAACAAGACATTTTATATAAAACTGTAGCAGCATATACTGGATTAATTTCAGCAAATGAAAAATTAGAAATTAATAGAGCTAACGTTGAGCTTTTAAGTAGACAAGTTGAAACTGATAGAATTAGACTTGAAAGAGGTCAAATTAGTTTATCTGATGTTTCACAATCAGAGTCATCATTAGCTGGAGCTGAGGCAAGTTTCATTCAAGCTCAAAGTGATCTTTTAACTAGCAAGTTAAATTATGAAAATATTATTGGACCTTTAGATAATGCTCAATCATTAGATAAAAGTTCTCTAATTAATTACCAAATACCAGGAAGTTTAAACTCAGCTATAGAACAATCAAAAAAAAGCAATCCAGATTTAATTATTGCTGAAATGGAATATGAACAATCGAAAGAAGATACCTCGATTGCTAGATCAGAATTAGTACCAACCGCAAAATTATCTTTAGAAAAGTCCTACTCAGATGATTTAAGTGCTACTTACGATGAGCGGGAAAAAGAAACTTTAAAAGCGACTGTTACTTGGCCATTTTATTCAGGTGGAAAAAATTTGGCTTCGTTAAATAAAAATAAAAATATAGAAAATAGATCACGTTTAATTTTAGATAGTGAGGTTAAACAAAACCAAACTAATGTTGCAAGCGCATGGTCCAATTTTCAAACTAGCAAAAGTTTACTCAATTCTGTTCAATTACAAGTAAGAGCTGCTGAAATTGCTAATGAAGGTATCACAGCAGAGTATAATAGTGGTTCTTCTGGAAGAACTACTCTTGAAGTTATTCAATCTAATTCTATTTTATTGAATGCTCAAATTTCTTTAGCCGACTCTGAAAGAAACTTTATTCTTTCTCAATTTAATTTGCTTAAATCTATCGGTTTACTTAACAGTGATTATCTAAAATTACGATAAAAAGAGGCTTTTTTGGCCAAATAAATAAATCTTGCTAATGAGAACAAAATGTGTACATTTATTTTATGATTCGAGTGTTAAAAAACGTAAAAAAAAAGGCAAAAAATGACTAAAAATAACTTAAAAGTAGTTAAATCTACTAAAAATCAAGAATTGGAAAATAAAGAGAAAAATAAGGCTTTAGAAGCTGCAATCAGCCAAATCACAGATAATTTTGGAAAAGGTTCAGTAATGAAGCTAGGTGAAAAAAGAGCTATGGATATCGAGTCGATATCTACAGGCTCTTTAAGTTTGGATTTAGCTTTAGGAATAGGCGGTTTACCTAAAGGAAGAATTATTGAAGTTTATGGACCAGAGTCTTCTGGAAAAACAACATTAGCATTACAAGTTGTTGCTGAAGCTCAAAAGGCTGGTGGCATTTGTGCATTCGTTGATGCAGAGCATGCATTAGACCCAGTTTATGCAAAGAAATTAGGAGTAAATACTGAAGAGCTTTTAATCTCCCAACCAGATGCGGGTGAGCAAGCTTTAGAAATAGCAGATACATTGGTAAAATCAGGTTCTATTTCAGTTATCGTAATTGACTCTGTAGCAGCTTTAACTCCAAAAGCTGAAATTGAAGGTGAGATGGGTGATCATCATGTTGGTCTTCAATCAAGATTGATGAGTCAAGCTTTAAGAAAATTAACTGGTTCAATTTCAAACACAAACACAATGATGATTTTCATTAACCAAATTAGAATGAAAATTGGAGTTATGTTTGGAAGCCCTGAAACAACATCAGGTGGAAATGCACTTAAATTTTATTCATCTGTAAGAATGGATATTAGAAGAATTGGTGCCATCAAAGATAAAGATGAAATTATTGGTAACTCTACTAGAGTAAAAGTAGTTAAGAATAAAGTTGCACCACCATTTAAAGTTGTTGAGTTTGACTTAATGTATGGCAAAGGAATTAGCAAAATGGGTGAATTAGTAGACCTAGGTGCTAAAGCTGATATTATTGAAAAATCAGGAGCATGGTATGCTTACAAGGGTGAGAAAATTGGGCAAGGAAGAGAAAACGCCAAAGTTTATTTAGCTCAAAATCCACAAGTTGCTGCAGAAATTGAAATGGCAATTAGAGAAAAAGCTGGTGTGATTTCAAAGAAAATTGAGGGAAATCCACTAAGCCCTGAAAAAATTGAAAAAGAGAAGAAAGTAGTAGAAAAAGAAGAAGCAGATAAAGAAGCTACTCCTCCTAAAAAGAACTAGAATTAAAGGTCATCTTTAAATTATAAAGGCGCTTATTATAAGCGCCTTTCCCCCTTATCGTTATCTAGACATAGAACAAAAAAGCTGTATTTTAAAAATATGGCAGACAAATCTTTAAATCAGATAAGAAGTACTTTCCTTAAATACTTCGAGAAAAATGACCACAAGATTGTTGAGTCTAGTAATCTAGTGCCAAATAATGATCCGACATTGATGTTTGCTAATTCAGGAATGGTCCAGTTTAAAAATGTATTTACGGGTTTAGAAAAAAGAGATTATCAAAGGGCAACCACCTCGCAAAAATGTGTGAGAGCAGGCGGCAAACATAATGATTTAGAAAATGTTGGTTACACTCCAAGACACCATACTTTTTTTGAAATGTTAGGAAACTTTTCTTTTGGAGATTATTTTAAAGAAAGAGGAATAGAACTGGCGTGGAATTTGATAACCAAAGACTTTGGTCTTGATAAAGATAGGCTTTACGTAACTGTTTTTAATGAGGATGATGAAGCT
>CABZHM010000022.1 GCA_902525625.1 uncultured Pelagibacteraceae bacterium | reverse complement strand
AAATAACATTGAAATTTCAGGAAATAAGAGAATATCGAGTGAAACAATTAAAATGTTTACTAAAATAGATATTGGAGAGAACATTGATAATAAAGATTTAAATGAAATCCTAAAAAGAATTTATGACTCGACTTTTTTTGAAGATGTAAAAATATCTATTAAAAAAAATACGTTAAAAATTGTTGTTTTGGAGAATCCATTAGTAGAAAATGTTGAGATTAAAGGTCCTAAGGCAAAAAAAATAATTGAGGAGCTTAACAAAAACCTAAAAGTTAAAGCTAGAACCTCCTATAACGAAATTTCATTTTTAAAAGATAAAAAAAAAATAACAGAAATTTTAAAACAAAAAGGGTATTTTTTTTCTAAAGTAGATGTAATAGTCGAAAATTTATTAGATAACAAAGTTAATTTGATATATAATGTGGAAATAGGCGATAAAGCTAAAATTAAAAAAATCTCATTTATTGGTGATAAAATTTTTAAAGATAGAAAGCTTAGATCAATTATTGTAAGTGAAGAATATAAATTTTGGAAATTTATATCTGGAAAGAAATATTTAAACCAGAATCTTATAAGTCTAGATGAAAGACTACTGAAAAATTTTTATCTTAATAAAGGATTTTACAATGTAAAGATTAACTCTTCTTTTGCTAGAATGATAAATGATACCGAATTTGAGTTGATATATAATATTATTCCTAATAAAAGATATTCTTTTAATGAGATTTCTCTAAAATTGCCTTTAGATTTTGACCAAAAAAATTTTGATGATTTAAAAAATTTTTTCGGGAAAATTAAGGGTAAAAAATATTCTTTATTTACTATTGAAAAAATTTTAGATGAGATAGATACGATAATTCTTGATAAAGAGTATAAGACTTTAGAATCAAAAGTAAATGAAAATGTTTATGAGGATAAAATTGATTTGACTTTCACTATTTCTGAAGGAGAAAAATATTCTATCAGTAGAATTAATATTTATGGAAATAATATTACTCAAGAAAATGTAATCAGGAATCAATTATTAATTGATGAAGGAGATGAGTTTAATTCAATATTAACGGCAAAATCAATCAATAATATAAAAGCTCTTAATATTTTTAAATCTGTAAATAGTGAGATAATTAACAATGATGATAAGAGTAAAATAATAGATATCACAATTGAGGAAAAAGCCACCGGAGAGATAATGGCAGGAGCTGGTGTTGGAACTGATGGAACCTCATTTAGCTTTGCAGTAAAAGAAAATAATTACCTTGGCCGTGGTATTGGATTAACTAGTGAGTTGACTGTTTCAGAGGAAACTATTAAGGGTCAATTGCGAGTTAAAAATCCAAATTTTAAGAATTCGGACAAATCTGTGAACTTTAATGTTCAATCTTTAGAAACTGATAGATTAACTGATTCTGGTTATAAAACTAACAAAACTGGTTTTGGATTTGGAACAAGTTTTGAATATCAAGATGATGTTATCATTGGTATTGGGCAAGATTCTTTTTATGAAAAAATTGAAACTAACAGCTCAGCCTCAACGAGACAAAAAGCTCAGGCTGGAAATTACTGGGATACATTTTTAAATATAGATTTAGATTATGATAAACGTAATCAAAAGTATAAAACTTCGGATGGATTTAGAAGCTTTTATGCAGTAAATTTACCGGTTATCAGTGAAAATAATTCTTTAACAAATACATATATTTTTTCATTTTTTGAGGAATTATATCAAGATAATGTCACAAAGCTCTCTTTTTACGCAAAATCATCTACTTCGTTAACCAATGATGATATTAAATTATCCGAAAGAATATTTTTGCCAGGTCATAGACTTAGGGGATTTGTTAGTGGTGGCGTTGGTCCTAAGGATGGAAATGATTTTATTGGAGGAAATTATGCCTCTTCAGTAAATATTCAAACATCTATCCCACAACTCATGCCAAACATTCAAAATATGGATGTTTCAATGTTTTTAGATGCTGGAAATGTTTGGGGAATTGATTACGATTCAAGCTTAAGTGATACAAATAAGATTAGATCATCAATAGGTATCGGAGTTGATTGGTTTACATTAGTAGGTCCTTTAAGTGTGTCTTTTTCACACCCAATTAGTAAAGCTGATACTGATAGAACAGAAACATTTAAATTTAATCTGGGAACCACATTTTGATAAGAAAAAATTTTTTTTTAATAATTATTTTCTATCTATGTGGATCATTTAATTGTTGGTCTTCTGAAAAAATAGCTTTCTTAGACGTAGAATTAATAATAAACAAATCAAAACCTGCACTATCAATAATTGAAAAAATTGAAAATATTAGAGACCAAGAAACAAAAAAATTAAAAAAGTTTGAGGACGATTTAGCAAAGAAAAATGAGGAAATTAAAAAAACTAAAAATTTAATTTCTGAAAAAGAATTGAATAATAAAATTACATTATTGAGAAAGGAAGCTAAATCTTTTGAAGAATTGAGAAAAAAAACTATCAAAGATTTAAATATTAAAAGAAATGAAGAACTTAATAATTTTTTAAAACTTATAAACCCAATTGTTCAAGAATATATGCAAAAAAATTCTATTGATATAATTATTGATAAAAAAAATATATTCATGGCAAAATCTAAAAATGATATTACAGCAGATATATTAAAGATAATTAATACAAAAATTAAGTAAATGGAAAAATTAAATAAAAAACAAATTGAAGAACTACTACCACATCGAGAGCCAATGTTGTTAATAGATGAGTTATACGATATAAAAAAATTAAAATCTGCTACAGCTGTTTTAAATGTTAAAAAAGATAGTTTTTTTGTAAATGGACATTTCCCTGGGCAACCTGTTATGCCAGGTGTATTAATAGTTGAGTCTTTTGGGCAAGCAGCTGCTGCATTGACCGCGCACGGTTTAGATAAATCTACATATGAAAACAAATTAGTTTTTTTAATGAGTGTTGAAAAAGCACGTTTTAGAAATCCTGTAATACCAATTTGCAAACTTGAATTAAAAATAGAAGCAATTAGATCACACGGAAGAGTATGGAAATATAAAGGTGACGCTTTTGTAGACAATACTAAAGTTGCTGACGCAATATGGTCAGCTACTATTGTTGACAGGAAATAATCAGCAATATTTGTTTACTACAAAAGTTACTTTGCTTTGATAAAAGCAGTCATGTCTAATCCCTTTTTTTTAAACAAAGGACCAATAGGTCTTACTCAAATTTTCAATATATTAAAGATTACTAATGAAAAAAAAACTGATTTTAATCTTTTTGATATAAAAGATCTAAATAATGCCAATAAGAATTCTATAACTTTTTTTCATTCGAAAAAATATAAAGATGAAGCGAAAATAACTAAAGCATCATTTTGTTTAACTTCAGACTTATTAAAAGATTTTCTACCAAACACTTGTCAACCTATCATTGTAAGTAATGTCCTTACTGCCGTTGCAAGAATTACTAAAGAATTCTATCCAGATTCAATAGAGGATGAATTTGATAATAAAGTTTTTAATATTGAAAATAAAGATTTTGGTAATATTAACCATGGTAAAAATGTTTTGGTGGGAGAAAATGTTAAAATTGGATCTAATTGTTTAATTGGTCATAATTCAATTATAGAAAAAAACGTTCAAATTGGTGATAATTGTAAAATTGGGTCAAATACAATCGTAAGAAATTCGATAATAAAAAATAATGTTACTATTCTTGATAATTGTATCATTGGAAAAAAAGGGTTTGGATTTTTTCCAGATAAAAAAAAAAATTTTAGATATCCACATATAGGAATTGTAATAATTAATGAATATTGCGAAATTGGTTGCGGTGCAACGATTGATCGGGGTTCAATGTCTAACACTGAAATTGGTAGAAATACATTTTTAGACAACCAAATACATATAGCGCACAATGTAAAGATTGGAGAAAATGCAATAATCGCTGGCCAAGTTGGAATAGCTGGAAGTTCAACTATTGGTAATAATGTAAGAATTGGAGGTCAGGCCGGAATATCAGGTCATTTAAAAATTGGAAATAATGTAGACATCGCTGGAGGGAGTGGAGTTATAAAAGATATACCAGATAATTCTAAGGTTATGGGATATCCAGCAAAAAATTTGAGAGAGTTTTTAAGAGAAAATAAATAATGATTCACGATACTGCAATAATAGATCCAAAGGCTAAAATTTCTTCAAAGGTAAAAATTGGTCCCTATTGTGTGGTAGGACCAAATGTTGAAATAGGTGATGAGGTAATTTTACAGTCTCATGTCCACATTTTAGGTAAAACCAAAATTGGTAAGAAAAATAAGATTTATTCATTTGCCTCAATTGGTAATCAACCCCAAGATTTAAAATATAATGGAGAGGATACTAAACTTGAAATAGGTGATGGGAATAAAATTAGAGAATATGTAACTATTAATACAGGAACAATTGGAGGTGGCGGTTTGACAAAAGTTGGGAATAATTGTTTATTCATGGTTTCATCTCATGTGGCACATGATTGTATTGTTGAGGACAATGTAATCTTGGCCAATAATGTACCTCTTGGTGGCCACGCACATATTGAACAAAATGTAATTATAGGAGGCAACTCAGCGGTCCAACAATTTACTAGGGTAGGTAAGTTCGCAATGATTGGGGGTATGTGTGGTGTTGTCAGAGATGTTATTCCTTATGCAATGGTTCATGGCAACAGAAGTGTTCTTCAAGGACTAAACTTAATAGGATTAAGAAGACAAAAAATATCAAATAAAGCGATAATCGCATTAACTGAAGCTTATAAAGAGATATTTAAAAGTGAAAATTTAACTGAGAACTTAAAAAATTTAAAGTCTGAACTTAAAAAAAATAATTTAGTAAAAGACGTTGTAGAGTTTTTAGAGAAAGATAAAAAAAGACCAATATGTACACCTTTTTTTAAATAAAATGTTTGGTTTATTTCTAGGCGATACCAATTTTTCAAAAATTGTTCTTAAAAAAGTAAAAAAATTAAATAAGAATTATTTTATCATTGATTTTTCAAAAAATAATAAATTTGCAAAAGAAAAAAATTCTTACAGAATAAGTATTGGAAAATTTGGAAAAATTATAGACTTAATAAAAGAAAAAAAATCTAATAAGGTTCTTTTTGCAGGAAAAATCGCTAAACCTAAATTTAACTCTTTAAGATTGGATTTAAAGGGGATTTATTATATGCCGAGTGTTATTAAAGCTGCTAAATTAGGCGATGCAGCTATAATAAAAGCTATAATTAAAGTTCTTAATAATGAAAAAATTAAAGTTATAAGATCAACTTATTTCAATCCTGAATTAAATGCTAAAAAAGGCAATTTTACTAAAGTAAAACCTTCAATTAATGATAATAGGTCAATTAATCAAGGAATAAGGTTTTTAAATAAGTCAAATAATTTAGATCATGTACAAGCATTGGTAGTAAAAGATAATAAAATTATTGTTAAGGAAGGCAAACAGGGTACAAAAAAAATGTTGTCGAAATTGAAAAATAATTCAGGCGGTATTTTAATCAAATTTCCAAAAAAAAAACAGGATTTAAGGATGGACTTGCCAACTATAGGGCTTCAAACGCTCAAAGACTGCAAAAAATATGGATTAAAAGGTATAGCTATGAAGTCTAAAAAAAATATTTTTTTAGATAAAATAAAGTGCATTAAATTTGCTAATAAAAATAAAATCTTTATTTCAATAAGATGAAAAAAATATTTGTATTAACTGGCGAACCATCTGGCGATAAACTTGCATCAACTGCTATTTCCAAAATTCAAAAAGATAATAATGATATTGAATATTTATCCGTAGGTGGTGTAAATTTAAAAAATATTGGTATTAAATCTATTTTTGAATTGAAAGAAATTACTTATCTAGGTTTTACGAGTGTTTTATATAATATTTTCAAAATTAGAAAAAGGATTAATCAAACAGCAGATGAAATTTTAAAATTTGAACCTGACATTTTATTTAGTGTTGATAGCCCTGATTTTACATTAAGAGTTGCTGAAATAGTAAAAAAAAGAAATCCTAAAATAAAAACAATTCATTATGTGGCACCACAAGTATGGATTTGGAGAAAAAATAGAGTAAAAAAAATAAAAAAATTCATTGATCATGTACTTTTATTGTTTGATTTCGAAAAAAAATATTTTGATAGTGAAAATATAAAAAACACTTTTGTTGGTCACCCATTAATTGAAAATACAGGTCTAAATAAGATAAATATAAACGACCTTGTTTCTAAAGAAAAAAAAATTATATCAATTTTTGCAGGTAGTCGAAATTCAGAAACAAATGTTCTTTTACCAATATTAGTTCAATTTATCATTATAATGAACAAAAAAGATCCTAATTATAATTTTGTATTTCATGCAACAGATGAAAATAAAGAACAAATAATTGATTACATTAAAGTCAAAAACATAGAAAATATTGACGTGGTTTCAGATGAAAACATGAAAAGAGAGATATTATCGAACTCTATTTTTGCTGTGTGCAAGTCTGGAACAGTATCTTTACAAGTTTGTAATGCCAATGTTCCTTCAATAATTATTTATAAGTTAAACTTTATAAATTTTATGATTTTTAAATTATTGGTTAATGTAAAATTTGCTAACATTATAAATATTATTAACAATAGAGAAGTTATTCCTGAATTGCTTCAAAATGAATGCAATGCTAAACAAATTTATAATTCAGTTGTTTATATGCTAAAAAATCCAGATATTAGAAAAAAACAATTAGAAGTTTGTAATGAAACTTTAAAGGGTATTAGATCTAAAACTTCATCATCGAGCGAGGTAGCATCAATTTTAAGCAATAGTCTTATTAGTTAATCTTTTTTGTACTTCATCCTTACCTAAAGATAAAATTATATCATAAATACCAGGTCCAAACTTTGAACCTATTAATGCTATCCTTAAAGGTTGACCAACACCTTTAAAGTTAGTGTTATTAGATTTTATTAGTTCTTGAACAACTGGTTCTAAATCTTCTCTTCTAAATTTCTTTATTTTATTAATTTTTTCATTAAATTCGGAAATTATCTTTTTAGCTTTATCATCAATTAATTTAAGGTCCTCTTTATTGAAATTAACATCGTCGTTAAGAATATATTGGCTGTTGTTGAATATATCCTCAAGTGTTTTAGCTTTATTTTTAAGAAATGATAAAGACTTTTTAATTTTATCGTTTTTCTCTGTTTTAATTTTACTTTTAAAGATCTCACAATAATTTACGAATTGATTAAAAAGATCATTTTCATCAATATTTTTAATATAATGCTCATTCATAGATAGAATTCTACTTATATCTAACTTTGATGGAGATTTTCCGATACCTTTTAAATTAAAATACTTAATACTTTCTTCTAATGTAAAAATTTCCTTATCTTCAAAAGACCACCCCAACCTAAGTAAGTAATTTCTTAAAGCATCAGGTATTATACCAATTTTAGAATAGTCCTCTAATGTTGACGCTTTATCTCTTTTTGATAGTTTTTTCCCCTCTATTGTATGTATTAATGGAATATGAGCAAATGATGGTAAATCCCAACCCATCGCCTCATAGATCTGAATTTGTTTAAAGGTATTTATCTTGTGGTCGTCCCCTCTGATTATGTGTGTCATATTCATTTGATGATCGTCAACAGATGCAGATAGGTTATAAGTTGGTGTCCCATCATTTCGTAAAATTACAAAATCCTCGATTGTATTATTTTCAATTTCTACATCGCCTTGCACCAAGTCTTTTAAAACGGATTTTCCTGTAATTTTGCTTTTAAATCTAATTACTGGTTTTATATTATTTGGTGCTTCGCTCTCATTCTTATCTCTCCATTTTCTATCGTAGACATATGGAATTTTTTTTTGTTTAGCTCTCTTTTTTTGTTCTTCTATTTCTTCACTTGAGCAGTAACACTTGTATGCATTTCCTTTCTTTAATAGTTCATTAGCTACTTTTATGTGATCATTAATTTTTTGAGATTGTATATATTCTTGTCCATCATGATTAATACCTATCCATTGAAGAGACTCGATTATTTGTTTCTTGTACTCTTTTTTTGATCTTTCCTTATCCGTGTCCTCAATTCTTAGATAAAAATTACCTTTCTGATTTTTTGAATAAAGCCAATTAAATAGAGCTGTTCTTACACCACCAATATGCAAAGGCCCAGTAGGAGATGGAGCAAATCTAGTTGCTACTTTTTTCATTAAAATGGTTTAGACTATTTTTTTAGAAGTTTCTATATAAAGATACTAAAACTCCCTGAACTTTTACTCTATCAGGTCCAAAAATTTTAGTTTCGTAATTTCTGTTAGCACTTTCTAATGCTATGACTTTACCTTTTTTCCGAATTCTTTTTAGCATTGCTTCATGCTCATCTATTAATGCTACAACTATTTTTCCATTATCAGCTGTATCTGTTCTTTTAATTATTACAGTATCTCCTTCGTGGATACCAGCTTCAATCATAGAATCACCTTGAACTTTTAAGCCAAAATAATCACCATTTTTTTCTAAATTGGTTGGTAACGGTATTCTTGAGACTTCGTTTTGTATTGCCTCAACTGGAGTACCGGCTGCTATTTTACCTAAAACAGGTACTTCTGAATCATCAGATAATGGGTTCCCCTCATCTAATCCGCCTTTTATTACACTTGGAGAAAAATTATTATAAATATCATTAGCTGAAGCTGTTTCTGGCAATTTAATTACCTCTAATGCTCTAGCTTTATGTGCTAGTCTTTTTATAAAACCTCTTTCCTCTAAAGCACTGATAAGTCTATGAATACCAGATTTAGATTTTAGATTAAGAGACTCTTTCATCTCCTCATAAGAGGGGGATACACCAGAACTTCTCAACTTCTTGTTGATAAATAAAAGTAAGTTTTTTTGTTTTTTTGTAAGCATAAGAACAAATATCGTACAAACAATGTTCTACAAAAGTTCTCGTAAATTAACAACAGTTAAAAAACCTTTAAAATAAGGGATAATTTGACTAAAGAACGGAAAAAATAGAATTATTTTCAAGATTTTTCAAAAGTGATTCACCAATGAGAAAAGTTTTAATAGAAGTTTTTTTAGAGAGTTCCAAGAGTTCATCTTTTGTTTTAATTCCACTCTCAGAAATTAAAGGACCTTGGTGACTAACTAATACATCATGAATATCAAAAGTTGTATTTATATCAGTTTTTAAAGTTTTTAAGTTTCTATTATTTATTCCTATCAAGGCATCCTCAAATCTAAGAGCCTTTTTGGCCTCATCTACAGTGTGAACTTCAACAATTACAGACATATCTAATTTTATAGCTTCTTCATATAATTCATTTGCAAGTTTATCAGAAACACCAGCAAGAATTATTAATATAGCGTCAGCCCCATAACTTTTAGCAAGGGGTATTTGAAATTTATCTACAAAAAAATCTTTGCAAAGAATTGGTAAATCAATTTTTTGTTTAATTTTACCTATATGTGTTAAATTACCTAAAAAGTAATCTTCTTCAGTTAAGACTGATAAACAAGTTGCATTATAATCATTGTATATGTTTGCTATTTTAACAGGATCATAATTTTTAATAATTATTCCTGCTGATGGACTAGCTTTTTTAATTTCAGCGATAATAGAAAATTTGTTTTCTTTAACATTATTTTCGATCTTTTCTTTAAAATTGATAAATATTTTGTTTGAATTAATTAATTCATCTAATGACTCAAGAGAAATAGTTTTTTTTAGATTTTCTATTTTTTCACTTTTCTTTTTAATTATTTTCTTAAGGACATTTTCAGCCATTTTGAATTTTTTCCAAATGTTTAATAACTTTACTTGATAAAATATGTTCTCTTGTATCATTATATGCATTAGCAAAATTCTTATGAGTTTCATTTATTATTAAACCTGCGGCAGCATTTAAACATACTGCTTTAGAAAAATCGTTATCCTCGCCTCTAAATATTTCAACCATTTTATCTGCATTAAATTTTGCATCATCACCAACAAGATTTTCAAATTTATCTGCATTGACATTTAATTCTTTCGGATCAATAACAATTTCAGAAATTTTATTATCTTTTAATTGAATTACATTTGTTTTAGCATAAGGTGAAATTTCATCTAAACCATCCTCACTATTTACAATCCATGCAAATTTTATTTCTAAATTGTTCAAAGCATTTGCAAATATTCTTAAAAGTTTTTTATCAAAAACTCCTATTACTTGTCGTTTAACCAGGGCAGGGCTACTTAAAGGTCCAATCATATTAAATATAGTTCTTTTCCCAATTTTTTTTCTAGTTGGACCAACAAATTTCATTGCACTGTGGTAATTAGGTGCAAACATAAATCCAAAATTGTTTTTATTAATTTGTACTTCTATATCTTTTGGTTCTAAATTAATCCTAATATTTAAAGCTTCCAAAACATCACCTGATCCACATTGAGAAGATACAGCCTTATTTCCATGTTTTGCAACTTTAATTCCCATACTTGAAAGTAATAGTGCAGATGCTGTTGATATATTCAGAGTATTCATGCCATCACCACCAGTTCCACATGTATCAACACAATTTTCTACATTTACTCTTTTAGACTTGTTCCTAAGAACATAAACGCCACCTGCTATTTCATCTGAAGCCTCACCTTTAGCTGATAAAAGTGTCAAAAAATCAAATATTTCTTGGTCCTCGGCTTTACCATCCATTAGTAACTCAAAAGCAGCTTTGCTTTCATCAAAAGATAGATTTTCTTTATTTTTAATTTTTTCTATGAATTGTTTCATCTAAATTCTAATGAAGTTCTTTAAAATTTTCATACCTAGTTTAGTTTTAATACTTTCAGGGTGAAATTGCACTCCATGAACATCATATTTTTTATGTTGAACACCCATTATTAAACCATCTTTGGTCTCTGCAGTGATTTCTAAAACACTGGATAGTGATTTTTTGTCAATTATTAAGCTGTGATAACGAGTTGCCTCGAAAGTTTTAGGAAGATTTTTTAATATACCGTTTTTTTTAGTTGTGATTTTACTGGTTTTTCCATGCATTAGTTTTCTTGCTTGAATAATTTTTGAACCAAATACCTGTCCAATAATTTGGTGACCTAAACAAACACCTAGTATAGGAAT
>CABZHM010000021.1 GCA_902525625.1 uncultured Pelagibacteraceae bacterium | reverse complement strand
ATGGTTTCTATATCTCTTATTTTTCTTAAAAACCAAACTAGGCCTATTACTAATCTTGCAAGAGCAGCAGAGAAATTTGGTAAAGGAGAAGAAATTGATGAATTTAAACCATCTGGTGCATCTGAAATTAGAAGAGCTGGTTATGAATTTGATAAAATGAGAAAAAGAATAATTAGGCATCTTAATCAGAGATCTGAGATGCTTTCAGGAATAAGTCATGATTTAAGAACACCATTAACTAGAATGAAATTGCAAATTGCTTTTATAAAAGAAAAAGAGTTATCAAGAAAATTGACTGAGGATGTTAACGAAATGGAAAAAATGTTAAATGAGTATCTTCAGTTTACAAGTTCTGCATTTAAAGAAAAAGATGAAATGTTCAATTTGACTGATCTTATAAATGAAATCATAAACAAATATAATGATAATAATATATCTTTAGATTTGACTCCAAGAATTTACTTTAATGGCCGAAAAAACCTTATTACTAGATGTTTAAATAATCTCCTAGATAATGCGATTAAATATGCTGAAAAAGTCAATATAGAATTAAATAAAAATAAAAATAATTTATTTATCAAAATTGAGGATGATGGCCCTGGTATACCTAAGACAGAATATGAAAACGTATTCAAACCCTTTTATAAAATTAACAAAGGAAGGGCTGACTCAAAGTCTAGTGTGGGCTTGGGACTGTCTATAGCATCTGACATCATAAAATCTCATGGCGGTAATATCAAATTAGATAAATCAAAAATGAATGGATTATGTATTAAGGTTTTTTTACCCGTTTAGACTTGTCGTTTTTTTTCAATTTAATTTTTTCGATTTTCTTTTCTAAATTTTCTACTCTTTTCGAAAGAACTTCAAATTCATCTTTGCTTGTTAACTTGAGTTTAAAAACCATTTCATCTCTTTTTGATTTTAGAATTGTAAGTATTTCAGAAGTAATATCTTTTGAGGAAACTATGCCCTGTTCAATTAATTTAGCAAATCTATCAATAACAAATTTTGAATTTTTCATATATATTATAATAACTTATAATACTTTAAAATTATAATTTTTATTTAAAATGTTCATTAATAATTTTGACCCAGTAGCTATCGAAATTCTTACATTTGAAATTAGATGGTATTCATTAGCATATATTATTGGAATTATGATTGGATGGATTTTAAGTAAGAAAATTTTTATTACAGATGAGAAAATTTATCAAAAATTTGACGACTTTGTAGCCTATCTAATTTTAGGTATTATTATTGGTGGTAGGCTAGGATATGTTTTATTTTATAATTTAAATTACTATTCTTATAACTTAATAGACATTTTAAAAGTCTGGGAGGGTGGGATGTCATTTCATGGTGGTCTTCTAGGAGTGATATTCGTAAGCATCTTGTTTGCAAAAAAAAATCAGCAGAACTCTTTTAACTATTTAGATATTGTAGCATTAGTTGCACCTATTGGAATATTTTTTGGCAGAATATCAAACTTTATAAATTCAGAGTTATACGGAAACATAACCAATGTTCCATGGGCAGTACAATTTATTCAAATCGATAATTTTAGTCGTCACCCATCTCAATTGTATGAGGCCATTTTAGAGGGTATCATATTGTTTTTAATTTTATTATATTTTAAAAAAAAAGAGTATTTGAAAGTACCAGGACTGATCTCTGGTTTGTTTTTAACTTTTTATTCATTATTCAGATTTTTAACTGAATTTTTTAGGGCTCCTGATGAGCAATTGGGTTATCTTTTATTGAATTTAACTATGGGACAAATCATAAGCATAATCTTTTTTTTAATCGGAATTTATCTAATAATAAAAAAAAATGAAAACAGAAAAAAAATTTAACATTCCTTTAGATAAATTTATCGAGTTTTCTCTTTATAATAAAAAATTTGGATACTATATGAAAAAAAATCCTTTTGGAAAAAAAGGGGATTTTATAACTTCACCTAATATTTCTAGATTATTTTCTGAAATTATTGCTGTATGGATTTTAAGTTTTTGGAAAAATATAGGATCTCCAAAAAGCTTTAATTTAATTGAACTTGGTGCAGGAAACGGTGAAATGATGAAAGTGCTAATAGAAAGTTTTAAAAGGTTTCCGGTGTTTCTTAAATCAGCGAATATATATATTCATGAGAGAAGCCCAAGATTAATTAAGATCCAAAAAAAAAAACTAAAAAATGATAAAATTACTTGGCTAAGTAAAATTAAGGATCTTGATAAAAGACCATCTTTATTTATCGCAAATGAATTTTTCGACTCAATGGCTATAAAACAGTTTATAAAATTAGAAAATTATTGGTTTGAAAGGTTTGTAAATATTAAAGACAAAAAAAATGCTTTCTTTTTCGACAAAAAAATCAATATGGGTAGTTTCGAAAAAAGAATAAACTTAAAAATTTCTAATAATCAAAATTTTATAGAATATTCAGAAACTGGAATTAATTATTTAAAAGATATATCCAAAATAGTGAAAAAATATAAGGGTGGGCTTTTGATTATAGATTACGGATATTTGGACCAAAAAATGAAAAATACATTGCAATCAATTAATAAACAGAAATTTTCTAATATACTAAAAAATATCGGAAATTCAGATATAACTCACAACATAAATTTCTATCTATTTAAAGAAATTATAAAAAAAATTGGAGGAATTAATCAAGTAACTACCACACAGGGAAATTTTTTGACAAAAATGGGTATAAAACAGAGAGCAGAAATCATCGCAAAAAATTTAACGTTTTTAAAAAAAGCAGACTTATACTACAGAATTAAGAGATTAGTTGATAAAGAGCAAATGGGAAAACTTTTTAAAGTTATGTTAATTAAAAATTATAAAAATAAATTTAATTTAGGATTTTGAACTGATTACATCAAGAAAACTTTTAAAATTGAAATCAATTACTCATGGTTTTTTTGGTAGAAGTGGTGGAAAATCAAAGGGTATTTATAGAAGTTTGAACTGTGGTCCTGGTTCTAATGACAAAAAGAGTAACATAAAAAAAAATTTAAAAATTGTTAAAGGAAAAATTGGAAAAAATATAGATAATATTTATCTTTTAAATCAAAAACATGGAAGTAAATTTATCTACTTAAATAATAAATATAAATACCCAAAAAAAAGACCTAAGGTTGATGCAGTAATTACTAATCAAAAAAAATTACCAATTGCAATTTTAACTGCTGATTGTGCTCCAATTTTATTATGTGATCAAAATGCAAAAATTATTGCAGCAATTCATTCAGGATGGAAAAGTGCTTTCAAAGGCATTATAGCTAAAGTAATAAAATTTATGATAAAAAAAGGTTGTGATAAAAAAAGTATCTTTGCGGCCATTGGTCCTTGCATAAATCAAAAGCACTATGAGGTTAAAGAAGATTTTTTTAAAAAGTTTATTAAAAAAAACCCTAAAAACAAAATATTTTTTAAAAGAAGAAAAGATCTATTATTTTTTGATTTACCCGAATATGTGAGATCTCAACTCATTTTCAATAGAATTAAAAATATCGACATACTAAATATTGATACTTTTGAAAATAAGAATAATTTTTTTAGCGCCAGAAGATCTTTAAGACTTAAACATGATGATTATGGTAGAAATATTTCAATAATTATGCTTAACTAGGTTTTTCAATGAAATTATTAACTGGAAACAGCAATAAGACATTAAGTAAAAATATTGCAAAATACTTAAAATCAAAACTAGTAAATTCAAGCATTAGAAAATTTTCAGATGGAGAAATTTACGTAGAGATTAATGAAAACATTAGGGGTAATAGTATTTTTATAATTCAATCCATTTCATCACCTGCTAATGATAACTTAATGGAGCTGCTCTTGTCAATCGATGCCCTCAAAAGATCTTCCGCTAAAAATATTACTGCAGTAATCCCTTATTTTGGTTACGCAAGACAAGATAGAAAAGTTGTACCGAGAACCTCTATCTCTGCAAAACTTGTTTCCAATCTTATTACCATGGCGGGCGCCGATAGAGTTGTAACTGTAGATTTGCATGCTGGTCAAATTCAAGGTTTTTTTGATATCCCGGTTGATAATCTATTTGCAACACCAATTTTTGCTAGACACATAAAGAAAAAAATAAAAAATAAAAATATGATTTGTGTAGCTCCAGATGTTGGAGGAACTGAAAGAGCCAGAGCCCTAGGAAAAATTTTAAATGTTGGTTTAGCAATAGTTGATAAGAGAAGACCTAAGCCTGGACAATCACAGGTGATGAATGTGATAGGTGATGTGAAAGGCAAGACATGTATTCTTGTTGATGATATAATTGATTCAGGTGGAACTATAGTTAATTCTGCAAAAGCTTTAAAAAATAGAGGGGCAAAAGAGGTTTTTGTTTATATAACGCATGGTGTATTAAGTGGAGAAGCTGTTAAAAGAATTAAAAATTCGGTTATTAAAAATTTAGTTATTACAGATACAATTGATAATGCAGATAAAACCAAAAATGTTAAAAATATAGAGGTTTTACCAATTTCAGGCCTTATGGGTGAAGCAATTAAAAGAATTTCTAACTCAACTTCTGTTTCTGATTTATTCAAATAATTACCTTGATTATTTACAAACATGGGTTAAAAAACTGTCTCTTATGAATTCATTAGAGGCGCATATTAGGGAAACAAATACTAAAGGTGAGTTAAACGCTGTTAGAGAAAATGGACAGGTGCCTGCAATTATTTATGGTGGAAAAAATGAAAATCAAAAAGTCTCGGTTTCAAAAAAATCACTAAAAAGTTTAATCGAAAAAGAAAATTTTCTGTCAAATATATTAACTTTAAATCTAGATGGTAAATTACAAAATGTTTTACCCAGGGAAGTAAAGTATCATATTATAAGTGATGAGCCTACTCATGTAGATTTTTTAAGAATTTTACCAGGTTTAAAAATTAAAATTGAAGTTCCAGTAAACTTTATAAATCATGAAAAATCCCCAGGACTTAAAAGGGGTGGTGTATTAAACATTGTGAGGAGAAAAGTTGAATTAAAATGTCCAAGTGAAAAAATTCCTGAAAATTTAATTATTGATTTAGATGGTGTAGATATCGGTCAAAGTTTTAAAATTTCCTCAATCAAACTAGATAGCGAAGTAAGCCCAACAATTCAAGGAAGGGATTTTGTAATAGCAACTCTTGCTGCTCCTACTGTAATGAAAGAACCAGAAAAACCTGCTGAAGCTGAAACTAGTGAAGGTGAAGAGGGTTCAGAGGGCGTTGAGGTAGCAGCAACTGATGGTGATAAACCGACGGCTGATGGTGATAAAAAAGAGGGTGAAGATAAAAAACCCGCCGAAAAAAAATCTTCAGAAGAAAAAAAATAATCTACTCAAATTGAATATATTTAATCAATAGTTTATGCTTTTATTTGTAGGATTAGGTAATCCAACTCCAGATAGCGAGAACAACAGGCACAATGTTGGGTTTAAAATTATAGATAATATAAATAAAAAATTTAGCTTATCAAAACAAAAACCGAAATTTAAAGGTCTTTTAACTACTGGGAATATAAATAATAAAAAAGTTTATGCAATTAAGCCTCTTACCTTTATGAATAATTCAGGCATTTGCATTAGGGAATTAATTGAATATTTTAAGATTGATGCAGAAAATGTAATTGTTTTTCATGATGATCTTGATGTCGAATTTGGAAAAATAAAAGCAAAGTTTGGCGGATCAAGTGCCGGACATAATGGAATTGCCTCAATCGATAAATTCATAGGGAAAGAGTACTCGAGAGTTAGAATTGGTATTGGTAAGCCTAAGAATAACATTGAAATCTCAGATTACGTTTTGCAAAATTTTAATGAGGATGAAACAGCCGGTATTGAAAAAATTTTAAAAAATATTACTGAGTCAATTGCTATTCTCGTTGAAAAAAAACTCGATTTGTTTTCAAGCACTGTAAATAATAAATAATGAGCTTAAAATGCGGGATTGTCGGATTGCCAAATGTTGGTAAATCAACATTATTTAATGCTTTAACAAATTCCAATAATGCACAAGCAGCGAATTTTCCTTTTTGCACTATAGATCCAAACATAGGCATGGTGGCTGTGCCAGATTATAGACTAAACAAGTTGGCAGAAATATCTAAGTCTAAAAAAATTATTAATACCTCAATTTCATTTGTTGATATAGCAGGTTTGGTAAAAGGTGCATCTAAAGGAGAAGGATTAGGGAATAAATTTCTTTCTCATATAAGAGAAGTTGATGCAATTATACATTTGATACGATGTTTCGATTCAGATGATATTCAAAATGTAAACCCAAGTGTAGATCCAATGAGAGATATTGAAATAATAGAAACTGAGATGATGTTATCTGATCTAGAGTCAATACAAAAAAGGTTGGAAAAAAACAATAAAAAAAATGTAGATGAGGAAATAGTCAAAATTCTTGAACATTCCTTAGATTTTATAAATAATAATAAAGATATCGCTAAAATAAAAAATCAATTTGATAGGAAATTACTCAATCAAAGCGGGCTATTATCTCTAAAACCAAAAATATTTGTATGTAATGTTGACGAAAAAAGTGTTCAAATCGGAAATAAATATTCAAAAAATTTTATTAATAAATTTGGAAAAGAAAATACTTTAACTATTTCAGCTGATATTGAAAATCAGATTAATGAGCTAAATGAAAGTGAAAAAAAGAATTATATGGAAATGATTGGTATAAATGAAACTGGTCTAGACTTATTGATAGAAAAAGCATACAAAATACTTGAGTTAGAGACTTATTTTACCTCTGGACCTGAGGAGACTAGAGCTTGGACTGTTCAAAAAAATTGCACAGCTCCAAAAGCAGCTGGGGAAATTCACTCAGATTTTGAAAAAGGGTTCATTAGAGCTGAAACAGTTTCTTATAATGACTTCATAAATAATCAAGGATGGTTGAATTCAAAGAACAATGGTAAAATGAGACTAGAAGGTAAAGATTATATTGTTAAAGATGGTGACGTATTAAACTTTCGTTTCAATACGTGACCAAATTCTTTTCATACTAAAATAAACTAATATCGTTAATATTATCAAATAAATTATCGCTTTAAAACCCATTTGATGTCTAGACTCTAAATGTGGTTCTGCTGCCCACATTAAAAAAGTTGTTACATCTTTTGACATCTGCTCAACAGTTGCTGTCGTGCCATCTGAATATTCTATTAATCCATCAGATAACTGGTTTGACATCTTTATTTTATTTCCATACATGTATTTATTATAATAAACGCCATCATCTAATGTCACACCTGCAGGTGGATCTTCATACCCTTGCAATAAAGAGTAAATATAGTCCACACCACCCCCCCTTGCTTTAACCAACACGGACATATCAGGTGGATAAGCTCCCCCATTAGCAGCTTGAGCTGCTTTTACATTCTCGTAAGGCATTACAAATTTATCTGATAATTTTCCAGGTCTCATAAACATTTCTCCATCAGAATTAGGGCCATCAGTTACTTCAAAAGAGGCTGCGATTGCTTTGGCCTCAGCTTCAGTAAATTCGGGGCCCCCTTCCTGGGCCAAATTTCTATAACTTAAGTATTTCATAGAATGACATGAGGAACATACTTCGGTATAAACATGATAACCTCTCTGTAAAGCTGCTCTATCAAACTTACCAAATAAACCTTTAAAACTCCAATCAGTGGTCAAGTATTCGACTTTTTCTGCAGCAAATACCTGTGGCAGTAAAGAGAATGAAAAGAGGATGTAAAAAAATAGTTTTAAGAATTTTTTCACTTTAACTTTTCTAGCCTACTATCATTTCTGGCGGCTGCTAAATTTGAAGAACCGCCTAAAACTGGTTCTGTTATGCTTAGTGGAACTGGTAAAGTTCTCTCTTTAAATCCTAAAATAGGTAAAATAACTAAAAAGTGTAAAAAATAATATGCAGTCGCTACTCTGGCAATAAGCAAATACAAACCCTCTGCAGGCATTGCTCCTACATATCCTAAAATTAAAACATCAGCTACAAGGATCCAATAAAATTGTCTATATAAAGGTCTAAATACTGCTGACCTTATTTTTGAAGTGTCCAACCAAGGTAAAGCTGCTAAAATAAAAATAGCCGATAGCATTGCTATTACACCCATTAATTTATCAGGTACTGATCTTAAAATTGCGTAAAACGGTAATAGATACCATTCGGGAACAATATGAGCTGGTGTAACAAGTGGATTTGCTTCTATATAGTTATCCGCATGACCTAAAATATTTGGTGTATAAAAAACAAAAAAAGCAAAAACAATCATGAACATTAATAAAGCGAAAGCATCCTTTATCACAATGTAGGGATGAAAAGGGACAGTATCTTTAGAAGGTTTTTTAACATCTATACCAACTGGATTATTATTACCTGGAACATGTAATGCCCAAATATGAAGAACAACTAAACCTAAAATTAAAAAAGGAATTAAATAATGAAGAGTAAAAAATCTTGTTAATGTTGGGTTGTCAACAGAATACCCTCCCCACAACCATGTCACAATACCCTCACCAACTAATGGTATCGCGCTAAACAAATTTGTAATAACAGTTGCTCCCCAAAAACTCATTTGTCCCCAAGGAAGTACATAACCCATAAAAGCTGCTGCCATCATTAATAAGTAAATAATAATACCTATAATCCAGATTATTTCTCTTGGAGCTTTATAAGATCCGTAGAACAAGGATCTAAATATATGTATGTAGACAGCTAGAAAAAACATTGATGCTCCATTTGCATGAATGTATCTTATTAACCATCCATAATTCACATCACGCATTATATGTTCTACGCTATCAAATGCCATGTCGGCATGAGCAATATAGTGCATAGCCAGAACTAAACCTGTAACTATTTGTGTAACTAAACAAAAAGTTAAGATACCACCAAATGTCCACCAATAATTAAGATTCTTAGGTGTTGGATAATCAGTTAAGTGGTTCGCTAAAGTTAATAATGGTAATCTATCATTGAACCATTTTCCAAAATTTGACTTAGGTGTATATTCGTGATCACTCATAGTTTTTATCCGATCTTTATGGTATTAGCGTTAACAAATTCATATTTAGGAATTTCCATGTTTGTGGGTGCCGGTCCTTTTCTAATTCTTCCTGAAATATCGTAATGAGATCCATGACACGGGCAGAACCAACCGTTGTAATCACCTTTTTGGTCTAAGGGTACGCAACCTAAATGCGTGCATACTCCAAGCATCACAAGCCACTCTGGATTTTTAGCTCTATCCTCATCTTTTTCTGGATGTTTTAAATCACCTAACTTAACAGCTTTTGCTTCATCAATTTCTGCTAGAGTCCTTCTCCTGATAAAAACAGGTTTACCTCTCCACAGAACTGTAATAGTTTTTCCAGGGTTAATTGAGCTCACATCTACTTCTGTACTAGCTAAAGCCTTGACAGATGCGTCTGGGTTCATCTGGTCTATCATAGGCCAAATAGTAGCTCCTACGCCTACCGCTCCAACTGCAGCTGTAGCTGTGAATAAAAAATCTCTTCTTTCAGTTTTTTTTTTAGACATTTTTAAATTTAATTAAATATACTCAAAATAGATTTTTTCTACTTAAATATATGTTTCATATAATATAAAATATCTAATTTACTACTGAAAGAATGACACATAATAATTCAATATTTACAGGGCCAAAAATTGCTCTATTTGAACCCGATATACCCCAAAATACAGCAGCCATAATAAGAACTTGTGCCTGTCTTGGGGCAGAATTAGAAATTATAGAGCCATGTGGCTTCTTGTTTAATGATAGGAGATTTAAAAAGGTTGTGATGGATTATATGGACAATAAAGGGATTAAGTTTTATCAAAGCTTCGATAGATTTTATAAGGATAAAAAGAATCATAGAATTGTATTAATGACAACTAAAGCTTCAATTTCATATACTAAATTTAAGTTTGAAAAGAATGATACTATTTTATTCGGAAGGGAAAGTGCTGGGGTACCAGAGAAAGTACATGTATTAATTAAAAATAAATTAAAGATACCTATGAAAAATAATAAAAGGTCGCTTAATATCTCCTCATCTGTTGCTGTTATTTTAGCGGAGAGCCTAAGACAAACAAATTTAATTTAATATGGATTTTGAAATTAGAAAAGATTTAACAAGTAACTGGTTTAAAACTTTACAAGACTCAATATGTTATAGCATAAGCGAACTGGAAAAAAATAAAATTAGATTTAAATCAACAACATGGAAAAGAAATCAAAATAAAGATGAAGGCGGTGGCGAATATAGAATACTTAAAGATGGAAGAGTATTTGATAAAGTAGGTGTAAATTTTTCAAAAGTTTATGGAAAATTTCCAAAAAATTTTCAAAAACAAATTCCAGGTGCCGAGAAAAATCCAAATTTTTGGGCATCAGGTATTTCTGTAGTTATGCATATGAAAAACCCTTTAATTCCAGCGATGCATTTTAATACTAGATATATTTGTACATCTCATGATTGGTTTGGTGGAGGTATGGATGTCACTCCATCTAAAAAAGACGAAAATGAGAAAAGGGAATTTCACAAAATATTAAAAAAGATGTGTAATCGTCATAACAAAAAATATTATACAAAATATAAAAAATGGTGTGACGAATACTTTTATTTACCCCACCGAAAAGAGGCGAGGGGTATAGGGGGAATTTTTTTTGACTACAAAAAAAATGATTTCGAAAAAGATTTTAAATTTGTAAGGGAAGTCGGTACTACATTTGAATTAATATTTAAAAGAATTATCAAAAAAAAATTAAAAAAAAAATGGACTTTAAGAGATAAGGAAATGCAGTATATAAAAAGAGGTAGATATACGGAATTTAATTTACTTTATGACAGAGGAACAAAATTTGGATTACAAACCGGTGGAAATGTTGAGGGTATTTTGATGTCGTTACCCCCTATTGCAAAATGGAAATAAATGGATAAGGAGCCAATCACTTTAAACGGTTTAAATAAACTCAAAGAAGAACTAATTTTTTTAAAAGAAAAAAAACGTCCTAAAATTGTTGCTGCAATTGCTGAAGCACGCTCACATGGAGACCTAAAAGAAAATGCTGAGTATCATGCAGCTAAAGAAGAGCAATCTCATAATGAGGGAAGAATTACAGAAATTAATGACATAATCGCTAGGGCAAATATTATTGACGTTACAAAATTGAACAATGACGGCAAAGTAATTTTTGGATCAACAGTCTTTTTGGAAAATTTAGATACAGGTGAAAAAATAAATTATAAGATTGTCGGAAAGGATGAGGCAAATCTAAAAAGTAAATTAATTTACTATCAATCACCAATAGGAAAAGGACTTATCGGAAAAAATAAAAACGATTTAGTCGAAATTATTACTCCTGCTGGTAAAAAAAACTTTGAAATTAAAGATGTTAAATATATTTAATTATTAATTATGTTTTCAATCTGTTGCTCTGATATTTGAAAATTATTTTCGATCCATTTACTCTCAATAAGTTTTAGTTTTTCTCCTAACATTTTTCCCTCTGGAATATTATATTTTGACATTAAGAAATCTGCTTTAAATGGCATTGTCGGTACCGGTTTTATTTCAAATTTACTAATTAATGCCAATATATTGTTATCTAATTTGTTAGCTTTTAATATCCTATAATTTAGAATATCCAAGACTGTCTCTTTACCTGAATGATAAAATATCAAATTTAAATTTTTTTCAGTAAAAGTTTTTGAAGTTATTTTTTTTTTATAAAAATCACTTATATTTCTAATTCTTTTTTTGTCCTTTTTAGACAGGTTAAATTTATAAAGGAAATAATCTACGTTATCAGTTTCATCGATAATTAATAATGAAATGATAAAAATAAAATCAACTTTGGAGAGCATATCCTTTAAATTAGTATTTAGCTTAGAAAAAATATTAAAGTGTTTTAGTTGAGGAAAAACTGAAACTAAAATTTCCAAAATTATTTTATCTTTTGACAAATTTTCTAACACATTTGGTTTGAGGATCTTTCGTAGTTCATCTATCAGTCTTTCTTTAGAAAGATTTGCGATGCCAATAAGATTCATTTTTAAAACTTTAACAATTTTAGGATCATGTGGTTGTTTAGAATAATTTAAAAAAAATCGTAAATATCTTAATATTCTTAAGTAATCCTCTTTTATTCTTTTTTCTGGGTTACCAATAAAATTAATTTTACCCTTTTTAATATCCTCATAGCCGTTGAATGGATCAAATAAGTTGCCTTCTTTATCTGAATAAATAGAATTAATGGTGAAATCTCTTCGCGAGGCATCAGTTTTCCAATCGTTAGAAAATTTAACTTTTGCATGACGACCATCAGTCAAAATATCTTCTCTTAAACTCGTAATTTCAAATTTACTATCCTTTATTATTGCTGTTATTGTTCCATGATCTATTCCACTCTCATAGAATTCAATGTTGCTTTTCTTGAGTGCAGAACAAACTTCTGTTGGATCTAAATTTGTTGCTAAATCGATATCATCAAAAATTTCATTATTTATAACTTTTCTTATGCAACCACCAACATATCTAAGTTCACTTGAAGTTGAATAAGAATTTATGGCATTAAATATTTTAGACACTGAAATTTTTTTTGATATGTCTTTTATTCTATTACTTATCGAATCTAGATTATTTTGTCTGAAAAAAAATTTGTCTAATAAACTTTTCATATTTGGCTGGGGCGCTAGGATTCGAACCTAGGATGCAGGTACCAAAAACCCGTGCCTTACCGCTTGGCTACGCCCCAATATAAAATTGATATAGCACAAAAAAATAAAATTTATATAGTTTTTGAGCTTATACACCAATATTTTGTATAATCTTTATTAAATTGTTTAAGTGCTTTGTCGCATTTTTTTTTAGAATTATAGTAGGCAATAAAAGCTGATCCAGAGCCAGTCATTCTTACAAACTCAGGATTATACAAATTTGTTAAGTAAATTTTAATTTTTTTCAAAATTGGGTGTTTAATTAGGACAATTTTTTCCAGAGAATTACTCATTTTTTTTAAAAAATTAAGATTAAACATTTTTTTTCTCGGAGTATTAAATTTGGCAGTCTCATAATTTCTTACATCTGCGTAAATAGCTTTTGTCGAGCAGCCGAAATTAGGTTTGACAACTAATGTATATAATTTTTTACAATTTTTGAATTTTTTAGTCTGGTTTTTAGAAGTTAAAACTTGATAATCATTAGTTAATCCTAAAATAACATCTGATCCTAAATATCTAGCTATTGAACGAATTTTTTCTTTATTTAAAAAGATTATTTTTTCCTTAATAAAATAATTAAGAATACTAGCGGCATTCATTGAGCCCCCTCCTAAGCCAGACTGTTGCGGTACATGCTTGACTATTTCGATATGAAATTTTTCTTGAAGTAATTTTTTTTTATCAAGTATTCTTAATAATTTAGTGACACTATTGTTTGAGTTAATATTTTTTGAAAATTTTCCTCTAAATTTTACAATATGATTTTTTTTATTAATTCTTTTTATCAGTATCAGATCATAGATATTTATGAAAGCAACCAGGCTTTCTATTTTATGAAGCTTTGAAGATTTACCTAAAACATTTAGTGCTAAATTAATTTTAGCATATGACTTAATCTTCTTAAATCCCATTAATTAAGATTTATTTATGCCTATTATTAATTTGAGATTAATCTTATCTTTCATTTCTTTCTCTGCTTTTTTCATTTTAAGCACATTTTTCCAAAAATATCTTGCTTGTATTTTTTGGTCTAATTTCCACAAGATATCACCATAGTGATCATTTACTATTGGATCTTCAGGCATCAACTCCACTGCTCTTTGCAAAAATTTTTCAGCTTTAGAATAATCCTCTATTAAATAATAAGCCCAACCAATTGAATCAATTATATATGGATCATTACTTTCTAATTCATAAGCTATTTTAAGCATATCTAAAGCTTCATCTATTTTATAATCTCTTTCAAGCCATGAATATGCTAAATAATTTAAAACATAAGCATCATTTGGTTCTATATTTAAAGACATTAACAAATCTTTATCTGATTTTTCATATTCACCAATTCTCTCATAGCTTCCGCCCCTTCTGTAGAGTACATCAGCCATAATTATGTTATTATCGTTTAGATCCTCAATTACTTTTGAATAATACTTTATTGCATTATCATAATCTTTAGAACTTTTATAAAAATTAGCTATATCAAAAATCATCTTATGATTATGTTTTTTGATTTTATTGAATTCAGACGTTATAAAAGCAACTGATCTTTTTTTGTTATTATCTTCCTCGGCTATAATTTGTGCCTCTTTTTTAATACGAAACCAATAATAAATTTTGTCCTCTTTATCAAATCCTTTTAAAATTTTTTTGGCTTTAATAAAGTCTTCATTAAAGTAATAATTCTCAGCTACTAA
>CABZHM010000020.1 GCA_902525625.1 uncultured Pelagibacteraceae bacterium | reverse complement strand
AAATATTACGAATGTTTGATAACCTCCCTTTTTCAATCAAATAACTAACATAAAAAAACACGTATCTTGAGTAATCAGAGTCACTTTCATTAATTACTTTCAAGAAATAATTTTCAGTATTTCTATCATCTAAATAGCATTTTTGAAAAGCGTCTGAAATTTTCGATAAATTTCCATAACTTGTTCTGTTTTCAAAATAGTTTTTTTCTTTAAAAACATAAATGTATTCTTTTAAAATATTAAGTATTGCCAACTTTAATTTTTCTTCACTAAAAAAATCTGTTACTCTATTGATCTTATCGTAGGCATCATCAAAACTACCACGTTTTAAACTATCGATAATTAATAACAAATATGCATCAAAAAATTTTGTATTTTCATTTTTTTTATTTAACCTAATAACACTTATCGCTTGAGAAACTTTATTTTCTAATACTAAACTTGTTACATATCTTTTTAGATATGGATCATGCTGATTAATCAATATTTTTGATGAATTGTAAAAATTCAATGCATCAGAATTTTTTTTATTTTCGAAAGCAACTATACCAGAAAAATAATTCGATAAATTTTTTGGATTGAAATTATTGAAACTATTGCTTTTAGAATAAAGATGAGTCTGATAGGATAATATGAATATTATTGCCGTTAAAACTTTTTTTAAACACATTTGTATACTTTATGTCTAAAAAACCCCTAAATCAAAACACTAAATTTACGCAAGATTTCATTAAAACATTTGAGACAGATTTTATCTTCAATAATGAGCCTCAAAATAGATATAAAGATTTAAAAAGTAATTTAATAAATTCAAATTCGGAAAAAAAACAAAAACTATCTGGTCTCAAAAATCTAATAAATACAATTGAGGATTGTAATCTAAAGAAGGCTTCAAAAAATCTTTTATTTGGTAGTGGAAATATCAACAGTTCTATAATGTTAATTGGCGATGCACCAGGTGAAGAAGAAGATGAGTCAGGGTTACTTTTTCAAGGTGATGTTGGAAAACTTTTAGAAAAGATGCTCTTAGCTATCAATGTTTCAATGGATAATATTTATTTAACTTATTCAATAAACTATAAGACAACTGATGAAAGAAAACCAAATACTAGTGATATAAAAAGATATTCTAAATTTTTGAGAGAACATATTTCAATAATTAATCCACAAATTTTGATTCTAATGGGTGGAACTGCTATGGAGGCTGTCACTGGGTTAAAGAGTAAAATTTCAAGTGAAAGAGGGAAATGGAGAGAAATAATTATAGGAAGCAAAACAATTCCCTTAATGATTAGTTATAGTCCATCATATTTAATTAGATTTCCAGATAATAAGAAATATTCTTGGAAAGATTTAAAAATGATAAAGCAAAAGATTCAAGATCTAAATATAAAGTTTTAATGAAAGTAATTGCTGGAGTTGATGAGGTTGGGCGTGGAAGTTTAGTAGGACCTGTATATGCAGCGGCTGTGGTTTTAAATCACTCGATAAACAAAAAACTATTAAAAGACTCTAAGAAGTTATCGAAAAAAAGGAGAGAAATTTTAGCTCAGTATATCAAAAAGAATTCTACATGGGCCATAGCAAAAGCATCGATCAGTGAGATTGAAAAAAAAAATATTTTACAGGCTAGTTTGATGGCAATGAAAAGAGCAATCCTAAAATTAAAAAAAAAACCCTCAATGATTTTAATTGATGGAAATAAATTACCAAAGATAGAAAACTACAAACTTAAATCTGTAATCAAGGGGGATCAAAAAATACCGTCAATTTCTGCTGCATCAATTATTGCAAAAGTAGCTCGTGATAATTTTATTTCAAAGTTAGGTATTAGATATAAAAGTTACTCATGGGGTGAAAATTATGGGTATGGTACCAAAAAACATTTAAGAGCTATCAAAAAGTTTGGGGCCACAGTTCATCACAGAAAGACTTTTTCACCTTTAAATAAATTAAATACCTCAAAGTAATAAACACTAGATATAGATATTTCAAAAATTAAATACACAAATTGAGTCTTCATAATTCAATCATAGGTTGACCCAAGAATCTTTTTCTAGTCTAATTTATTTTTATAAATGAACTCGATTTTCAAAAATAAACTAATTAATGGTGATAGCCTGAAGGAATTAAAGAAAATTCCAGATGAGACTTTTGACTTAATTTTTGCAGATCCGCCCTATAACTTACAATTAAAAAAAGAACTTACAAGACCTGACAGAACAAAGGTTAATGCAGTAAGTGATAAATGGGATCAATTTAAAAATTTTAAAAAGTATGATGACTTTACTTATTTGTGGTTGACTGAGTGCAAAAGGATTTTGAAAAAGAACGGAGCTATTTGGGTAATTGGTAGTTATCACAATATCTTCCGAGTTGGTACGGTAATACAAAATTTAGGTTTTTGGATTTTAAATGATGTCATTTGGAATAAAAAAAATCCTATGCCAAATTTTAGAGGGACACGATTTACAAATGCTCATGAAACTTTAATTTGGGCTTCAAAATCTGAAAAATCAAAATATACTTTTAACTATCAATCTTTAAAATGTTTAAATGACGATCTGCAAATGAGGTCTAATTGGGAATTACCAATTTGTAATGGTTCTGAAAGATTAAAAAAGAACGGTAAAAAAGTACATTCTACACAGAAACCTGAAGCTCTACTTCACAGAATTTTACTAGCAACTTCAAATAAAAATGATTTAATTTTTGATCCTTTTTTAGGGTCAGGAACAACAGCATCTGTTGCTAAAAAATTAGGAAGAAATTATTACGGAATTGAAAAAGAAAAGACTTATTTTAAAGCTGCTGAAAAAAGATTAATAGAAACTAAACCTATAGAAGATGATTATTTAGATACTCTACAGAACGGTAGATCTAAACCAAGAATACCATTTGGCTCTTTAGTTGAATTAGGAATAATTAAACCAGGCACCACTATTTTCGATAATAAAAAGAAAATCAGTGCAAAAATTATGGCTGATGGCAGTATCAAACATGCTCAGACTGAGGGCTCAATTCATAAAGTAGCAGCTACAATCTTAGGCGCTGAAAGCTGTAATGGATGGACCTATTGGCATTATAACTTAAATGGAAACGCAGTTCCTATCGATCATTTAAGACAAAGGTTGATTTCTAATAGTTAGTTTTTATATATTTTCCCAAGATAGGCCTCTAAAAACCTTTTATTTTTTACTAATCTTTTCAAAAAAATATTTCTTAATAATGTTGTTAAAGGATTAGATAAATGAAAAGCAAATTGATTAAATTTTGAGCGATTATTTACCATCTTTATTTTATCAACTCTATTTCTAAAAAAATTACTCTCAGTATCATTCTCTATATTCTCAAATAATTCATATGCGCCCTCTATTGATTGCGATGCACCTTGGGCAAATGACGGTGAAAAAGCAAAAAAAGCATCTCCTATTAGATGAATATTGTTATTATTAACCTCAAAAAAATCATGGCTTACAAATACTGGGTATATCTTTAAATCATTAATACTATCAAAAAATTCCTTATTTAAGTGTGGAACTTTTTCTAAAATCTTTCTGATAAAATTATCATTATTAAACAACGAAAAATCTTTTTGCTCATCCATTGAAAGTTTGAATTTCATTACGGCTATAAAGTTTAAATCACCATTAGGAGATACCGGATAAATAACATAATGAAAATTTGAACCTAAAAACAATGAGATGTTTTTTTTATCAGCCATGTTTGAAGAACTTGGTATAATCCCTCTGATAGCTAACGTGTCATTAAATTTTGGTTCAATTTGATTTTTTGATAAAAGATTTTTACTCTTAGAAAAAACTCCATCTGAAATAATTAGATAATCAAATTCATAAATTTTATTATTTTCAAAAGAGATTTTAACGATTTGATCTTGTTGTTCTATCTTTGAAATAGTGTGGTCAAATTTTATTTCTTTTTCTAAATCCTTTTTCAAAAAATTAATAAGTGATGATCTTTTAAGAGTAGTATATTTAAAATTTTCAGTATTAAAATCTGATATATTTAACTCACATATCTTATTAGAATTCTTAACTGAGTAAAAATTAATTTTATCCGGATTAAATTTTTCACTGTTTTCTAATTTATCAAACTGAATTTTATTCAATAGTTTGATGCTGTTAACAGATAATTGAATACCGTAACCTTCTTTTGAATTGATTAAGCTATTTCTCTCAAAAATATTTACTTGATACTTTTTGTTTCTCTTAAATAAATTGGCAATAAATAGCCCTGAAATTCCAGCACCAATTATAGCTACTTTTTTCATTAATTTTTTTCTAAATATTTAACAACTTTCTTAGTGAATGATGGAAGCATATAATTATCTAATTTTCTTCTATCAAACCAGTAAGATGAAGGAAATCTTTTTGCATTTTTGAGATATTGAATTTTTATGTTCATATTCATGTTTGACATTTTAAAATTAAAATTTTCATTGAAATTTTTTGGGTTTGATAGCTCTTCCATTGGAAAAATTGCTAAATTTTTAAGAAAACTAAATTTTGTGTTTTTAATTAATAAATATTTTTGATTTTTTTTATAAACTTTAAGAATAAAATATTTTTCTTTATTCATTTTTGTAATTTTAGCTAAATCAAAATCTTTCTTTTTAAAAGACTTACAATTTTTTGAAATTGGACACGCACTACATTCAGGATTTTTAGGTTTGCAAATAATTGCTCCCAATTCCATTAAAGCTTGCGCATAATCGCTTGCTCTTGATGAAATTCCAAAAATAGATTTTTTTTCTACTAGATTCTCTTTTTGAATTTCCTTATCTTTTTTTAAATAAAGATATCTTTTTAAAACCCTTTCAATGTTTCCATCTAAAGGAATACAGGATTTATTAAAGGCAATAGCTAAGATTGCATTAGCAGTATAATTGCCGATACCAGGTAAAGATATTAAATCCTCATAATTATTTGGAATTTTTCCATAATATTTAATAATTATTATTTTAGCAGTTTTTTGTAAATTTCTTACTCTTGAATAATATCCAAGACCTTCCCATAATTTTATTAATTCATTTTCTCTAACTTTAGCTAGGTTCTCAAGTGAAGGTAATTTTTTTATAAATCTATTAAAAAAAGGAATAACAGTTGCAACTTGTGTCTGTTGTAACATAAACTCACTTACCAATGTATAATAATGCTTTTTATATGGAGGTACTTTTTTCCGCCATGGTAAATTTCTTTTATTTAAATCATACCATTTAAGAACTTTTTTTGTTATTATCTTTTCTGTCATATGTATTTCAAAAATAATACTAAGCAGAGATTAAGATCCATTCAAGGCTTAAGATCTTTTAAAGATACCTTACCAACAAGTGTAAAAAAAGTTATTAACAAAAGAGGCCATATTTTTTCAGAAATACTAAATAATTGGAAATTTTTAGTAGGAGAAAGTCTTTTTAAAGTTTGTTTCCCAAAGTCATTTAAAAATTCAAATAAATTTGGAGTTAGTACGTTATTGATCATGGTGAAGAGAGGTCATGAAATAGATTTAGAATATTCGAAAAAAGAAATCATGGATAGAGTAAATAATATCTTAGGAAATATAGTAATTGAAAAAATCAAATTTACTACTTTTGAGGAGGAACGAAAGCAGCTAATCAGTAAAAAAATAGTGAAAAAAGCCGTGACAAAAAAAATATACCACAAAAAAATTGAAAGTGTTAAAAATGAAAAAATTAAAAAATCCCTAATAGAACTAACAAAGGTATTTAGAGAAAAATGAAAAAAACTATTTTATTAATCTTAATTATTTTAGGACTTTCTATTGAGGTAAATGCTGAGATTAATCGTATTGTTTCTGGAAAAGATGATGCCAAAATAACGATTGTTGCTTACGAGTCCATGACTTGTAGTCATTGCGCAGATTTTCACAATAATATTTATCCGTTACTTAAAAAAGAATTCATTGATACTGGTTTGGTAAAAATAGAATTTAGGCACTTTCCCTTAGATATTGTCGCTCTTAATGCATCAAAAATTTCACAGTGCAAACAAGATCAAAGTTTAGAAATTATGATGAGTTTATATTCTGATCAGCAGGCTTGGATTAAAGGCAAAACAATAGAGGAGGCAAATGAAAACTTAAAAAAATTTGTTAAAAATAAAAATTTTACTTTAGATTTTGAAAAGTGCATAAGTGATAAAAAAATTGAAGATTTTGTTCTAAGTGATCGAATCGAAGGCACTAAAAAATTTGAGATAAATTCCACTCCTACGATAATAATTAATGGGAAAAAGTTTGAGAAAACTCTTAATTATAAGAATTTAAAAAAATCTCTAGAAAAGCTGATATAAGCTAATTAATGGAGTTTAAAAAAATCCAACTAAATGGGTTTAAGTCTTTTGCTGATAAAACCAATTTCTTAATCGAAGATGGTTTAACTGGTATAGTTGGGCCTAATGGTTGTGGAAAATCAAATATTGTCGAGTCCATTAGATGGGTTATGGGCGAAACATCTGCAAAAAGTTTACGTGGCTCAGGAATGGAGGATGTAATTTTTTCTGGCACATCAAATAAACCATCTAAAAATATCGCTGAGGTTTCAATAACAGTTAAAAATGATACTGGCGAGGGACCAATTCAATTTCGAGAAGTCAATGAGATTAATGTTAGAAGAAAAATTGAAAAAGATAAAGGATCCAAGTTTTACATCAATGATAAAGAAGTAAGAGCAAGGGACTCTCAAATGTTTTTTGCTGATTTATCCACTGGAGCTCACTCTCCATCGATGATTAGTCAGGGTAGAATTGGAGCCCTAGTAACGGCTAAACCTACTGATAGAAGGGCAATTCTTGAAGAAGCAGCTGGTATCTCTGGTCTACATGTAAGACGACATGAAGCTGAATTAAGATTGGGTGCAGCTGAAAATAATCTAAAGAGAGCAGATGAATTAAGAAGACAGCAAGAAAGACAATTGGCAAATCTTCAAAAACAAGCTGAGGAGGCTACAAAATATAAAAACATATCAGATGAAATAAAAAAAATTGAAGCTGGTCTGTACTATCTGAAATTAATAGAAATTGATAAAGAGATAACAATTGAAAATGAGATAAACACGGAGGCCGAAAGTGAAGTTAGTGGATTTAATGAAAGAATTACAGAAATTGAAAAGTTAATCAAACTAGAAATAGAAAAAGTTACTCCATTAAGAGAAAAAAACATTGAAAATTTGTCTAAAATCCAAAGATTGAATTTAGAACTTCAGAGTCTGGATAAAGAAAATACTAGAACTCAAGAAGAGATTGAGAATATTAAAAAGTCATTAACAACACTAGATGAAGATGTTCTAAGAGAAAAAGGAATTATTATTGATGCTAATTCTAATGAGAAAAGACTCAAAGAGGAAAAAAGTGACCTAATAGAAGTTGACTCAAAATATTTTGAGACAGAAAAAAAATCAAATGAGGATCTTGATAATTCAAAAAATAATTTAATTGATGAAATAGGAAAAATTAAAACTTTAATAAGTTCAAATCAAAGTGATAGTGCAATAGATAGTTTGAATGATATTGAAAAAATTATCGATAAATATGCTGATAGCTATAGTAAAAACCAAAATATCAAAAAAGAATCTATTAAAAGAAATGAGAGAATCAAAATAATTGAAAAAGAAATTGAAAGCTGGAAAAATTTACTTTCAAATTCTGAAAAGATGGTAAATGAATTAATTGGTAGAAAGAATAATCTAACCAACCAATTAGAAATACTTGACAACCAACCAAAAATACAAGCTGAAAAAAAGGGGCAAATTTCAGAGAATTTAAGAAATTCAGAGGAAGAAAAAGAAGAAAATGAAAAAATTATTAATGATACTGACGAAAAAATTGACTCACTCAGAACGAGACTGAATGAAATACAAGAACAATCTATTCAAATAAGAGAAAGGAAAGCAAGTTCTGGCGCAACTGTCGAAGGATTAAGAAAAAGAAAAAATGATCTAATAGATCGAATTACTTCTGAGCTTAATTTGACTGAAGAAAATATCTTAGAAAATTCAAATTTAAATGGTGTCGAAGAATTTCCTGACGCTGTTAACCAAGAAGATTTATTAGATAAAAAAAAACAGGAGAGAGAGAAATTAGGATCTGTTAATTTAAAAGCAGATGAAGAAACTAATAAATACGAAAATGAAATTAAAAAAATGGAGACTGACCGGGCAGATTTAGTAACAGCAATTGTAAAATTAAAAGATAGCATTAATGAACTCAATCAAAAGGGTAGAGAGAGATTGGTTGAGGCTTTTGAAAAAGTTAATAGAAAATTCAATGAAGTTTACACAAAATTATTTAATGGTGGTAACGCAAAACTTGAACTCGTTGACTCAGATGACCCTCTAGAAGCAGGTTTAGAAATGTTGGTTAGTCCACCAGGAAAAAGACTTCAATCAATAACTCTATTATCGGGTGGAGAACAAGCTTTAACTGCACTATCACTTATATTCGCAGTTTTTTTAACTAATCCCTCTCCTATTTGTGTGCTAGATGAAGTAGATGCTCCTTTGGATGATGCTAATGTCACAAGATTTTGTAATTTATTAGATGAACTTACAAAAATAACAAATACAAAGTTTATTATTGTGACACACCATGCATTGACAATGTCAAAAATGAATAGGTTATACGGTGTAACTATGCCGGAAAAAGGAATAAGCCAGCTAGTTGCAGTTGATTTACAAAAAGCAGAGAGTATGGTTGCTTGATCAAAATTATCAGATGGCTAAAAATCATTTTAAAACTCGCTTAGAAATTGCAAAAAAAAAGCTTTCAAAGAAAGACAATGAAAGTAAAAAGCAGAATTCTTCGCCAATTGGCTCAGCTTTTAAGCTGAGCACAGAACTAGTATCTGCAGTAGCTGTAGGGACAATTATTGGGTTTATTTTAGACAATACCTTTGGTACTAAACCCTGGTTAATTTTAATTTTTTTTTTTGTAGGTGTAATCGCTGGTATTACGAATGTGATTAGATCTGCTAAAAATATGCAAAAATAGAAGTAAAATTTATGGCAGCAAATCCAATGACTCAATTCGAAGTTTACAGAATTGGGCCAGAAATAAAAATCGGAACTTTTGATATCTCATTTACAAATGCAAGTTTGTTTATGGTAGTCAGTTCTCTTGCAATTCTCGTAATCTTTAATTTAGGTTCTAAAAAAAATTCTATGCTACCTAATAAGATTCAACTATTAGCAGAATTAAGCTATACATTCGTATCTAAAATGATCAGCGATACAGCTGGGCCTAAAGCAAAACCTTATTTTGCGTTTATATTTTCATTATTTATGTTTGTTCTTTTTTGTAATATGTTTGGAATGATACCTTATACTTTCACAGTCACTAGCCATATAATAGTAACATTTGTTTTAGCTGCATTCATCTTCATTGGTGTAACAATTATTGGTTTTATAAAACATGGATTTGGTTATTTAAAACTATTTGTACCAAGCGGAGTTCCTGTTGTTTTATTACCTTTGATAGTTGTCATTGAGATAATCTCGTATCTAAGTAGACCTATTAGTTTATCAGTAAGACTTTTTGCTAATATGATGGCAGGTCACACAATGATGAAAGTTTTCGGTAGCTTTGTAATAAGCCTTGGGATAGTTGGAGGCTGGCTTCCTTTAACATTTTCTGTTGCATTAACCGGTTTGGAGATCTTAGTTGCTTTTCTTCAAGCTTATGTTTTTGCAATTTTAACATGCATTTATTTAAATGATGCATTAAATTTACACCATTAACTAACAAAGGAGGATATAATGGAATTAGAAGCAGCAAAAATGATCGGGGCAGGTTTAGCAGCAATCGCTTTAGCTGGTGCCGGTGTTGGAATTGGGATAATTTTTGGAAATTATCTTTCGGGGGCAATGAGAAACCCTTCTGCAGCACAAAAACAATTTCCTAATTTGCTTTTGGGATTTGCACTCGCAGAAGCAACTGGTTTGTTTGGTTTGGTAGTTGCATTAATCATTCTATTTGCGTTTTAAATTTAATGATTAGAAAATATATTTTTCAGTTAATATTTTTAAACCTCTTTTTTTTAAAAGAGGTTTTTGCAGCTGAAAGTGGTGGTATGCCTCAATTAGATCCTGAATTTTGGGTTTCTCAGATTTTTTGGCTTACATTGGTTTTTGGAACTTTGTATATTGTTTTATCTAAACTTGTACTACCAAAAATTAGTGCAAACTTAGAATTAAGGAAATCTCAAATACAAGAAAACATTGAGGCTGCAGATAAGCAGAGGAAAGATAGTGAATTAAAGCTCAAAGAATATGATGATATAATTTTAAAAAGTAAACTTGAGTCAAAAAATCTTTTTAATGAAACTAGAGAAAAAACACTAAAAAATATTAATATTAAAAGAGATTCTTTAGAAAAACAGATTGATGAGGAAGTTAAAAAAGCTGAAAATGAGATTGACCAACTCAGGAAAAGTGCTCCAGAAAAAATAAATAAGATAGCAATTGAAACATCTTCTGAGATACTTAAAAATTTGATAGGCACTGAAATTAATAACAGCAGTATTTCAGCTATAGTTGATGATCTATTCAAGAAAAATGAAGGCAAATATTATGGTAATTGATTCAACATTCTGGGTAGCTGTTTCCTTTTTTATTTTTTTTGCTGGATTGGTTTATTTAAAAGTACCACAAAAAATAAATGAATTACTAAACAAACTCATTACTGATATAAAGAATGAAATTGATGAGAGTGAAAAGCTTCGAAAAGAGGCAAAAAATTTATTAAATAATGCTCAGAGTAAACTTGACACTGCGCAATCAGTAAGAAACGAAATTTTGGAACAGGCAAAAAAAGATAGTGATAAATTAATAATAAATCTTAATGACAAATTCCATAAATCCTCAGAAATTAAAAAGGCATCTGCTGAAAACAAAATAGTTCAAATGAAAGAGGCAGCTATTAAAGAAATAAAGGATGCATCAGTAAAAATCGCAGTAGACTCTGTTAAAAAAATTATTACCACATCCGTTGATAAGTCTAAACTAGACAACTTGTTTCAAAAAAATTTAGAAGAGACTAAAGAAGAGTTAAAAAAAATTAATTCATAATTTTCTTACAATTTTTTAAAAAAACTATAGATTATTAAGATGAATTCTATTGTGGTAGGCTCAGGTTTTGGCGGTATTGCTGCAGCTCTAAGATTGAAAGCTAAGGGTCATCAAGTAACATTAGTTGAAAAACATCCTGATCTTGGCGGTAGAGCAAGAGTTTTCAAAAAAAATGGTTTCACTTACGATGGTGGACCCACCGTTATTACTGCGCCCTATTTAATTGATGAATTATTCAAATTATTTAAAAAAGACTCAAAAAATTACATAGAACTTTCCCCTCTTAAAATTTGGTATCAATTTATTTTTGAAGATAACTCAAAATTTAATTACTCAGGTGATGAAACTGAAATGAAGAAACAAATAGCAGAAATTAGTAAAGATGATGTTGAGGGATATGAAAAATTAGTAAGTTTTACAAAAAAAATTTTTGACAAGGGTTTTTTAGAACTTGCAGATGTTCCTTTTGATAAACCTTTTTTTATGATGCGGCAACTTCCTTCACTTCTAAAACTTAAAAGTTATAAATCAGTTTATTCATTAGTTTCATCTTTTATAAAAAATGAAAAACTAAGAAGAATGTTAAGCATGCATCCTCTTTTAGTTGGGGGAAATCCTTTTACAACTACTTCTATTTATGGACTAATTTTATATTTAGAGAAAAAATGGGGAATTCATTACTCAATGGGTGGGACAGGTAATATTATTAAAGGTTTTGAGAAACTTATGAACGAAGTTGATATTAAAATCATAAAGGGCCATGAAGTAGAAAAAATTATTTCAAATGGAAATAAAATAACTGGTGTCAGACTTGATAATAATACTAATATTTTAGCTGATAATGTTATTTGTAATGCCGACCCACCTGCAGTTTATGAAAAGTTGCTTAATGGAAACTCAAAAAATTCAATGATGTTCAAATGGAAAAGGGGAAGGATGGAATACTCTATGGGATTATTTGTTTATTATTTTGGAACAAAAAAAACTTACCAAAACGTTGAACATCACACAATAAAATTTGGAAATAAGTATAAAGAACATCTAGATGACATATTCGAGAATAAAAAATTAAATGATGATATAAGTTATTACCTTCATAGACCCTCTGCTACTGATAAAACTATGGCTCCTGCTGGACAGGATTGTTTTTATGTTCTCGTTCCAGTTCCCAATAATCAATCTAAAATTGATTGGTCTATTCAGGGAGAAAAGATGAAAAATTTAGTAATCGAAAAAATGGAAAAGGATCTTATGCCAAACTTAAGTGAAAATATTGTTGAAGATTTTTATTTGACACCAGACTATTTTGAAAAAGATTTAAATACAAAGTATGGATCTGGCTTTTCAATTCAACCAAAATTTACACAATCTGCTTATTTTAGATTTCATAATAAATCTGAAATATACGATGGACTTTATTTTGTTGGAGCTGGAACACATCCGGGGGCTGGTGTACCAGGCGTACTATCGTCAGCTAAAGTGTTAGATAAAATTTTATAATGTCTGATAAGAGTTATTTGTCTGTTTATGCTAAATCATTTAGTTGGGCTGGTTTTTTTTTACCGAGGGAAACACTAAAAAAATGTTCTATATTATACGATTTCTGTAGAGTTGCAGACAATATTGCGGATGATGAAGACGAAATAGAGTTCAAAAAAAAAAGATTTACTGAGTTTGAAAATGACTTTAATCAAAAAAAATTTAATAACCCTATTATAAAGAACATGTGGGGTATCATGGAGGAATTCGACATATCCATAAAAATAGTTCAAGATTTATTGTCTGGTATTAAATCAGATATCAAAGAGAAAGTTGAAATAAATTCAAAAAAAGATTTATTAATTTATTCATATAGAGTTGCAGGGACTGTTGGCTTAATGATGGCAAAAATTTTAAATGTAACAAAAAAAAATTCTCTTAAGTCAGCTATTGATTTGGGAATAGCTATGCAGTTAACAAATATATCTAGAGATGTCGTGGAAGATTCAAAAAAAAATAGATTTTATATAGAGGAAAATTTTGAAAAGATCTTCTCAACTATTAATCTTGCAAATCGTTTTTATAAAGATTCTTTCTACGCAATAAAAAACATACCAATAAGTTTCCGTTTTTCTATATTGGTTGCTAGAAGAGTGTATAGAAAAATAGGATATAAAATTTTAAAAAAAAAGAACTTGGAGAACTACCAAAGATCAGGGAAGATTTATGTATCAAATATTGAAAAAGTATTGGAGACTTTTCTGTCAATTTTTGACTTAATCAGTTTATATTTAATTAATAAAAGCGAAGATCAAATTCAACATGATCACATTCTGATAAATGAGGAAATAAATTTGAATGAAAGAATTTGATTATGTAATTATCGGTGGTGGTTGTGCAGGATTATCTCTTGCTTATGAGTTAGAAATTCATGAAAAATTAAAAGATAAAACTTTAGCAATTATTGAACCTAGAAAGGAATATAAACGAGATAAGACTTGGTCTTTTTGGAGAGTAACACCTCATAACTTTGACGATTGTGTAAAAAAAAATTGGGAAAACTTTTCAGTTAATATCCCAGGTAAAACAAATTATTTAGAATGTAAAAATTTTCCATATCAAAGCATTGATAGTGGTTTATTTTATGAAAAAATTAAGAACAAACTAGAAAAAAATGAAAATATTTTCTTTTTTAAAAATATAGAAGAGATTAACAAACAAAATTCTTTGGTTTTTAACAGTGTGCCAAATATCAAAAAAAATCATTTAAATCTTTGGCAACATTTTTGTGGTGTAGAAATTAAAACAGATAATGATATTTTTGATGAAAAAATTTTTAACCTCATGGATTTTGATTGTGAACAAAGAGAAAGCGTGCATTTTTTTTATACATTACCTTACTCAAAAAATAGAGCTTTAGTAGAAACAACTTGGTTATCAAAAATGAATGACAATTCACAAAAAGATTACGAAAATCAAATTAATAATTATATTAAAAAAAATTTGAAAATTAAAAATTATGAAATTACCTATAGAGAAGAAGGATCAATACCTCTGTTTTATCCATTAAATAAGAATGAAAAAAATAAAATTAATATTGGTACAGCTGGTGGAATGACAAGATTAAGTACGGGATATACTTTTTTAAATATACAGGAGCACAGTAAATATATCAGAGAAAATATTGATAATATTTTAAATACTAAAAAATTTGAAATAGATAAAAAATATCAATTTTTGGATGAAATTTTTCTACGTGTTCTTGAAAAAAATCCTGAAAAAATGTCTGATGTATTTTTTAGAATGTTTAAGACTTCACCAAATACCGTTATAAAATTTCTATCGAACAAAAGTAATTTTTTAGAAGATTTAAGTATA
>CABZHM010000019.1 GCA_902525625.1 uncultured Pelagibacteraceae bacterium | reverse complement strand
TACAACATAAGCAGGGTTTAGAGTATCAGCCCCTGGAATAATATCTTTGTCAGGAGTAATTATTGCAACATTATAGTTAGATTTTAAAAAACTCAATTCATCATAATTTTCTATATATTTTCTAAAAAAACTTAATTTTTTTTTATTATTAAGTTTTTTAGCAGATACATTTAAATATTTTTTTGGTGTATTTTCTTTTAGAACTATCTTGTAAAAACAAGGGGAATTTTTTTTCCAACCAATTTTTTTAAGATAATTTGCTGCAGAAGCATAAGCATCTTGAGAATTTTTTAAATTTATGTGATTATCGGTATTAAAATCAATAGCGTGGTTTTTTATAGTTGAGGGCATAAACTGAAAAAAACCAAATGCTCCTGCCCATGAACCATATAAAGATTTATAATCTATTTGATTTTCATCTATTAACTTAAGTAATATTAAAAGTTCTTTAGTAAAAAACTCAGATCTTCTTTTATCGTAACTCAATGTCGCTAATGAAGAAATAATATCCATTTTGCCAACATAAGTTCCATAATTTGTTTCTATTCCCATTAATGATAATAAAAGTTCTTTTTCAATTTCGAACTTATTTTCAACAACATTAATTAACTCTTTATGATTTGAATAAAAGTCAACGCCTTTAATTAATTTTTTAGAAGACGCTCTTTTTGAAATATAGGTCTTGGTATCTTCGTAAAATTCAGGCTGATATCTATCGTATTTTATTACATTGGATAGAAACTTAGCATCAGTCATTACAAGATCAAAAGTTTGCTCAGAAATATTATTGGCTAAAGCTCTTTCTTTAAAATTTTTTTTCCAATTTTCAAAACTTTGAATTTCATTCGCAAAGGAATTAGAATGAAAAAAAAATACAATAAAAAGAAAAATCTTAATTTTGTTCATATAAATCGTTTAAATATATAATTACAGCAATCCAAATGATAATAAAACTTAGAAATTTCACTAATGAAAAATCCTCACCATAATAAAAATAACCTAAAATGAACTGTAAAGTTGGGGTGATGTAAAAAATCATTCCAGTTGGACCCAAACCAATTAACTCAACACCTCTCACATAAAGGAACAAAGGAATCACAGTCATTGGACCAGCTAAAAGCAGATACAGACTTAGCCCTGGGTTATTCAAATTAAAATCATTAAAATTGTTATATGCAATAATATAAAATGCAACAAGGGCAAATGGAAAAATATACAAGCTTTCAATTAATAATCCAATGTCAGTATCTATTTCAATTTTTTTTCTTACTAAATTATAAAATGCCCAACTAAAAGCTACGATAAGACCAACCCAAGGTAAAGATTTAAGATTAAATAAGATTAATATTATAATTGATATTAAAACTAAAAGGATTGAGAAAATTCTTTTTTTATTAAGTTTTTCTTTAAAAAAAATATATCCTAATAGAACACTGATTATTGGCATAATAAAATATCCGAAACTTGCATCTATAATTCTTTCTGAGGCTACGGCATAAATCCATATAGACCAATTAACAAAAATTAAAAAACCAGATACAAATAATGCGATTAATTTTTTTCTATCTTTTATTTCTTTTAGGAACATTTGCCATTTAGATAAAAAAGTTGTGGTGAAAACTAACATGATTGCAGTCCATAAACATCTATGCACAACTAATTCGGAATGACCGATAAAGGAAACCGATTCAAAATATATAACCCCAATAAATCCCCACCAAAATGAACCCAGTGAAGTTAAAATCAAACCTTTATTAAAATTATTTTTCATACAAATTAAATGAACAAAATATCAAGACTAATTAGACTATTTTATTGTTGAATTAAATATTTTTAATTATAAAAGCTTCTACACGGAGAGATGGCTGAGCGGTTGAAAGCACCGGTCTTGAAAACCGGCAAAGGGGCAACTCTTTCCTGGGTTCGAATCCCAGTCTCTCCGCCATAAATTTATTAATATTTAAAATTTTTAAATAAATTATTAATTTTATTATCCTCAAATTCTATGTTTGTTTTTAAACCATTATAAAAATTGTATAGATTGTTATCATCAATTTCTAAGAGCTTTATTAATTCATTTAAATCTTCAACATTTAATTGATCTAAGTATTTATTAGTGAAAGCTCCTAAAAGTTTATCCATTTCTTTGGTGCCGCGATAATTTGATCTGTATATAATTTTTTTTTTTATTTGTTCTATATCAGCGATCATAATAGGAATATAATATTAGTTTATGGATATTAAAAGAAATTATGAATATTTATTATCTGACCTAAAATCTATAAAAGGTGTTGGTTTAAAAACATCCAATTTATTAAAAAGAAAAAAAATTAATAGTATTTTCGATCTGTTATGGAAATTACCAAAATCCTATACGGATCGAAGTTTGTCTTCGAAAATTAAAGATTTAAAAATAGATGAAGTACAAACTATAACTATAATTCCTCAAAAATATTTATTTCCAAGAGTAAGAAACTTACCAAATCGAGTTTTATGCAAAGATGAGACTGGTGAAATAGATTGTGTTTTTTTTAATAGTTACGAGGGATATATTAGAAAAATATTACCTATTGGAAAAGAGGTAACAATTAGTGGTAAAATTAAATACTTTCGAAGTAAATATCAATTAACAAATCCTAAATATATTTCGGAAGATTCATCTATAATAAAACAAAAGCATAATAGCTATTCACTAACTGAAGGAATTAGTGAAAAAGTTTATAATAAGATAATATTACAAATTATTAAAAATTTACCTAAAATTGATGAGTGGCATTCAAAAGATATATTAAAAAATTTTGATAATATTGGTTGGAATGACTCAATAAAAAAATTACATGAACCGGAAAATATTGGTAAATATAAAGAAAATTTCTATCAAAGACTCGCTTATGATGAAATTTTTTCAACTTTTTTGGTAAATTCAGAAATTAGAAAAAAAATCAAAAAAATAAAAAAAACAAAGAAAAAATTTGATACTAAAAAACAAAGTGAAATAATATCCAAGTTAGATTTTTCCTTAACTAGTGATCAAACTAAAACATTAAATGAAATTAACAATGATTTGTGCTCAGATAACAAGATGTTTAGATTACTTCAGGGTGATGTTGGTAGTGGCAAAACAATAGTAGCGTTATTATCTGCATTCAACACCATCAGTTCTGATTTTCAAGTAGCAGTAATGGCTCCTACCGAAATATTAGCAAGACAGCATTTTTTATTAGCAAAAAAAATATTTCCCAAAATTATTAAAATAGAGTTACTCTCTGGAAAATTATCATACAAAGATAAAAAAAAAATTTTAGATAAACTTATTAAAAAAGAGATTGATATTGTTTTTGGAACACATGCCTTATTCCAAAAAAAAGTAGAATTCAAAAAACTAGGTTTAATAATAATTGATGAACAACATAAATTTGGGGTTAGTCAAAGAAAAAAACTATCTGATAAAGCTGGGAAAGATTGTGATGTTCTTTTAATGACAGCAACACCAATACCACGTACTTTAACAATGACTATTTACGGAGATATGGATCTTTCAATTATACGAGAAAAACCTAATAACCGAAAACCTGTTAAAACTTATAGTAAAATTGAAAGTAAGATTGAGGATGTTATTAAATTCATTAAGAAAGAAATACGATTTGGAAATCAAATTTTTTGGGTATGCCCTCTTATAGAAGAGTCTAAAAAAATTGATCATTCTTCAGCAGTTAAAAAATCTGAATATTTAAAAAAAATATTTCCTAATGAGGTTTATTTACTCCATGGAAAAACAACGATTGATGAAAAAGAAAAAATCCTAAACAAATTTTTAAAAAATGAATTTAAGATTTTAGTTTCAACTACAATCATTGAAGTTGGTATAGATTTTCCTAATGCAAATGTAATTATAATAGAAAATGCAAATAAGTTTGGTTTGTCTCAATTACATCAACTTAGAGGTAGAGTTGGCAGAGGCAAGAAAGAGTCTTCTTGTATATTGATGTTTAAGACAAATCTAAGTGAAAATGCTAAAAAAAGAATTAATATATTAAAAGACTCTAATGATGGATTTGAAATATCTGAGGAGGATTTGAAATTAAGAGGTTTTGGAGACATTCTTGGTTATAAACAAAGTGGAATAAAAAACTTTAAATTGGCAGATCCAATACATAATCATAATCTTTTTATTTTAGCTGAGAAAGAAATCAAAAGAATTGAAAATGAAAAAGAGGATATAAGTAAATTTAAACCACTAATTAAATTATATGATCGTGCAGATATAATTAACGATATAGCTTAATTCTTACCTGTGGATGTACCTGCTGAAACAATAAATTTAGAGGCCTCTTCAAAAGTCATATTTAAATAGATTACTTCATCTATTGGAAACATAAGTAAAAAACCACTAGTGGGATTTGGTGTGGTAGGAACAAAAACATTAATTAATTTTTTATTAGTTTTTTCAGCCATTTCACCCTTATTTTCTTTTGTGGCAAAGCCAACAGCCCAAACCCCTTTTCTGGGATATTCAACTAAAACAACGCTCTTTTTATCTTTATCATCTTTATTAGAAAATGTTTCAGTCATTTGAACGATAGCAGAATAGATAGTTCGCAAAACAGGAATTCTTTTGAATAAATCGTCGATCAGTTTAAGAACCCTTTTGCCTAAAAATGATAAAGATAAACCTCCTACAATAGTTATAAAAATTACTGAAATTAAAATTTCTACTCCAGGTATAGCAAATGGCAGATAGTTATTTGGATTAATATTTTCCGGAATTATCTTAGATGAAATTCCAATTAAAATCCTACTTAAGTATAAAGTAAAACCAATTGGGATCAGAACAACTACTCCTGTAATAAAATAGTTTCTTAAAACTAAAGTAATTGATCTCTTTTTTTTATTTTTTGACATAATTTAGTTAAAACTAGAATAAATAACAAAAATAATTGCAATGAAAAATAACACTAATAAAATTTTGTTATTTAGATTCATTCAAATATATAATATCAATGTTAAAGAAAAATGAATAGAAGAAAATTTTTATCATATGTTGGCTGTAGTTGTGGAGGGTTTATTCTAAATTCCTGTACATCAGCTCCAATTACTCAAAGAAAGCAATTAAGTATTGTGCCAGAAGCGAAACTTAATGCACAGGCTGCAAAAATCTATGAAAAAGTGAAAAAAAAAGAAAAACTCAGCAAAGACACAAAAACTCTAGATTTGATAAAAGAAATTGGAAAAAAAATGGAAGATGCTATAGGTGAATATTTTTATCAAGCTAAATTAGATGATCCTACAAAATATTTTGATTGGGAATACATTCTTATTGAAAATAAAAAAATAAGAAACGCATGGTGTATGCCAGGAGGTAAAATTGCTGTATATACAGGAATATTGGATGTAACCAAGAATACAGACGGTTTAGCTGCAGTAATGGGTCATGAAATTGCACATGCAGTAGCAAAACATTCTGTTGAAAGAGCAAGTAGAGGAACTTTATTAAATGTAGGCACAAGAATAATTGATATCGCAAGTGGAGGTGTTCTATCTGATATAAATAGGACAACAGGAATGGATACTGTGGGCTTACTATCTCAGTTAGGAATAATGAATCCTTTTAATAGAAAACAAGAAAGTGAGGCAGATTATTTGGGAATGATTTTCTCATCTTTGTCTGGGTACGATATTAGAGAAACCTCTAAAATATGGGAAAGAATGAAAAAATACAATAAAGGTCAAACCCCCCCCAGAATTTATGAGCACTCATCCATCAGCAGAAAATAGAATAATAAAGATTGAAGAGTGGAAGAATGAAATTATTATGAAATATCCACCAATTAATATTACTTAAATTTGGTGAGCCGTGATGGACTCGAACCATCGACCCATTCCTTAAAAGGGAATTGCTCTACCAACTGAGCTAACGGCCCAAAATTACTTTGTATATACATATTTATTCTAATATTTCAAATAAGAATTGATGAGACATAAGGTTTCTTCCTTACAACTTATCTATATATTTATCGTGAAAATGATCAAAAGTCCCTTTTTGAATATTTTTTCTAATTTCACACATCAATTCTTGATAAAAATTGATGTTATTTAGTGTTAAAATCATTGACCCTAAAATTTCATTGGTATTGAATAAATGATTTAAATAATTTTTTGAATATTTATTTAAATTTAGATTTTTGCATTTATCATCAAGAGGTGAGTTGTCTTTTTGATATTTATTGTTCTTAATATTTACTCTTCCATTCCAAGTAAAAGCCAAGCCTGTTCTGCCTGATCGTGTTGGCATAACACAATCAAACATATCAATTCCTCTTTTAACTGCTCCCAAGATATCAGATGGAGTACCTACTCCCATTAGATAATGTGGTTTATTTTCTGGTAGATCCTCTTTTATGTTGTCTAAAACCTTAAACATTTCATCTTGAGTTTCACCAACTGCTAATCCCCCAATAGCATATCCATCAAAATCTAAGTTTATTAATCCTTTTAGAGATAAAAGTCTTAAATCTTTAAAAAGACCGCCCTGCACTATTCCAAATAAAGCTTTGTGTGGATTTTTACCAAATACTTTTTTTGATCTATCAGCCCAATGTAATGATAGTTCCATTGATTTTTTAATAAACTCATAGTCATCAGTTTTTTTTGGACATTCATCCATAATCATCACAATATCTGAGTTTAAACCAAGTTGAATTTTAATACTTTCCTCAGGACTTAAATAAAATTTTTTTCCATCTACATGAGAGTTAAAAATCGCCCCCTTTTCTCTGTCTATTTTATTGAGTTTTGCAAGTGACATAACTTGAAATCCACCAGAATCAGTAAGTATTGGTAAATCGCAATTCATAAATCTATGCAATCCGCCAGCTTGTTCGATACGTTCAACTCCTGGTCGGATCATTAAATGATAAGTGTTTGCTAGAATTATGTCTGAACCTGTTTTTTTTATATCGTTCATTGTACAAGCTTTAACAGTAGCTTGTGTTCCAACTGGCATAAAAGCCGGTGTTCTTATGTTTCCTCTATGTGTTTCTATTACACCTTCTCTTGCGTAATTATCTTTATTCAATAATTTAAAGGCAAAATCTTTTAATGCCATTAATTTATTACAATGATTTAAAACTAATTATGACGTCTGGATCTGAAACGGCACCATTGTTATTTTCATCACCGCGCTTAATCTTATCAATAAATTCCATGCCTTCGATTACTTTTCCAAATACAGTATACTGATTGTCTAAAAAAGGAGCAGGCTTGAAACAAATAAAAAATTGACTATTTGCACTATTTGGATCTGATGATCTGGCCATAGATAAAGTTCCTCGATCGTGGGGCAGATTACTAAATTCTTGTTTTAAATCTGGTAGATCAGAACCACCCATCCCAGCCATTCTCAAATCGAAATCTTTTGATGAAGAACTTCCAAATTTTACATCTCCAGTTTGTGCCATAAAACCATCTATAACTCTGTGAAAAACTACACCATCATACTTGCCCTCGTTTGCTAAATCTTTTATTCTTTTTACATGATTTGGCGCTACATCATCAAACAATTCAATCTTAACATCTCCATCTTTTAGTTTTAAAATCATAATATTCTCCTTCGAAATTACATGGTTTGTCGTTAAAAAAAAGAAAACAAATATATTAATTAAAAATTTATTCATATTTTCTTTTTAATAATTTAATTGTACTTTTTGTAGTAAATTTTTTTATATCACCCTTTAAATTTACTATCTCTTTAACAAATCTTGATGAAATAATCTGATTTTCAACATCAGACATTAAAAATAGGGTTTCAATATTCTTATTTAACTTTCTATTCATACCTGCAAGTTGAAACTCATATTCAAAGTCAGAGACAGCTCTCAATCCTCTCAAAATAATATTAGATCTATATTTTCTGCATAAATCAGTTGTCAAAGAACTAAAAGAAATTATAGTAATTTTTTTTTTATTTAGTTTTAGATCATTAAATAATGCTTTTTTTACAATATCAATTCTTTCATCTGAACTAAATAAATAGTCTTTATTCTCTACATTTGAGACACCAACTACAATTTTATCAAAAAGTTTTAATCCCTTTTTGATAACATCAATGTGTCCAAATGTAATTGGGTCAAACGTGCCAGGATAAATAGCAACTTTATTCATTAAACTAAATTATCATCAATTTTATCTGCTGAAACAACTTTTTCTTCCCCAGATAATTTAATAATTTTAACACCTTGAGTATTTCTCCCTGCTGTTCTAATTTCTTTTACTGCAACACGAATTACTCGTCCCTTATTTGTGGATATAAGTATCTCATCGCCTTCATATACAGGAAAAGAGGATGAAATATTTCCATTTCTTGGTGAATTTACTATCCCAATTATACCCTTACCCCCACGATTTGTTACTCTATAATCTGAATGACTTGTTTTTTTACCAAAACCATTTTCAGTAATTGATAAGATAAATTTTTCCTTAGCTTTTTGTTCGGACTGTTCATCTTTAGATTTTTTTCCATTTTTTTTAAAGTTATCATTATTTATAATTGAGAGTGAAACAATTTGGTCATCTGGAGATAAGACAATCCCTTTAATACCTTTAGATGATCTTCCCTTAAAAACTCTTAATTTCTTAGACACAAAACGTATACATTTTCCCAATTTGGTACTTAAAATAATATCTTGATCTTCTTTGCAGATTTTAACGCCAACTATCTTATCATTGTTATCTAATTTCATTGCAATTTTTCCAGATGCGTTAATAGAGGAGAAATCCTCTAAACTATTCTTTCTAATTTTACCTTGTGCTGTTGCAAAGACTATCTGATAATTCTTTAATTCGGACTCGTTATCGGGAAAGGGCATTATCGAGCTTATTGATTGATGGTTTTTTAATGGAAGAATATTGAATAATGATTTGCCTTTAGAAACTGAGGACCCCTCAGGTATTTTCCAGGCTTTTATTCTATAAACTAAACCCTCTGTAGAAAAAAATAAAACTGAAGTATGTGTATTCACTGATAATGTTTGAACAACTGAGTCTTCGTTTCTTGTAGTCATACCAGTTTTTCCTTTACCCCCTCTTTTTTGTGTCTTCACACTATTTAATGATCCACGCTTAATATACCCCTGTAAAGTGATTGTAATTAATACGGATTGTTTCTGTATGGTTTCTTCAATATCATAATTTAAAACAGCATCTATTATCTTTGTTCTTCGAGGTAATGAATATTTTTCTTTTATATTTTTTAACTCATTACTAATTACTTTTAATAATTCTTTTTTAGATGAAATAATTTTTTTATATTTAGTTATTAATTCAGCTAAATGTTTAATTTCAATTTCTATTTCATTAATTCCTAATGCTGTTAATTTTTGTAATCTTAATTCTAAAATAGCATTAACTTGTAAAGTTGATAATAAATATACATTTTTTGATTTTACATTCTCTATTAGTGAAATTAATTTTTTAGATTTATCAATTTTCCATTTAGTTTGTAAAAGAGCTTTTTTTGCATCATCTGGATTTTTCGATGATCTAATTGCTTTAATAATCTTATCTAAGTTATCAACTGAAACAGACAAGCCTATCAAGATATGAGCTTTTTCTTCTGCTTTTCTTAATTCAAATTTTGTTTTTTTAACAACTACATCTTCTCTAAAAGATAAGAAATTTGATAAAAAATCTTTCAGGTTACATGTTTCAGGTTTGCCATCAACTATAGCAAGTGTATTGAAGCCGAATGAACTCTCAATTTGTGTATTTTTATAAAGTTGTCTTTTTACTGTCTCAGGTTCTACCCCGCTTCTTAAATCTATGGAGACTCTAATCCCTTCACGATTAGACTCATCTCTTATATCTCTTATACCTTCAATTTTTTTTTCTCTTACTAGCTGAACAATTCTTTCATTCAAAACAGATTTATTAACTTGATAAGGTATTGAAGTAATAACTAATCTTTCTCGACCATTTTTTAAACTTTCAATAGAAATTTCACCTCTGATCTTAAATGAGCCCCTTCCCTTGTTGTAACCTTGTTTAATCATATCTTTACCGATTATCACACCACCAGTTGGAAAATCAGGACCTGGTATGTGTTTCATAAGATCCTTAATTTTTATATCTTTATTTTCAATTAATGCTAAAGTTCCATTAATTATTTCACCTAAATTATGTGGAGGTATACTTGTTGCCATTCCAACTGCAATACCACCTGCACCATTTACTAACAAATTAGGAAATTGGGCTGGTAAAACTGTGGGTTCTTTCTCGGTTTCGTCATAATTATTTTTAAATGAGATAGTATTCTTTTCTATATCATCAATTAAATATTGCGAAACTTTAGATAATCTAGTCTCTGTATATCTCATAGCTGCTGCTGGGTCACCATCAATAGAACCAAAATTTCCTTGTCCATCAACGAGTGGTAAGCTCATAGAAAAATCTTGAACCATACGAACTAATGCATCATATACAGATTGATCTCCATGCGGGTGATATTTACCAATCACATCTCCTACAATCCTAGCTGATTTTCTAAATTGTTTAGACCAATCATATCCACCTTTATACATTGCGTATAAAATTCTTCTGTGAACAGGTTTTAATCCATCTCTTATATCTGGTAAAGCACGACTAACAATAACACTCATTGCATAGGAAAGATAAGACGAGCTCATCTCATCATGCATAGAAATCAACTTAATATTTTTATCGTTTTGATTTTCAGAATTTTGCATAATTGCTAAAATGGAATTTCGTCATCCATTTCATTGGAAATTTGTGACATGTCATCATTATTTGTTGATGATTTATTAATATCATTTGCAATTCCACCACTAGAATTACCACCACCTAACATTGTAAGTGAGGAATTATATCCTTGAATAATTATCTCAGTAGAAAATTTGTCTTGTCCTGATTGTTCATCTTTCCATTTTCTTGTTGATAGTTGTCCTTCAACATAAATCTGAGCTCCTTTTTTTAAATATTGTTGAACAACATTTACAAGTCCCTCATTAAATACAACCACACGGTGCCATTCTGTTTTTTCTTTTTTTTCACCAGAATTTTTATCTTTCCACGATTGGCTTGTGGCAAGACTTAATCTTGCAACATTTTTTCCATTTACCATTTGTTTTATTTCAGGATCTGCGCCCAAACGACCAATTAAAAGTACTTTATTTAAACTTCCAGCCATAATATTTTAATATTTGTATTATTAATTAATTAGCTTTATATCACAATTTACTCTGAATATTAATTTTATTAAGTCAAAACTTTAAAAATTATGATGAAAAAGATACTTATTAAAGGGGCTAAAGAGCATAATCTAAAAAATATTTCTTTAGAAATTCCTAAAGACAAATTTGTGGTTATAACAGGTCTATCTGGCTCTGGAAAATCCTCACTAGCATTCGATACAGTGTACGCTGAAGGTCAAAGACGATATGTTGAAAGCTTATCAGCTTATGCAAGACAATTTTTAGATAAAATGAAAAAGCCTAATGTCGATTTAATTGAGGGTTTGAGTCCTGCTATCTCAATTGAACAAAAAAATACTTCAAAAAATCCCAGATCAACTGTTGCAACAGTCACCGAAATTTATGATTATATGAGAGTCCTTTATGCAAGAGCAGGAATTCCCTATTCTCCGTTTACTGGTAAACCCATAGTTTCTCAAACAATTACTCAAATTGTAGATAAAATTAAGGAATTACCAAAAAAATCAACAATTTATTTATTTGCTCCTGTGGTAAGGGGTCGTAAAGGTGAATATAGAAAAGAAATCTTAGGCTTTAAAAAGCGTGGATTTAGAAAAATTAAAATAGATGATAAACTTTATGATATAGACAACGTCCCTGAACTTAATAAAAAGATAAAGCATGATATATATGTCTTAGTTGATAGGATTATACTAAATTCATCTTTGGGTAATCGGTTAGCAGAGGGAATTGAAACATCAATAAATTTAGCAAACGGCTTGGTTTTTGTTGAATATGAAAATGAAACTCTTCCCAAAAAGTTTAGAAAATTAGAGAGATTAATCTTTTCAACTAAATTTGCTTGCCCTGAAAGTGGATTTACTATTGAAGAAATTGAACCAAGATTATTTTCTTTTAATAGTCCTTTTGGTGCCTGCGAAGAATGTGAAGGCATAGGTATAAAACTTAATGTAGACCCTAACCTAGTTATACCAAATGAAAAAAAATCTATTATTGATGGTGCAATCGAACCATGGGCCAAAACTACTACTTTATATTACGCACAAACGCTATCTTCTCTAGCAAAACACTACAATTTCTCTCTCAATGAAAGATGGAATAAGTTACCAAAAAAAATAAAAGATATAATACTTTATGGTTCTGATGATGAAGAAATTAAATTTACTTATGATGATGGATATGAAAAATATTCACATAAAAAATCATTTGAAGGTGTCATAAATAATCTTGAGAGAAGGTATCTAGAAACTGATAGTGATTGGAAAAGAGAGGAAATATCTCAGTATCAATCAGATACTAAATGTGAAAGATGTAATGGTCATAGACTCAAAGATGAAGCTCTTTGTGTAAAAATAGATGGCTTACACATTAGTGAAGTGACTGAAAAATCAATTTTAGAAGCCTCGAAATGGTTTAATGAACTTCAGACAAATCTAAATAAAAAACAATTCAAAATTGCTGAGCATATTTTAAAAGAAATAAATGAAAGATTAGATTTTTTATTAAATGTTGGACTGGATTACTTAACACTATCAAGAGAGTCAGGAACATTGTCAGGTGGAGAGTCTCAAAGGATAAGGCTTGCTTCACAAATAGGATCAGGTTTGACAGGTGTACTCTATGTCTTAGATGAACCCTCTATAGGGCTTCATCAAAAAGATAATGTAAAATTAATTAATGCTTTAAAACGATTAAGAGATTTGGGAAATACTGTGATTGTAGTTGAACATGATACGGAGACAATGGAAAATGCTGATCACATCATTGATCTTGGTCCTGAAGCTGGCAATAAAGGTGGGCAAGTTGTGGCGCAAGGAACTTTTAAAGAGATAGGTCAAAATAAAGATAGTATTACTGGAAAATATTTATCAAATAAATTCAAAATCATAGTGCCACCAAAAAGAAGATTAGCCAAGAATGGAAGATTTTTAGAAATTACTGGTGCAACAGGAAATAATTTAGATAACGTAAATTTAAAAATACCTTTGGGTAGTTTAACATGCGTAACTGGTGTATCTGGAAGTGGTAAATCTACTTTAGTTTTGCAAACTCTTTATAATGCTTTGAATCTAACTTTAAATAATAATAAATCTAGAAAAATCCCTAAACCATTTAGAAATTTTAAAGGAACAGAATTAATAGATAAAGTTATTGATATCGATCAATCACCTATTGGTCGTACTCCTAGATCAAACCCGGCCACATACACAGGTGCATTTGGTCCGATTAGAGATTGGTTTACATCATTACCTGAATCCAAATCACGAGGTTACAAACCTGGTAGATTTTCTTTTAATGTTAAAGGTGGAAGGTGTGAAGCTTGTGAGGGTGACGGTGTTATCACTTATGAAATGCACTTTCTGCCTGATGTATATATTCAATGTGATGAATGTAAAGGTACAAGATATAATCGTGAGACTTTAGAAATAAAATTTAAAGATAAAAGTATTGCAGATGTTTTAAATATGACAGTTGATGAGGGATGTGAATATTTTGAAAATATTACAAATATAAAAACTAAATTACTTACTCTTAAAAAAGTTGGATTAGGTTATATAAAAATTGGTCAACAAGCTACCACACTCTCTGGTGGAGAAGCACAAAGAATAAAGCTTGCAAAGGAATTATCAAAAAGATCAACCGGTCGTACAATGTATATACTTGATGAACCAACTACTGGATTACACCAACATGACATAAAAAAGCTATTAGAAATTTTGCATACATTTGTTGCTCTAGGAAATACAGTAGTAGTAATTGAACATAATCTTGATGTTATAAAAACAGCAGATTACATAGTTGATATGGGTCCTGAGGGAGGAGTTAAAGGTGGAAAAATTATTGCAGAAGGAAAACCAGAAGATATTTGTAAAATAGATCAAAGTTATACTGGAAAATTCCTTAAACCTTTACTTATTAACTAAATTAATTATAAATGCCAAAATGGATGATGATTTAAATCAAACAAACAAAGATTTTAAGGCTATGGGACTGACTATGGAAAATTTTTCGATTTGTTATGGACTATTTTTAATTATTTGGGGAATTATAGTCAGCCTAATTAGTAAATCTGGCTCCTTTACCTCTTATATTCCATCTTTTTTGGGTCTACCCATTTTAATCTTTTCTTATTTGGCAATTAAATTTGAAGCCAAGAAAAAAATATTTATGCATATAGTAGTTCTTTTTGGACTAATTATTTTTTTTGGAGGTTTAGATTTTTTAAGATCAGTGATAACTGGTAGCGCTTTTGAAAATAATTGGGCTGATGCTTCAAAACTAATGATGTTGTTAACAGGTTTTTATTTCACGTTTCAATGTATAAAATCTTTTATACATGCTAGAAAATCAAGAGAGATAAATAGTTAATCAATCAAGTAAAGAATCGACAAACTCCCAATTAACCAAGCTGTCTAAAAATTTATCTAAATACTCTGGTCTTCGATTTCTATAATCAATGTAATAAGAGTGTTCCCATACATCGCATCCCAAAATTGGTTTCATACTATCAATTATGGGGTTAGCTGCATTAGAAGTTTTTGTTACAACTAGTTTACCATTGTTCATCGATAGCCAACACCAACCAGAACCAAATTGAGTAATCCCTGCTTGCTTAAAATCTTTTTTGAAATTATCGATACTTCCAAAATCAGATACTATTTTTTTTTCTAATTTCGGTGGCATATTTCCGCCCCCATTAGGTTTCATGCATTTCCAAAAAAGATTATGGTTCCAGTGTTGACTGGCATTATTAAATATACCTGATTTTGAATTATCTTTTGAACTTGCCAAAATTATGTCTTCTAATGATTTATTTGCCATATCTGTGTCTTTTATGAAGTTGTTCAAATTTGTAATATAGGTTTGATGATGTTTGCCGTGATGCAAATCTAATGTTTCTTCAGACATTATAGGCGATAATGCATTATTAGCGTAATCTAGTTTTGGTAATGTAAATTCCATATTATTTGTCTCAGTTTGAAATATATTTTATTTATAATATAATTAATAGATTATATAAATAAAATTTAATTATATGGTTAAAATATTATCATCCTTATCAAAAACTATCCATTTTTCTTTTGCTTTGACAATATTATTATTTTTAGTTTTATTTTTTTTTAATGGAGGTTTTGTTTTTGATACTTTGTTCTGGAGTTCAATATGCAGATTTTTACACGTAAGTGTTGCAATTATGTGGATTGGATTATTATGGTACTTTAATTTTGTTCAAATGCCTAATATGTCGCAAATTCCAGACGAGCAAAAACCTGCCATAAGTAAAGTTATTGCCCCAGCTGCCTTATTTTATTTTCGTTGGGCAGCTCTTCTTACTATCCTATCTGGATCTATTCTGGCCCTTTTAAATGGTTATTTGTATGATGCTATGACGTTAAGCATTTCATCTGGTATTCCAAAACATACTGTCATTGGCATTGGAATGTGGTTAGGGGTTATTATGGCTTTTAATGTATGGTTTATAATATGGCCAAATCAAAAAAGAGCATTAGGTATTATTGATAGTGAACCAGAAGTTAAAACAAAATCTGCCAGAATAGCTATGCTAACTTCAAGAACAAATACCATATTATCAATACCTATGCTATTTACGATGGTAATAGCGCAAAATTTGTATTAATTTTTTTCTTCATCTTTTAAAATAGTTTTTTGGGAAACATTTAGTCTCACGAGAATAGTATTCGCTATATAGATTGATGAATAAGTTCCGAAAATAACACCAAAAATCATTGCTAATGCAAAACCTTTTAAAATTTCACCACCAAAAATAAAAATTGAGACTAATGCTAAAAGTGTGGTTATTGATGTAATTAAAGTTCTTGATAAAGTTTCATTGATTGAAATATTAGTTAATTCAAATATCTTAATGTCGGCATATTTTCTTAAATTTTCACGAACACGATCAAAAATAACCACAGTATCATTCATTGAATAACCAACTATTGTTAAAACAGCAGCTATTATTGATAGATTAATTTCCAAACCTAACAACGAAAACAAACCTAGTGTAACAATTACATCATGAAATAATGCACAAATAGCACCAAGACTAAATTGCCATTCAAATCTTATCCAAATGTAGATTAGCATTAAAGCTAGGGCAACTGAAATAGCTATTATACCTGACTTTAGTAATTCAGCACTTACTTTGGGGCCAACATTCTCAACTCTTCTAAAATCTATATTATTTCCAAATGATTTATCTAAACTTTTTTTAACATCTTCAATAATATTCTTTTTATTGTCTTTATTTTCAAATTTAATTAAATAGTCAGTTTCATTGCCAAATCTTTTAACTGAAACGTCTCCTAAATCCATTTGATTAAATCTATCCCTCAAAGATGATACGTTAACCTTTGAGTCTGTAGACCTAAGTTCAATTAAAATACCTCCTTTAAAATCTATCCCAAAATTTAATCCCTTAAATATTAAAAATAATAAAGAAATAACAACTAATGATATAGATAATATATTAAATTGGTTATAGTATTTATTGAAAGCTATCATTTATATAACTATTTCTTTGTTTTTATTTTTTGAAATATACATAACAGTTAAAAGTCTTGCGATGAAATAGACAGAGAAGAGAGTTGTAAAGATACCAACACCTAAAGTTATAGAAAATCCTTTAATCGGACCTGAACCCATAAAAAATAGTATGATCGCTGCCAATAAAGTTGTTATGTTTGCATCAAGAATTGCAGTTTTTGATTTAGAGTAACCACTATCGAAAGCAATTAATCTATTTTTCTCATTTTTAAGTTCTTCTCTTATACGTTCAAAAATTAACACATTTGCATCTACAGCCATTCCAACAGTTAAAATTATACCTGCTATACCTGGTAATGTTAAAGTTGCTTCAAATAATGTAAGAACACCCACTAAAAGAAGTAAATTAATTATTAAAGCCATATTTGTAATAATTCCAAAAACTTTATATTTTATAATTATAAAAACTATGACTAAAACAAAACCTATAATTAAAGCTATTATACCTGCATCAATAGAGTCCTGACCTAAATCTGGACCTACGGTTCTTTCTTCAATAATGTTTAATGGAGCTGGTAAAGCACCAGATCTTAACAATAAAGCCAAATCAGTAGCTGACTGAAATGTAAATCCACCAGTAATTTGTCCAGACCCACTAGCTATTGTATCTTGAACAACTGGAGCACTTATAATCTTTCCATCTAAAATTATAGCCAATTGCCTACCAATCCCCGTTGAAGTTGCTTTACCAAATCTTTTCGCACCGACTCTATCTAGATTA
>CABZHM010000018.1 GCA_902525625.1 uncultured Pelagibacteraceae bacterium | reverse complement strand
ACTTTCTTATCATTTATGTTTTCATTTTTTACAATTAAATATTTTCTTAAATTTATAAATAAAATTTCATTCAATATATTTGTAGTATATCGAATAATTCTCGGCTTAATTTTATTTTTAATAATATATACTTAGGTTGTTTTCTTAATCAATGGAACTAATTGAGATAATAGGACTCCACTCAATATGAAAAAACAACCCAGTAAATTATTAATTCCTAATATTTGATTTAAAAGAAACCAAGCAGCGATCGTTGCGAATACACCTTCCAAGGAAAAAATTATTGCTGCTGGTGCTGGTGTTATATTTCTTTGGGCATAAATTTGTAAAACAAATGCAAAACCACCTGACAAAATTCCAGCATATAAAATTGAATCTATTTCATTGAAAATATTTTCAATTACAAATTCTTCAGAAAATAAACCTATAACAAATGAAAATAGAGCAACTAGTAGAGTTTGAATCGCACCAATCGTTAATGGTAGATTGTACTTTTTAATTATCATACCAGTAAAAATTATATGTGTACTCCAAAATAAAGCTCCCAATATTACAAGAGTGTCACCTAGTCTTACAGTTGCATCTTGAAAATTTGTCAATAAATACCCACCGATCAAACATAAAATTACTGATGGCCATACACTCCAATGTAAAAAATCTTTTTTAAAGATGAAAATAATTATGGGAACCATTGGTACATAAAAAATTGTAAAAAAAGCAGCATTAGCCACATCGGTGTAAAGCAACGCAACCTGTTGTAATGCTGAGCCTAGAAATAATGACACTCCAATTAAAAGGGACAGAATAATGAATGTTTTCGTATCAAATCTAAATTCCTTTTTTAGTTTTTTTGCTTCAATCAATAATGCTAAAGGAATAATTGCTAAAAAACCTACAAAAAATCTTACAGAATTAAAAGTGAATGGACCGATGTCATCCATACCTGTATCCTGAGCAATGAATGTAGTCCCCCAAATGAAAGTGCACAGTAATGCACTAAATAATGATAGAGTTTTTGACATATCTTTTATACAGCTAATTTATAAGCAAAATTTTTTCCAAGATTATCTTTCAAATCGTTGTTAAATCGAGCAGCTTCAGCTCCATCAATTATTCTGTGATCATATGATAAAGATAAAGGTAGAATTGTTCGTGTTATGAACTTTCCATCAATAAAAATTTGTTTTTTTTGAGATTTACCAACTCCTAGAATTGCGACTTCAGGGTAATTAATAATAGGTGTAAAAAAAGAACCGCCAATACCTCCTAGACTCGTTATAGTCATAGAACCACCAAATAATTCTTTTTTGTCAATTTTAAGATTTCTGCATTGATCACTTAATTTTTTAAGCTCAGTACCTATTAAAGTTATGTTCTTGTTATCAGCATTTCTTAGTTTTGGTACCATAAGCCCATGCTTCGTATCCACAGCTATTCCAATGTGATAATACTTTTTTAGTGTCATTTTTCCTTTATCAATTTCATTAATAGATGAATTAAAATTTGGAAATTTTTTAAGTGATGCAGTTAAAGCTTTGACAATAAAAGCTAAAGGAGTAATTTTTTTTTTTTCTCCAGTGTAAATATCTGTTAGAGAGGTTCTGAACTCCTCTAATTCGGTTATATCTGCTTCGTCATGATTGGTCACATGAGGAATATTGGACCAAGAATTCATAAGATATTTAGATGAAAGTTTTTTTACTCTTGGAATATCCTTTATTTCCGTTTTTCCAAATTCAGAGTGAGGATACTCTAGTTCTATCATTTCATCTTTTTTAAATTCTTTTTTAATATTTCTCTCAGGGGTTTTTGCAACAAATGACTTAACATCACTTTCAGTTACTCTTCCTAATCTTTCACTACCTTCAACTTTACTAATATCAACACCAAGTTCTCTAGCAAATTTTCTGACTTTTGGTGAGGCTGAAGTTTTTTTTGAAAAATCTTTTACGATAATATTTTTTGGTCTAACTTCTTTTTCAATTTCTATTTTGTTTTCTTTGATGTTTTCTTTTTTAGTTGATTGTATTACTTTAGTTTCTACATTGATGTCTTTTAATTCAATTTCTAAAATCTTACTACCCTCAGAGACCTTATCACCAACTTTTAAGTTTAATTCTGTAACTAGTCCATCATGTAATGAGGGAATTTCAACACTCGATTTATCACTTTCAATTGTGATTAAAGGATCATTTTTTTTAATCTCTTGACCTTTTTTGATTAAAATTTCAATAACCTCTACATCTTTGAATTCACCAATGTTTGGAACTTTTATATCTTTTTTAGTCATTCTATAGTTTTGTTGGCATAGGTTTATCAGTATCAATCTTATACTTTTCAATTGCTTCTTTAGCATATTTTGATGCAATAAGCTGTTCCTTAGCCAAAATGCTCAACCCATATGTTGTGATATGTTCCTTATCAACCTCAAAAAATTTTCTTAACTCTTTTCTTGTATCACTTCGTCCAAATCCATCTGTTCCAAGTGAATAAAAACTTTTATTTACATAAGGTCTTATCTGATCGGAATTCATTCTCATATAATCAGAGGCTGCTAAAATTGGTCCCTCAGCGTTACCTAAACATTTTTCTACATAGCTTTTTTTAGGTTCTTTATCAGGGTTTAGAAGATTATATCTCTCTACTTCAAGACCGTCCCTTCTTAATTCATTAAAGCTTGTTACACTCCAAATCTCACTATCGATTTGATATTCATTTTGTAATATTTCTGCACCAGCTATCATTTCTCTTAATATTGTGCCAGATCCAAGAAATTGAATTTTAGTTTTTTTATACTTGTTAAACTCCTTCATTTTGTACATTCCTTTTAAAATACCCTCCTCACATGATTTATCTTTTGGCATTTCTGGATGAGGATAATTTTCATTCATGGTTGTAATATAATAGAAAATATTCTCTTTTTTTTCATGCATTCTTCTTAAGCCTTCTCGAAATATAACTGCAAGCTCATAGTGAAATGTTGGATCGTATGATCTACAATTAGGAATGGTTGAAGCTATTATATGGCTATGACCATCTTGGTGTTGTAAACCTTCTCCAGCAAGCGTTGTTCTTCCAGCAGTAGCTCCAATTAAAAATCCCCTAGACTGACTATCTGCACCTGCCCAAGCAAAATCTCCAATTCTTTGAAAACCAAACATTGAGTAAAAAAGATAAATTGGGATCATTTCTATATCATGGTTGGTATATGAAGTTCCTGCAGCTATCCACGATGACATTGCTCCAGCTTCGTTAATTCCTTCCTCTAAAACTTGACCGCTCTTTTCCTCTTTATACGAACTTAGTTGGGCAGAGTCTTCTGGCTCATATTTTTGACCTTCATGTGCGTAAATTCCAATCTTTTGAAAAAAACCTTCCATCCCGAATGTTCTAGCTTCGTCAGGAATGATTGGGACCAACCTAGGTGCAACATTTTTATCTCTCAAAAGATTTGTCAACATTCTGACTAATGCCATTGTAGTTGACATTTCTTTTTCACCTGTAGAAACTTTCATATTATCGAAAATATCTTTTGGAGGCACTTTAATAGATTTTGCATAAGTAGTTCTCTCAGGAATAAAACCACCTAACTTAAGTCTTCTTTCTTTTATGTACTTTATTTCTGGAGAGTTTTGATCTGGCTTATAATATTCAATATTTTTGACCTGCTGATCTGTTAATGGAACATCAAATCTATCTCTATAATACATTAAGTCATCAACATCTAATTTTTTAGTCTGATGAGTCGTATTTACACTTTCACCACTTTTACCCATGCCATAACCTTTTATAGTTTTAGCAATTACTACGGTAGGGCTCCCAACATTTTTAGACGCTTTATCATATGCGGCAAAAACTTTATGAGGATCATGTCCACCCCTATTTAATCTCCAGATATCCTTATCTGATAGACTTGAGACTAATTCTGAGGTTTCCGGGTATTTTCCAAAGAATTTTTCTCTAACGTAGGCTCCATCTCTTGCTTTCATTGCTTGATATTCTCCATCAACTGTTTCATTCATTGTCTTTATAAGATGACCTGTTTTGTCGTTAGCTAATAATGAGTCCCAATAAGAACCCCAAATAACTTTAATAACATTCCATCCTGCTCCTCTAAAAATTCCTTCTAATTCTTGTATAATTTTTCCATTACCTCGCACAGGACCATCTAATCTTTGAAGATTACAATTTATAACGAAAATTAGATTATCTAAATTCTCTCTGGCCGCTAAACCAATTGCTCCTAAGGACTCTGGCTCATCCATTTCGCCATCACCTAAAAATGCCCAAACTTTTCTACCCTCATCCTTAATTAGGCCTCTGTTAATTAAGTATTTCATATATCTTGCCTGATAAATTGCCAACATTGGTCCTAAACCCATTGAGACTGTTGGAAATTGCCAAAAGTTTGGCATTAACCAAGGATGTGGATACGAAGATAAGCCACCAGGTTTAACTTCCTGTCTAAAACTATCTAACTGTTTTTCATTAAGTCTTCCCTCAAGAAATGCTCTAGCATACATACCAGGTGCACTGTGACCTTGGAAATAAATGAGATCTCCTCCAAATTTATTATTTTTAGCTCTCCAAAAATGATTCATTCCGACGTCATATAAAGTTGCAGCAGATGCGAAAGTTCCTATATGACCTCCAAGTTCAGGAAATTTTTTATTTGCCCTTACTACCATTGCAGCTGCATTCCATCTAATTAATGATCTAATTCTTCTTTCTATATTCTGATCACCATTCGATTTTTTTTCTTCACTTGCAGGGATAGTGTTTATATAAGGGGTATTTTGTGTGTATGGAATATTAGCTCCCTCCATATAAGCTTTATTGATTAATTCCTTGATCAAATAGTGAGCTCTCTGATTGCCATCTTTTTCGATAACATCTGAAAGAGACTCTAACCATTCACTTGTCTCCAATGGATCAATATCTTCCTTATTTATAACTTCAATTATTTTAGGTTTTGCTTTTTCTAATTTTGGAATTTGCTTTTCTTGCTTTTTATTTTTTTTGAGAGAATTTTCAGCCTCTAAAATTAAATTTTCAGTATTTTTTGGAACTTCCTCTAATTTAGTGTTTTTTTGACTTGAAGTTGATATATTAAGAAGTAAGTCCCCCTTTGAAACTTTATCTCCAACTTTTACATCTATAGTTTCAATTTTCCCAGAAAAAGTTGATGGAATTTCAATGCTCGATTTATCACTTTCAATTGTGACAACAGGATCATTTTTTTTGATTTCTTGACCCTCTTTAACAAGTAATTCAATTATCTCAACATTTTCAAAATCACCAATGTCAGGAACAAATAATTTTTCAGTCATTTTTTATGTTTTATACACTATAAAAATATTGTTAATTGCAAATTTTAACACATTCTGTCCTTTTTTTTGACAATCTTTTAATCTTAAGTGCAAAAATGATTAAAAAGTTATTAAAAACACTTATTCATTTAAATAATAATACACACATAGACGCAAAAATGTGGATACAAAAAATATTATTAGAAAAGAAGTATGGAAAGATAAATTCCTAAATTCTCTCAACACATAAAGCTATACCCATTCCACCTCCAATACATAGAGTTGCGCAACCTTTATTCTTTTTTCTTTTATTCATCTCATGTACTAAGGTTACAAGTATTCTTGCTCCTGATGCACCAATAGGATGGCCTAGGGCAATTGCACCACCATTTACATTAACTTTATTTTGGTCTACGCCTAGCTCACGTATTACAGCTATGCTTTGAGCCGCAAAAGCTTCATTAATTTCAAATAAATCAACCTGATCTAAATTCCAACCAGCTTTTTTGATTGCTCTACGAACAGCTTCAATAGGCCCTAAACCCATTAAAGTTGGATCTATTCCAACTGATGCCCATGACACTATTTTTGCAAGCGGTTCAATAGATTTTTCTTCTGCTTCTTTTAAAGATGTTAAAAATAAAGCTGCAGCACCATCATTTATACCAGATGAATTTCCGGGTGTTACTGTTCCATTTTCTCTAAAAACTGTTTTAAGTTTTTTTAAATCCGACATTTTTAGACCTATCCGTGGATGCTCGTCTGCCTCTAAAATACTTTTACCTTGATTTATTTTGATTAACTCATCATTAAATTTATTATTTTTGAAAGCCTGTTCTGTTTTTTTTTGGGAATTTAGCGCAAACTCATCTTGTTCTTCTCTAGTTATATTAAATTTTTTTGCGACATTTTCTGCTGTAACACCCATGTGGTAATGATTAAATGCATCTATTAGTCCATCATTCATGATAGTATCTATTAGTTTATCCTCTGAAATTTTTCTTTGTTCTCTGTAAAAAATTGAATGAGGGGCTATTGACATATTTTCTTGTCCCCCCCGAAATAACATTTAATGATTCTCCTAATTTAATGGATTGATAACCTGATATTACTGATCTTAATCCAGACCCGCATACTTGATTAATTATATAAGCTGGTTTAGAAATTGGTATTCCAGCATTAATTGCGGCTTGTCTAGCGGGGTTCTGTCCAGCCCCAGCAGTCAACACTTGACCCATTATTATTTCATCTACCTCATTTGAGCTAAATTTAGAGGACTTTAAAACTTCTTTGATTACTAAAGATCCAAGTTGATCTGATCTCATTTTTCTTAATGATCCTTTGTATGATCCTATAGGTGTTCTAACTGCACCTACTATTACCACCTGTTTTGATTTTTCAGTCATTAATTTTAAATTTGTCTTATTATTAAAATATACTAAAAATTAAATATATTATAATTAAATAAAAATTAAAAAGCGCCTGTAGCTCAACTGGATAGAGCGCTTGGCTACGGACCAGGAGGTTCTGGGTTCGACTCCTAGCAGGCGCACCAAAAAATAGATATGTTTAATTGGCTAATTAAATCCTCTTTACAAATGTCTGTAATTTATTTTTTTATAATAATTTTTATTATTTTATTAATTTTAACTTTTATATTATAAAAAACCTATGACGGATAAGTTTGAACAAATAAGTTTAAAACCAGGTTTCATGAAGCACAATGGTGGTGTTTTATTTAGGAATATTTCTGAGACAGAGTACGAGTTTAAATCGACTATTACGAAAGATCATTTAAACGCTGCTGGAATAACACACGGGGGATACCTTGCGGCACTAGTTGATGCTGGATCTGGTTCAGCTGCACATAGATTAGCGGCTCCTGCACCATGTGTGACTATATCATTAGATTTAAAATTCATTGGCACGTCTAAAGTCGGTGATGAAATTATCGGAAGTGTTAAAATTTTAAAAAAAACTAATACACTTGTTTTTTTATTTTGCGAACTTAAATGCGATAATAAAATAATTACCTCAGCGACAGGAATTTGGAAAATTTTAAAAAAAAGCTCCTAATTCTTAAGTTTAATTTAAATTGTCTTTTTATTTAAAAGCATAGTGCTTCAAATTAAATTTATTACTAAATAAAAAATATTTATAATTAAAAACAAATTTATTTATGATAAAATATTCTTGTTTAATTAAAAATGAGAACTTTTTAACCTTCGATTCGGTCTTGTTTTAGTCTATTTTTGTTCTTTAATACTAACAATATCTGGTAGGTTAGAAATATAACATACAAAAAGTAGAAATGACGAAAAATAAAATTTCCGCTATTCTAGGCCCCACTAATACTGGAAAAACCCACTTAGCAATAGAAACAATGTTATCTTTTGAAAGTGGCATGATCGGATTTCCACTAAGATTATTAGCAAGAGAAGTTTATGATAAAGTAGTTAAAAAGGTAAATTTAAATAATGTTGCTCTGATAACTGGAGAAGAAAAAATTTTACCATCTAGCGCAAAATATTTTTTATGCACTGTAGAGTCTATGCCACTGGATAAAAACTTAGATTTTGTTGCTGTTGATGAAATACAAATGTGTTCGGATCATGAAAGAGGTCATATTTTCACAGAAAGATTACTTAATTTAAGAGGTGAAAAATTAACAATGTTCATGGGTTCAAATACAATTAAAGATATTATTTCAAACTTAGATGATGATATTGAATTTATTAACAGAAATCGTTTATCCAAACTTTCTTATTCAGGCCACAAAAAAATTTCAAGAATTGACAGAAAAACTGCAATTATTGCATTTTCAGCTGAGGAAGTTTATGCAATTGCTGAATTGATAAGAAGACAGAAAGGAGGAGCATCAATTGTAATGGGGTCTTTAAGCCCAAAAACAAGAAATGCTCAGGTTGGATTATATCAGTCTGGAGATGTTGATTTTTTAGTGGCAACAGATGCTATTGGAATGGGTATAAACATGGATTTAGACCATATTTATTTTTCTAATCTTAAGAAGTTTGATGGAAAAAAATTGAGGCGTTTAAATTTATCTGAAATAGGTCAAATTGCAGGAAGAGCAGGTAGATATTTAAATGATGGTAGCTTCGGTATTACTGGACAGTGTAGAGAAATAAATCCCGATGAAGTAGAGTTGCTTGAAAAACATAAATTTGAAAAAATTAATTCGTTATTTTGGAGAAATTCAAATTTAAATTTTGAAAACGGATCATCACTCATTAAGTCACTGGATGAAAAACCTCATAAAAGTTGGTTAAAAAAAATATATGAATGTGAAGATGAAAAGGCATTAAAATTTTTTTTAAGAGATAAAAATTTCGAAGCTTTAAATCTTACTAAAGAAAAATTAAAACTTTTATGGGAATGTTGTCAAATACCAGATTTTGTTAAAAAAACCTATGGTAACCACTATGATGTTATCGGAGATGTTTTTAAATATATTAATAGCCCAAAAGGTAAAATAACTAATGATTATATGCAATTAAAGCTTATGAAACTCGATAAATTAGATGGAAATGTTGATTCTTTATCAAATAGAATTGCAAATGTAAGGACTTGGTCTTATGTTTCAAATAAAAATAATTGGGTAGAAAACCAGAGTTATTGGATTGAAAAAACAAAATTACTTGAAGATAAATTGTCAGACAGGCTACATGAGGAACTTACCAAAACTTTTATTGATAAAAGAGCTAGTGTTCTTGCCCGAGGTTTAAAACAAGATATGGAATTTAATACAAAAATTTTAGAAAACAATGAGGTAATAATTGACAATCAGTTTATTGGGAAAATAAACGGACTTAAGCTTGCTTTAGATCTAAAAAAGGGAGCGCTTGAGACAGATATTAAATCTCTTAAAAAAGCAGCACGACAAACCGTAGGACCTGAGCTTGAAAAGAGAATTGAAATAATTATTGAAACAGGTCTGATTGAATTAAGAAATGATTCTAAAATATATTGGAATAATTTTGCAATAGGAAGGTTAATTTCTGGCAAAGACTATCTTAATCCTAACCTAGAATTGATAGTTGATGATATTTTAGAACAAAATCAAAAACAAAAATTAATAAATTTCATTAACAAATGGTTAAAAAAAAAGATTAAGATAACATTAAAAAATTTAATTGATCTAAAGAATCTTAATGAAAAAAATTCTTCTGTAAAAGCATTAGCATACCAGCTTTATGAAAGTAATGGTGTGATTAAAAGAGAACAAGTTGCAGAATATTTAAAAAAATTAGATCAAAATGAGAGAAAAATTTTAAGAGACCTAGGAGTTAAATTTGGAAGGTACCATGTTTTTTTACATAAATTAATTAAACCTGAGGCAGTTTCTCTTAGAACTCTGTTGTGGAAAAACCATCATCAAAAGTATTATAATTTAAAAATACCGGCATTTGGTTTGAATTTTTTAGATGATAAAAATTTTCAAAATAAAAACTTTATGTTATTATGTGGATTTGAGAAGTTTAATACTTTTTTTGTTCGGATTGATATCCTTGAGAGACTTTTTATAAAAATTATGAATTCTAAGAATAATAACGAAAAAAAAGATGAAATTAAAATGGTCCCAGAAATGATTAACCTCTTGGGTTGCAATAAAGAGAATTTCAAAAGACTTCTTAAAATGATGAATTATAAAGTAACAACTAGAAATGATGAAGTTTATTTTAAATACAGTCCAATAAGAAAAATGAAAAAAATATTTACAAAAAAAACTAATAGAGAAAGTCCATTTGTCGTACTTAAAGATCTTAATTTAAATTAATAGATGTTTTTTAAAAAAAAAGAGAATGAAACAATTAGTAATGATCTAAAGAAGATATGCGCTCTTCTAATAAATGCGGCAAAAATAGATGAAGATTTCTCAGATAAAGAGGAAAAAATAATAAAAGAGACAATGCTTAAACTTGGGGTAAAAAAGGGTAATTTGGAAAGATTATTTATTGATGCAAAAAACATTGAGCAAAACGCCAATCAAATTCTAGGTTTTACTAAAGAAGTCAAAAATATGAATGAGGATGATAAGATCAAGATTATAGAGGCTTTATGGCAAATTATATATTCAAACAACGAAGCAGATATTTATGAAACAAATTTAATGAGAAGACTTGCTGGATTATTATACATTGACAGTAAAATAATGGGAGATATTAAAGAAAAGATTAAAAAAGAAAATTCACAGTAACACATGACCTATATAGTAAACGATAAATGTATAAAATGTAAGTTGACTGATTGTGTTGACGTTTGTCCGGTGGACTGTTTTTATGAGGGAAAAAATATGCTTGTAATTAAGCCTGATGAGTGTATAGATTGTGGCGTTTGTGAGCCTGAGTGCCCTGTTGATGCGATAAAATCTGATACGGAATCAGGTAGTGAAAAGTGGTTAGAAATTAATAGAAAATATTCTGAAATCTGGCCTAATATAAGTGAAAAAAAAGATCCCCCTTCGGATCATGAAAATTATAAAGATGAGCAAAATAAGTTTGAAAAATATTTTAAAGAGAACATTTAAAAATAAGACAAAGAAAAAAGTTAAAAAAATTACCACACCAAAGACTCAAAAAAAATTAAAAAAGCCCGAAAAAAAAATAAAAAAATTATCTAAAACAATAATAAAAAAAATACCAATTAAAAAAAAACCAAAAGATAAACAGAGACAAATTGAAATAAAATCTGAAAATTTAAGAATTTCGAAAGGAACTGAAATTAAACCTGAGATTAAAAAAGTAAATAAGCAGGCAACTGAAAAAAGAGAATTTAAAGTAAAAGATTTTGTAGTTTATCCTAAACATGGTGTAGGGCAAATATCTGAATTTAAAAAAATTAATATTGGAGGAATTGATGTTGAAACATATGTTATAAAATTTGAAAAAGATAAAGCTAACGGAATGGTGCCTGTAAATAAACAATCTCATCTAAGATCGTTAGCAACAATTAACCAAGTCAGTAAATGTATTTCAATTTTAAAAGGTAAACCAAAAATCAAAAGGTCGATGTGGAGTAGAAGAGCACAAGAGTATGAAGCTAAAATCTCCTCTGGAAAAATTTATGAATTAGCTGAAGTTGTAAGGGACCTTAATAAGGGAGATGATTTGATGGTTGATCAATCTTATAGTGAAAGACAATTATTTGAAAAAGCATATGAAAGAATTCTCTCTGAATTCAAAATCATACTAAATGTATCTCTGGAGGATACTCAAAAAAAGTTAGATAAAGCTTTGAAAAGAAATTTAGATGTTCAAGGCAAACAAGAAACACCTTTAGCAAAAAATCAAACATCTGAAATTCAAGTTGAAGAACCAATTTCAGAAAATGACAATGAGGAACCTATAGAGGACTAAAAAAAAACGCCTCTCACACATATCGTTATGAGAAGCGTTTTTAATAAAGAATACTAAGTTACTATCTTCTTCTTCTTTTTTTAGCTTTTTTCTTAGCTTTTTTCTTAGCTTTCTTTGCTTTTTTTCTTCTTTTAGCCATCTTTAGCTCCCTTTTTAGTTAAACGAATCAAAATTGATTCGTAATTACTTATTTTTATTTTTTTATGAACGTTATGTCAATTCTTTAATTAAAGTTAAAATTTTTTAAAAAACAATTTAATTAAAAAAAAAATTTAAAATTTCTAGTATAAAAAAGTTAATGTTTATGCGCTTTATAATCAAATATTTTACCTAAACTAATAAAGTTTTTCTAAATCTTCTTTATACTTTTTTAAAATTATTTTTCTTTTTAATTTTAAAGTGGGTGTTAGCATTCCATTTTCAATTGTAAATTCTTCTTTTATCATTTTAAATTTTTTTACTTTTTCAACTAATGATAAAGTTTTATTCAAATTTTCTAAATAAATTTCTATTTCTTTCTTATTTTTATCACTTTCACTTACAATTAATGCAACTAAATATGTTTTTTTATCTCCATACACAAAGCTTTGTTTTATTTTCTCATTTAAACATAATAAATTTTCGATTTTAGATGGTGATACATTATCTCCACCAAGAGTTACGATTATTTCTTTTTTTCTATCTGTTATTTTTAAATTTCCTTCTTTAGTGATTTCACCTATATCTCCTGTATGTAACCATCCATCTTTTATAACTTTATTAGTTTCCTTTTCCATATTCCAGTAACCAAGCATAACATTTTCTCCTCGAACCAAAATTTCGCCATCTTCAGCAATCTTTACTTGGTTTGTTTTAAATGGTGGCCCTACGGTTTCAATCTTAATTTTTCCTGGAATGTTACAACTTACAACAGGTGAAGCTTCAGTTAGTCCATATCCTTGTAAGGTCGGCAAACCTATAGAATTCAAAAATTCACCTATTTTTTGATCTAATGCGCCCCCCCCCAGAAACGAAAGCCTTTAATTTACCTCCAAATTGATTTTTAATTTTTCTTCTTACCAATTTTTCACAAAAAATATTAATAAGATTTTCTCTCAAACTTAATTTACCATTATTTAGTTTTTTGATCCCAAGTGAGATTGTAGATGAAATCAATTTCTTCTTAAGACCCTTTTGTTTTGAAAAATTCATATAAATTTTACTGTACAAATTTTGATAAAATCTAGGAACTGCTGTCATTATCGTTGGTTTAGCAACTGACATATTAGTCAATAATTTTTCCAAACTTTCAGCATAATAAACTTTAGCTCCAAGTGAAATTTGAACAAATTGAACTGCATGTTCATATGAATGGGATAATGGTAACCAAGTTAGAAAGACTGGTTTTTCATTTCTAAATAAAGGTATCAAAATATCTAATGCGCCCTCACAATTTGATAAAATTCCTCCATGACTCAACATTACTCCTTTTGGGTTTCCAGTTGTCCCAGAAGTATAAATAATACACGCAAGATCATTTCTTTTTAGATTGGTGTTTATAGAATGTTGAATTTTAAAGTTCGGATCGATCATTATAGTTTGCCAATCGGTAAAAATTTTTTGAAAAAAATCCAATTCCTTATCAAAGCCATCCATAGAGATGACTTTAATGTCTTTTGTTAAATATTTTTTAATTTTATCAAATTGTTCTTGAGTAGAGACAATACAAACTTTTGGCATACAATCTTTAATTATATATTGATAATCCTTATCAGAATAAGTCGTAAATAAAGGTACAGTCACTCCACCGGCATTCATAATTGATAAATCAGAAATTAGCCACTCTGGTCGATTTTCTGAAAGCAACAAACACCTGTCACCTATAGATATTATCTTTTTTAAATAAGTAGTTAATATCCTAATTTGTCCATCAACTACCCTCCATGAATAATTAGTAGGTTGTCTTAATTCTGTTAACTCGTGTTCTTTTGATTTTAAATTTGTCAAAAACGCAGACTCATTCATACTAATTTTTTTTGGTATATTTTTTTCAGATTTTCTAAAAAAAAGTTCTACAAGACTATTGATGTTTTTTAATTCCATAAAAAATGGTGGGCGAAGAGAGAATCGAACTCTCACTTCTTACGAAACACGATTTTGAGTCGTGCGCGTCTACCAGTTCCGCCATTCGCCCATAATTGTTTAATAATTTATTAAATAGTATAAGAACTAAAATTATATTAAAACCAAAAAATGTTTAATAATCTTTATAAAAAATGTTTAGATTTAGCAGCACACAAAAGTTCAAAGTATTACTTGGCAATTGTATCTTTTGTTGAAAGTTCTTTTTTTCCTATTCCTCCTGACGTTATGATTATACCGATGGTGATCTCCAAAAAGAATGATTTTATCAAAATCTTTCTTATAACTACGATTTTTTCTGTTTTGGGTGGTATGTTAGGTTATTTAATTGGAGCTTTTTTTTTCGATTTTGGATCACAAATTATGAGTTTTTATGGATATGAAAATAAATTATCTAATATCAAAGAAAATTTAGTTAATAGTGATGGTTTTTATGCTTGGCTAGGTATACTTTTTTTAGCAGGATTTACACCACTTCCATATAAAGTTTTTACCATTGCAAGTGGCCTAATAAGTTTTAATTTTTTTATATTCATCTTTATTAGTTTGCTTTCAAGAGGGTTGAGATTTTTTACAGTCTCATACCTCTCTTATAAGTTTGGGAATTTATTTACTGGATTTATGGAAAAGCACGGGTCAAAATGGTTTACAATAATTGGATTATTAATTGTTATAATTGGCTTATTGATTTATCTAATCATGAAATTTTATGTTTGATTTTAAAAATGAATTTTATCTAAAAATTATTTTAATTATTAGCTTTACAGCATTAATTTTTGCGTATTTCGTAGAACATATTTTAGGTCATCAACCATGTAATTTATGCATTATTGAGAGAATACCTTATGGGATAGGTATAATTTTAATTTCCATAATTTTTTTTGTAAAAAAAAATCAAAAATTTTTAACTTTGTTATTAATTCTTACCTTTACCTTTTCGTTTACAATCTCTATTTACCATTATGGGATTGAGCAAGGTTTTTTTGAGGAATCAACCGTATGTAACGCGAGGGATTTTACAGAAAATATAACTAAAGAAGATTTACTTAAAGAGTTAAGTAAAAAAACTGTAAGCTGTAAGGATGTGACATTTAGGTTTTTTGGATTTTCTCTAACAAGTATTAATGTTGTATTAAGTTTGTTATTTATTATAACCCTTATAAAAATTTTTATTAAATATGAAAAAAACAAGTAATAAAGTTGAAGAATTTATAAGAGTTGATCACGCAGGTGAAAGAGGGGCTGTTAAAATTTATGAAGGCCAGCTGTTGGCTCTAAATACAATCGTTAAAAATGAGAATCTAAAAAAGACAATTGAAGACATGAAAGAGCATGAGATAGAACATTGTCAATTTTTTGAAAATGAAATAAAAAAAAGAAATATTAAACCTACAAAATTTTTACCTTTATGGGACTTAATGGGTATAGGTTTAGGATTTGGATCAACGTTATTAGGAAAAAAAGCAGCGATGTTGTGCACTGCATCAGTTGAAGAAGTAATAGACAAACATTATTTAGATCAAATTAATCAGCTAGGTCCAGAAGAAAAAGAGTTGAAAAAAAAAATAACTAAATTTAGACAAGATGAGCTAGATCATAAAGATATAGCCTATGAGGAAGGTGCATCAAAAAAAGGTTTTTACTCGATTATGGATAAAATAATTAAAACAGGTTCAAAAATAGCTATTCGTATTTCAGAAAAAGTTTAGAGATTAAGCTTCAAGCTCAACATCCCAATACAAATAATCCATCCAACTTTTATGTAAATAATTTGGAGGAAAATTTTTTCCATTACGATGTAGATCTTCTGTTGAAGGTTGATAAGGATACTGACTCAACTTCATTCCTGATATTTTTAAAAGTTTACCACCCTTTTTAACATTACATTCAGAACAAGCAGTTACAACATTATCCCAATTAGTTTCTCCCCCTTTAGATCTTGGCAACAAGTGATCAAAGGTTAGCTCCTCACCGCTACCACAATATTGACAAGAAAATTTATCTCTTAAAAAAACATTAAATCTTGTAAAACTTGGTTTAGTTTGGGGCACAATATAATTTTTTAATGCAATAACGCTCGGTAGCTGCATATTAAAAGATGGACTCCTAATTATTCTGTCATAACTACTTACTATAATAACTCTATCTAAAAATACCGACTTGACAGTATCTTGCCAAGACCACAAGGATAAAGGATAATAGCTTAGTGGTCTATAATCTGCATTTAAAACTAGTGCAGGACATTTTTCTAAGGAAACGTTTTGTTCAACAAAATTATTCATTAAATAATAGTAGCTTAATTAAAAAATTATTTCAATAATTAGCGATTATTAAATTTTTCTGAAATATAATTTAATCCTATGCTTGAAGCTTCTACTGGGATATGATGTCCGCAATTTTTTATGAGTTGTGTTTTAACATTAACACTATTCCTAATAAAAAAATCCTTAGCTTCAAGTAAAAAGTTGGGTGACACTATTTCATCTGCGTCACCATGAATCATCAAAATATCTGCATCAACATTTTTTTTTTTTATCAAATATTCTTGGTTAATTATTTTTCCTGAAAAACCTACTATACAACTATATCTTTGATCAGAGATTAATCCTAAGTTTAATGACATCATACACCCCTGGCTAAAACCAGATAAACAAATTTTATTATTCTGTAAGTTAAACTCATTTTTTATTTCATTTATAAATTCGTTTAGTTTAGTCTCTGCTTTTTTGGATTCATTTAGAATATATTGAGGATCATCCTTTGATAAATCAAACCACTGATAACCTGAAGGATTTATTTTGCATTTTTCATGACCATTTGGACAAATAAAAATTGTATTAGGTAAATGACGTTTCCAGCCTAAAGATAACATGCTAATGTCTTGTCCATCGCCCCCATATCCATGGAGTAAAATTATTGCGTTCTTAATTTCTAAACCATTCTCAGGTTTCAATATTATTGAATCAAGACAAAATGTCATAGTTTGTATTTAATGTTTTTTTAATGTAAAACACCCTACAACAAACTAATGACTTCTGGAATAATTTTAAAAGTATTATCAATAGCACTATTAATCGTCGTAGGAGTAGTGCTTATACTTGGAATTGGAACTTTATTTAAAGGCGGAGAGACTAGTAAAAAATACTCAAATAAATTAATGCAGTTGAGAGTAATATTACAATTTATTGCTATTATCGTATTAGTAGGCTTTGCGTATTTTTTTAAAGACTAATTATAAAGTTTTAGCCACTCAATAAAATTTTCTTCATTAAAATCTAGTGAACCAATAACTCTAGCAAATTCTTTTCCATTTTTATTTAGTAAAATTGAAGTCGGAATTCCTCTTAAAGCAAACTTTTTAGTTAAATTTATATTTTCATCGAAATATAAATTTAAATTTTTAATGTTCATATCATCAAAAAATTTTTCAGCTTTTTTGACATTATCCTGTCCGACATTTACAGGAAATATTTTAAGGTTATTTAAATCTTTGTTTGATTTCAATAAATCTAACGATGGCATTTCTTCTTTGCATGGAGCACACCAAGTTGCCCAAAAATTTAGCAATAAAATGTTTCCTTTATAATCACTTAAATTTAGTTGATTATTTTGATCATCTAAGATGGTTAAATTTGTATATTCTTTTAATTCTTTATTAATTATAAGGTTTTTAATATTCGGAGTTTCATTTGCAAATGTATTTGAAATTAAAAATATAAATATTACTAAAAATCTCATATTAAAAAGGTATAAATAATTAGCATGGTAAAAAATAAAAACAATAAGGCAATTTGGAATAGCCGGATAAAAACAAAGACATCTGCTCTCTATAGAAGATATGGGGGCTCAATTAACATTGATAAGAAACTTTTTAAAGAAGATATAATCGGATCTATCGCTCACGTAGAAATGCTTTTTAAACAAAAAATTATTTCTTTTAAAATTAAAAATAAAATTGTCTATGGTCTTGATAAAATTGAAAAAGAAATACTGAATAATAAATTTGAATTTAATAAAGAATTTGAAGATATTCATATGAACATAGAAAAAAGACTCACGCAATTGATAGGTGACGATGCGGGCTATATTCATACGGCCAGATCAAGAAATGACCAAGTTATTACAGATTTAAAGATGTGGATGAAATCAGCAACTCAAAATATAGACCTTAACTTAAAAAAATTAATTAAAACTAATCTTAAGATTGCAGAAAAAAATATTAAAACTATTATGCCTGGTTTCACTCACCTAAAAAATGCTCAAGCTTTGTCTTTAGGTCATTACTTAATGTCTTATGTTGAAATGTTTAATAGGGATAGAAAAAGGTTTTTAAATAATTTGGAAAGTCTTAATGAAAACCCTCTTGGTGTATGCGCATTAACGGGAACTTCCTTTAATATAGATAGAAAACTTACAACGACAAAATTAGGTTTTAAAAACCCTACTAACAATTCAGTAGATACGGTATCGGACAGAGATTTTGTTTTAGACTTTTTATATAGTTGTTCTGTATGTGCAATGCATATATCAAGAATAGCTGAGGAATTAATAATTTGGAACTCTGATGGTTTTAATTTAATAAATTTATCAGACAAAATTGTAACCGGATCTTCCATAATGCCTCAGAAAAAAAATCCAGATATGCTAGAATTTTTGAGAGGCAAAACAGGAGGGGTATATGGCAATTTATTTTCAATGTTAACTGTGCTTAAAGGTTTACCTCTATCTTATTATAAAGATCTTCAAGAAGATAAAGAGATAATCTTTAAAACTAATGATACTTTAAATAGTTGTTTAAAGATTCTTGACGAAATTTTAAATAATTTAAGTCCAAATAAAAAAAAAATGTTAGAGTTAGCTAATAATGGGTATATTACTGCAACTGATTTAGCTGACTATATTGTTAAAAATCATTCTAAATCTTTTAGAGAAGCTTATCAAAAAACAGCTGAAATCATAAATATGGCCGAGAAAAGAAAAAAAAAATTAGATGAGTTAACATTATATGATTTAAAAAAAATTGAACCAAATTTGACAGAAGATGTTTTAAAAGTATTTGATTTAAAAAATTCTGTAAATTCAAAGAAATCTTATGGAGGAACTGCTTTTGATAATATTAAAAAAATGATAATAAAACATAAGAAACAATTATGATGAAAAAATTTTATCTTTTATTGATAATTTGCAAAATTTCATTTTTAGACTCTGCATTTATAAGTAAAATTTTTTTTTTAACGGCGTATTCAATTTCAACTTCAGTTTTACCAACTCCTGAAAAAACAATATTTTTTGGCTTTATTCCTGCTTTAAGGGCTTTCATTAGTTCACCAATTGAAACAACATCAGCACCCAAACCTTGTTTACTAATTTCGCGTAACAGATATGTATTGGGATTTGATTTTACTGAAAAGCATATAATTGGATCAATTTTTTTAAAATTATTTTTTAAATTATTTATGTTATTTTTTAGCCTTTTTAATGAATAACAATAAAGCGGAGTTCCAAACTTTTTGGCTAAATAAGATGCTTTAATACCCTCTACAAAAAAATTTTTATTTACATATTTCATGAATATTTTGTAACATAATAAGGTATTTTGGAATTTGGTTCTTTGTA
>CABZHM010000017.1 GCA_902525625.1 uncultured Pelagibacteraceae bacterium | reverse complement strand
AATTATTCTTAATTTTTTTTAAATCGTTTTTATCAATTTTATAGGTATTATTTTTTATTTCAGCCATTACATCTTTTGTAACTTCCGAGTTACAATCTTTTACATCGTATAAAAGCCTTTCAAAATTACTTGCTATCTGTATATCCATACTTGGTGTATTTGTTACCTCAACTTCCTTTTGACTATAATCACCACCAGATATAGCTCTGTGCAATATGTCATTTTTATTTGTAGCAACTATTAGTTTATCAATTGGAAGACCCAGTTTTTTTGCTAAGTAGCCAGCGTAAATATCACCAAAGTTTCCTGTTGGGACAGAAAAAGATAAAGTTTGACCGTTTCTAACTTTAAAATAAGCGTAAAAATAATACACTGATTGGGCAATTATTCTTGCCCAATTAATTGAATTTACACCCGACATATTAATTGCTTTAGAAAATTTTTCGTCATTAAACATTGCTTTTACTAAATTTTGGCAATCATCAAAATTACCTTCCACCGCAATATTAAATACATTACTCTCTTCGTGTATTGTCATTAGTCTTCTTTGTACCGGTGAAATTTTATTATTGGGGTGTAATACAAAAACATTTAAATTATTTTTTCCCTTTAAAGCGTCTATGGCAGCTGCACCTGTATCACCTGAAGTTGCTACTATTATATTAATTTTTTTTTGATCACGGGTTAAGTGGTACTGATAAAAATTACCTATTAGTTGCATTGCGATATCTTTAAAAGCAAGCGTTGGACCATGAAATAGTTCTAATACTTTTAAATCCCCTAGATCTGAGATTTTAACAACATTATCAGATCTGAAGTTTGAATATGATTTTGAAATCATAGAGATTAGGTCATCTTTAGACATAAAGTCTCCTATGAATGGATATATTATTTCAGCCGCTAAATCATTGTAACTAAGGTTTTTTAGATTATCTAATTCCCTCTCATTAAATGATTTAATTGATTTAGGCACAAATAATCCCCCATCATCTGCCAAGCCTTTGAGAAAAACATCTTTAAAAGTAAAGTTTTTTTGATCGTTTCTTGTACTTATATAATTCATTAATAATTCTTTTTTCTAAAATATAGATATAGCAAAAGAATTGAAATCGCTAATGAAAACCATGTCATTGCATACTTTTTATGATTATTAGAAATATTAGCAGTAATTTTTTTAGGTACAGGAAATTGATAATTTCCATCAAGATAAATTATATATTTAGAAAAATTCTTACCTGTAAATGTAAATATATCTTCCCTATCCAAACTAAACCAATAATTTTTATTTAGATCATTATCAGGTTTAAAAATATTTTTTCTGCTCTGAATTCTCAATGTACCTGTTATGTTATTTTGATCAAATACGTTTATTTCTGGAGTATCTTTTTTTTCAAATGGTATCCAGCCCCGGTTAATCAAATAATTTTCCTCCCCAATAAAAATTGGATTTATTACCTCAAAACCAGGAGTACCTGATTCATTCAGGTTATATAAATAAATTTGTTTTTCAAAATTTATTAATCCAGATGTTTTAATTTTTAAAAAATTTTCTTTATTCGATTGAGATAGTTCAACTGGAGGTTTTTTGAGTGAATTTTCAATTTCCAAAATAAGATTGTTTTTCCAATTTAAACGGATTATTTGCCAAACACCTAAGGCAATAAAAACTAAAATAAAAAAAATTATAAAAACAGAAAATAAAAACTTATGTTTCAATGATACAGATTTAACTTCCCCAGATGTATATTGCTGCAAACAAAAATAGCCATACAACGTCAACAAAATGCCAATACCATGCAGCGGCTTCGAAACCAAAGTGATGATCTTTGTTAAAGTGACCTAACTTTCCTCTCCAAAGGCATACTGCTAAGAAAATTGTCCCGACAATAACATGAAAACCGTGAAACCCTGTGGCCATATAAAATACCGAACCATATATATGATCTGAAAAGCTGAATGTTGCGTGATGATACTCATAAGCTTGTAGAGCAGTAAAACATACACCAAGAACAACAGTTGCAACTAATCCTTGTATAAAACCTTTTCTATCATCTTCTAAAAGTGCGTGGTGGGACCATGTTACAGTCGTCCCTGATAAAAGTAACACCAAAGTATTTATTAATGGAATATCCCAAGGATCAAAAGTTTTAATATCTTTTGGAGGCCATACGTTTCCTACAAATTCATTAGGAAAAAGACTGATGTCGAAGTATGCCCAAAACCAAGCAACAAAAAACATAACCTCAGAGGCTATAAACAATGTCATACCATAACGATGATGAATTTGTACAACGGGAGTATGATGACCTTGATGCTCTGCCTCTATAACAACATCTCTAAACCACATGTATGCACCATAAATTAAAAGAGCAAAACCCAAATACATTCCCCATGAAACATCAGAGTGCATATAGTAAACGGTGCCTAGAGCTAAAACCAAACAGGAAAATGAAACATAAATTGGCCAAGGACTTGGATCGACTAAATGATAATCATGTTTTTTTTCGCCTGACATATATTAATTATGATTGTTTATAGTAATCTGTCGAGAAAAAAGTATAAGACATTGTTACATCCTCAAGATTTTTAACAGTTGCGTCATTAACCATCTCGGGATCTAAATAAAAAGTCATTACATAAGTAGCTTTTTCCCCAGCTTTCAACTCTTGTTTTTCAAAACAAAAACAGCCTAATTTACTATAGTATTTTCCAAAACTTGATGGTGAAACGTTAAAACTTGCTACACCAGCCGTTGGCTCATCACTATAATTCGATACTTCAAACTCGATTTTGTTTACCTGTCCAACTTTTACATCCATCACATTGGACTTAGCCTTAAAATCCCACGGTAAATTATTAACATTAGTATCAAATCTTACACTAACAACTTTATCTAAAACAATCTTAGGAGCTTTATTTGCAACCTGAGTAGTTCCCCCAAAACCTGTAACTCTACAAAAAATTTCATACAAAGGGACAGCGGCATATGAAAGACCCAACATTAAAACAAATATTCCAGCTAGAACTAGTGGCGTTAATTTTTTTTTCTCAATCATATATTCCTATCAAATACTCCAGTGTTATATAAAGTAAAAAAGAAAAGAAAAATCATAAATGCAATAATTACTAAAGCTGTAAAAATATTCTTTCTTTTTGTTTTTTTATCCGGTGTTATCATACAATTTTATCTATCAAAAATAGAACGAAAATCAAAAATAAATAAAGTATTGAATATCCAAATATAGTTTTAGCTATTTTGGGATTAAACTTATTTTTTTTAAACTTAAATAGCTCATAACACAAATAATTATAGTAAAAAGTAAGCATCAATGATGGTATTAAGAATGCTAAACCAACAAAATCTATTAAAAATGGGAAAATTATAACGGGTACCATTAACAAGGAGTAAATGAATATATTCAATTTTGTTGACTCAACTCCATTAGTTAATGGAAGCATTGGTAACTTAGCTTTTTTATAGTCATCAGATTTATATAAACTCAACGCCCAAAAGTGTGAGGGTGTCCAAAAAAATATTATAAGAAAAAAAGTGAGTGGTTCTAATGAAAGTGAACCCATAGAAATAGTCCATCCTATTACTGGTGGAAATGCACCTGCAGCACCACCAATAACAATATTTTGTGGCGTTCTTCTCTTAAGCCAGATCGTATAAACAAAAACATAAAAAAGTATTGTTAAAAGTAATATTGCAGCTGAAATCCTATTTGTAAAATAATCTAAGGCTAATACTGAAACAATTGATAAGGTAATACCAAATATTAAAGCTTGATTCTTATTTACTTTTCCAGTCGGAATTGGCCTTAAACAAGTCCTTGTCATTAGAGCATCAAGATCAGACTCGTACCACATATTTAATGCGCCCGCTGCGCCGGCACCCAATGAAACTAACAAAATACCAATTACAGCCTCTTTAGTTGAAACAAGATTTGGCGCTGTTAATAGACCCACAGCACAAGTAAAAATAACGAGAGACATTACTCTAGGCTTCATTAGTTTAAATAGCTCTGAGAAATTAAATAAATCCTCTTGGCTTAAGCTTCTTTTTTTTAGCCTAATATTATTCATCAATTTTTTATACTTTTACTACCCGTGTGATTTTTGTATATCTTGGTCGTCCTCAAACTTTGGAAGTTCATCAAAAGTATGAAAGTTAGGTGGTGATGGCACAGTCCACTCTAAAGTTGTAGCTCCTTCTCCCCAAGGATTTTTTGCTGCTGCTTTCTTTTTTGCAAATGCGTAGATAAGGTTAATAAAAAAAACAGCTAGTCCCGCTACTGCTACATAAGATCCTATGGATGATATATAGTTCCATCCTGCAAATGCATCTGGATAATCTGCATATCTTCTAGGCATACCTGCTAAACCTAGGAAATGTTGTGGAAAAAATATTAAGTTTACTCCAATAAAAGTTAACCAGAAATGTAATTGTCCCAACCACTCAGAATATTCATAACCGGTCATTTTTGAGAACCAATAATAAAATCCTGCAAATATTGCAAAAACAGCTCCTAAAGAAAGTACATAGTGAAAATGAGCGACAACATAATAAGTGTCATGCATTGCAGTATCTACTCCTGCATTGGCTAGCACTACTCCAGTTACACCACCAACGGTAAACATAAAAATAAATCCTAATGCCCAAACCATTGGTGTTTTAAATGATATAGATCCACCCCACATTGTAGCTATCCATGAAAAAATTTTTATTCCTGTTGGAACAGCGATAATCATTGTTGCTGCTAAAAAGTAAGCTTTAGTATCGGTACTTAATCCAACTGTATACATATGATGCGCCCAAACAACAAATCCAACAATTCCAATAGCAACCATTGCATAAGCCATACCTAAATATCCAAAGACAGGTTTTCGTGAAAATGTTGAGACGATATGACTTATCATTCCAAAACCTGGTAGGATTAAAATATAAACTTCTGGATGACCAAAGAACCAAAATAAGTGTTGGAACAATACTGGATCACCTCCAGTTTGAGCCTCAAAAAAAGCAGTTCCAAAATTTCTATCAGTCAACAACATTGTAATTGCTCCAGCTAAAACTGGTAAAGATAAAAGTAATAAAAATGCCGTAACTAAAATTGACCAAGCAAACAAAGGCATTTTATGCAATGTCATACCTGGGGTTCTCATGTTTAAAATTGTGGTTATAAAATTAACAGCACCCAAAATTGATGAGGCTCCTGCTAAATGCAAACTCAATATTGCTAAATCCATTGCTGGACCTGGTTGACCTGCTTTTGATGATAATGGAGGATAAATAGTCCATCCACCACCGACACCCGTTTGTCCCGGGGGGCCATCTACAAAAATTGATAAAATTAATAATGTTAAAGACACAGGTAACAACCAAAAAGAAATGTTATTCATTCTTGGAAATGCCATGTCAGGTGCACCAATCATTATTGGAACAAACCAATTACCAAAACCACCAATCATAGCGGGCATTACCATAAAAAAAATCATGATTAATCCGTGGCCAGTCACTAGAACATTATATAAGTGATAGTTTCCGCCCAAAATACCATCTCCTGGATGCATCAGTTCCATTCTCATTAAAACTGAAAATGCGGTTCCGATAACTCCTGCAACAATTGCAAAAATTAAATACATTGTTCCTATATCTTTATGATTAGTAGAATAAGCCCAACGCTTCCAACCAGTCGGTGTATGATGATCGTCGTGAGAAGATGTTTGTGTGTACATATTTATTTACTCGCTAATTTAAGTTTGTCGTTTTTAATTTCTTCTTTTGCAAATTTTACTCGTGCCTCTGATAACCACTCCTGATATTTCTCTTCACTAACAACTTTTACCGCTATTGGCATGAAAGCATGTTTAATACCACAAAGTTCAGAGCATTGTCCATAATAAGTGCCAACTTTTTCTGCCTTAAACCAAGTTTCATTAATTCTGCCAGGCACCGCATCTCTTTTAACTCCAAAAGATGGTAAGGCCCATGCGTGAAGAACATCATTAGCAGTGATTAGTACTTTTATTACTTTTCCAACTGGAACAACAACTTCATTATCAACAGCAAGCAATCTAGGTTGATCTGGCTTCAAATCTTTTTCTTCTATCATATAAGAATCAAATATTAAATTTTCATCTGGATACTCGTAACCCCAGTACCATTGATATCCGATTGCTTTGATTGTTAAATCTGCTTTTGGAATTGAGTCTTGTTTATACAAAATCTTGAAAGATGGGACTGCCATTACAATTAAAATCAAACAAGGTATTAATGTCCATAACACTTCAACAGTAACATTATGTGTTCTTTTTGAAGGATTGGGATTTGCTGAAGCTCTAAATCTTACACATGCATAAAGCATTAAAAATAAAACAAAAACACTAATCGCAATGATAATCGGTAATAATAAATTATTATGAAAAGATACAATATCTCTCATAGACTCTGAGGCAGCTTTTTGGAAACCAAATTGCCAATCAGTTGGTTGATTTGCAAAAGCTAATGTTGTTATTAAAAAACTTGAAAATATAAATAAAATTTTTTTCATGTTAATAGCTATATAAAGCTCTTTTTTAAAAATTACACTTTAGTTTTCGCGACAATTTATCAATTAATTGCATAATTTACGATTGAAATTGCCGATATCACAGCTGTTTCAGACCTTAAAATATTATCATTAATTTTAACTGCTTGAACTCCCGTAAAAGTAAGAATCTTTTCTCTCTCTAACTCTGAAAAATCTCCCTCTGGACCTACGATTATACAAGTTGGTTTATTCGTTAACTTAGATTTATCAATTTTTTTATTGGTAGAATTTAAATCTGTGAATATCAGATCTACAAAATTCGAATTTAAAAAACTTTCGAGGTTTTGAGATTGTTCAATTAAAGGGATGTTAATACGATTTGATTGTTCACTGGCTTCTATTACAATCTTTTTTAATCTTTTAATATTTATTCTTCTAACAATTGTTCTCTCAAAGATTATAGGTAAAAATTTTGTTACCCCAAGTTCTGTTGCTTTTTGAATCATAAAATTTTGATAATTAGATTTTATAGGAGAGAATGCTAGCCATAAATCTTTCATATTTTCTTTTTGTCTTATTTGCTTGATTATTTCAAATTCGACTAAACCTTTCGAAATTTTCAATATCTTTGCTTCCCACTCACCTTTATTATTAAACAAAGAAAAAAACTCATTTTCTTTTATTCTCATAACTTTATTTAAATAATGTGATTGAAATTTATCCAACATATCAGTCATACCTGTCGTTATTGGATTTGAAAAAAATAATCTAATATTGCCCATATATGATAGGTTAATTTATGAAAAATATTAAAGCAATAATTTTTGATGCATACGGGACATTGTTTGATGTGAATTCTGCTACTGAAAAATGTAAAGATAAGATAGGAGACAAATGGGAAAAATTTTCAAATTACTGGAGAACAACTCAATTAGAATATACTTGGCTTAGAAGTTTGATGGGAAGACATAAAGATTTTTGGGAAATCACTGAAGATAGTTTAGAAAAATCGATGGAAAATTTTAAGATAAGTCATTCAATGAAAGATGAATTATTAGATCTTTACAAATCTTTATCTGCTTTTGAGGAAGTGCCAGAAACTTTAAAAATTTTGAAAGAAAAAAATTATAAGTTAGCTATCTTATCAAATGGAACACCAAATCTATTAAATGGGTTAGTAAGTAGTAATAAACTAGAGAATTTATTTGATGATTTATTTTCTATTGAGGAGGTTGGGATTTATAAACCTGATGCAAAAGTTTACGAAATGCCTACAAAAAAATATAATATTAAAGTAAACGAAGTTGCTTTCTTAAGTGCGAATACCTGGGATGTTTCTGGTGGAGGAAATTACGGTTTCAATGCTATTTGGGTAAACAGAAATAAAAATATTTTTGACAAGCTTGATTTTAAACCAAAGCATGTAATTAAAAATCTGAAAGAACTATTAAATATAATCTAATAATATAAATTTCATGATTGTAATTAAGAATATTTATAATAATAATAAAATATATTTATGAACAATTTTGATAAAAAGTTTGATAATTATCTACAAAATTTTGAAGCATTAGCCTCACTTTCGCTTAGATTTATTCTTGGTATAGCTTTCATAATTTATGGATCTAGAAAATTTCCACTACCTCCAGAAGGTCTTGTAGAATATTACAATTTGCACCCAATCTTAGCATCTGCTGTAGCCTTATCAGAATTATTATCAGGAATTATTATTATAATAGCAGCTTTTATAAAAAATCCTTTAGGGAATATATTAACAAGATTAGCTGGTCTTAATATAGTTTTATTAATGTCTAGTATTCTCGTAGTGGCACATTCTGATTGGTTTATAACAACAAAATTATTCTCTAGTGTGCAAATATTTCTACTAGTAAGTGGATTATTCTTTTTTATAAAAGGTAACAATAAATAAAAAATTATGAGTTCAATTGAAGTTCAGAAAATTATAAAACCAATTAATTCGTCCGACGGTGCAGGAGTGAAACTTAAAAGAAGCATTGGAGTGGAGCCTAATTATTTTGATCCATTCTTAATGTTAGATGAATTTGGCTCTGAGAACAGTGAGGACTACATTGCTGGTTTTCCTCCCCATCCTCATAGAGGTATCGAAACAGTAACATATATGCTTGCAGGTGACTTTGAACATAGAGATAGTACAGGTGGTGAAGGAAAAATGTCGGCAGGAGATGTTCAATGGATGAAAACAGGAAGTGGGATAATTCACTCGGAAATGCCTGCAATGAAAGAAGGTAAATTACATGGTTTTCAATTATGGATTAATATGCCAGCAAAACTGAAAATGAGTAAACCTGAATATATTTATATTGATGCTGATAAAATGAAAATTCACAAAGATAAAGATAAACAAATCAAAGTAATAGCTGGTAAATTTGAAAAAGCAGAAGGTCCTGTAAAAGGCCATAATGTTGAACCTATTTATTTTGATGTTGAGCTAAACAAAGGTAAAAAGTTTGATTTTAAAATTCCTTCAACTCACAATTCATTCATATATTTAATAAATGGTGAAATAGAAATTGGTGAAAAAAAACATGCTAAGATAAAAGATAGTACCTTAGTGTTGTTATCACGAGGTGACAATTTAAAAGTAACTGCAAAAATTAGCGCTAAATTGTTAGTCATTTCAGGAAAACCTATTAATGAAGAAATAGCCCGAGGTGGACCGTTTGTAATGAATACTAAATCAGAGATTTTACAGGCTGTTCAAGATTATCATAGTGGTAATTTTGTAAAATAATAAATGAAATCAATCAAAATAGAAAAATTTGGTGGGCCTGAAGTTTTAACATTAAAAGATGCAGAAATTGGAAAACCAGGACCAAAAGAAGTCTTGATTAAAAATTTATCTATCGGCTTAAACTATATAGACGTTTATCATAGAACTGGTCTTTATCCTATTCCATTACCAAGTGGTATAGGTCTTGAGTCTTGTGGAATAATTGAAGAAGTCGGGTCAGACATAAAATTTTTCAAAATTGGTGATAGGGTAACTCATGCATCAATGCCTATAGGTGCTTATTCAGAAAAGCAAATAATGCCTGAAGAAAAATTAGTTATAGTTCCAGATGGAGTTTCTGACGAAGTAGCCTCATGCATTACATTAAAAGGAATAACTGCAGAATATTTGATTCATAGAGCATATCCATTAAAAAAGGGTGATATAGTTTTATATCATGCTGCAGCAGGAGGTCTTGGTCAAATTTTATGCCAATGGGCAAATTCATTAGGTGCTGAGGTGATTGGAACTGTAGGTTCAAAAAGTAAAGAAGAAATTGCAAAAAAAAATGGCTGCCACCATGTAATAAATTATTCAGAAAAAGATTTTGTAGCTGAAGTAGAAAAAATTGTTGGCAAAAACCGTATCGATGTAGTCTATGATGGTGTTGGTATTAAAACTTTTAAAGGTTCAATCGAAACACTAAAGATAAGAGGTATGATGGTAGCTTTTGGAAATGCGTCAGGGTACGTTGATACAATCGATGTTAAAAAAGATATCAATACAAAAGGATTATTTTTTACAAGACCTTCAATTGCTCATTATACAGTTAAAAGGGAAGAACTTGTTGAGTCTGCAAAAAAAGTATTTGATGCTTTACTAACAAATAAATTCAAAGTTAAAGTTTCAAAAAAGTATTCTCTAAAAGATGTTACACAAGCTCATAAGGATTTAGAGGCAAGATTATTGACAGGTCCTGCAGTTATAATTCCCTAGTCTACGTTTACATCCATATCAGACATATGAAGTTTTAAAGCATTCGTAGATATATGTATTTCTCTAATAAAGAATATTATTGATATTATCATTGAAAGACAACATGAACCAAAAATAATTCTTGCCAGTAGAAGCTCATCCATATAAAGCGCAAAAACAGTTAACATGTTGAATAAAAATCCGAACGCCGCAAACAAGATTGTCCATCTTAGAAGAGTTATTCTATTGCTCAAATTGAGAAATTGTTTTTTCCACTCAGGTGGAATATGTTTTTCATAAACATGTTCATCATGTAATTTTCTGATTAAATTACTTAAAGTATGAAATCTATTACTATAAACTCCCATCAATAAAGGAATAGCTGGAAACATTAGTGCTGTGACAGTGTAATCTATATTCATTCGAATCAATTTGATTATCGATCTTGCCCCTGTTATTTACAAGTAAAATTTATGAACCAATTAAATATTTTTATTCAAATTACTAGGCTTAAAAAACCCATTGGTTATATGTTATTATTTTGGCCGTGTGCATGGGGTCTATCTTTAGCTTATGATTTTAAACAAAGTTTAAATAATTATTTTTTTTACTTAACCCTATTTTTTCTGGGATCTGTTTTAATGAGATCAGCTGGGTGTATTGTTAATGATATACTTGATAAAGAATTTGATAAAAGGGTTGAGAGAACAAAAGAAAGACCTTTAGCCTCTGGAAAGATATCTTGGTTAGTGGCTTTAACTTATTCTCTGATATTATGCATAATTGCCCTTTTTGTTTTACTAAATTTTAACCTATATACAATTATTTTAGCTTTAGGTTCAATGCCCTTGGCATTTACCTATCCCTTAATGAAAAGATACACATATTGGCCACAACTATTTTTAGGGATTACTTTTAACTATGGTTTAATTCTAGGTTGGACATCTTTTACTGAGCAAATAAGTTTAATTCCACTAGTATTTTATTTTGGAGCCATATTTTGGACACTCGGATACGACACTATATATGGATATCAGGATATTAAAGATGATGAAATAATAGGTTTAAAATCGACTTCAATTAAATTTAAAAAAAATTCAAAGTTATTTTTATTTATATGTTATCTAATTTTCATTCTATGCTTTTTTGTAGGAGGATATTTTTCAAACTTTAATCACATGTATTTCCTTTTATTAACTTTTCCAATCATTCATTTATTCGGGTATCAAATTAGGTCATTTAAATCAGATAATCCAGAGGGATGTCTCGCCATATTTAAAAGTAATAATAATTTTGGTCTAATTATTTTATTAACTATCTTGGCAGGAAAATTATTTTGATGAGAAACACAGAAATTTATAGAAGGCTTTATAAAGACTACTCTAGAAAATATCTTGATAAGATCATTTTATCTGCTTTTTTTTCTATTATAGTTGCTGCTAGTACTTCTGCAATTGCTTGGTTATTAGATCCTGCAATTAAAAAATTATTTATTGAGAAAGACCAATCTTTAATCTTTCTAATACCTTTTATGATAATAATTGCTTTTTCTCTAAAGGGACTTTCTTTATATCTTGCAAAGGCTACGATGATTGGAGTTGGTGAAGAAGTTAAAAAAAAACTTCAAGCTGACATGACTAAATCACTAATTAAAGCAGACACTCAAATATTAGATAAAAAACACTCAGGAAGTTTCATATCAAATTTGACATATGATGTTACTCATATTACAAATTTACTTAGTCATGCTTTGCTAACACTTTTCAAAGACTCAGTTACACTCGTTGGTTTATTATTTGTAATGTTTACTCAAAATTGGAAATTAGCTTTAATATCATTGATTATGATACCACTAGCTGCTATTTCAGCAAAAACCTTAGGTAAAAGAGTAGGAAAAGTTACTACTCAAGCACAAGAAAAATCTGGATTTTTAACAACTTATCTAGTTGAACTTTTTAAAAATCATAAATTGATAAAAATTTTTCAGAAAGAAAGTTATGAAAATTTGAGAGCAGATCGTTATCTTGAACAATTAAAAGATAAAAATAAAAAAATAGCGACTGTCTTTATACGAATGTCTCCAATAATGGAAACGCTAACCGGTATAATGATCGCAATTTTAATTTTTTACTCTGGAAAACTTATGATGCAGAACGAGCTTGAAATAAACAATTTCTTCTCGTTTCTCGCAGCAATGATGTTGGCATATCAACCTGTTAGATCATTATCAACCTTAAATATGGTATTAAATCAAGGGTTATCAGCAGCTACAAGAATTTTACCAATAATTGATAATGAAAATAAAATTAAAGATATACAAGAAGCTAAAAATTTAATTGTTAAAAAAGCTGAAATAAATTTTAAGAATGTTGAATTTTCCTATAGTTCAAATAGTGAGGATAAAGTGCTTAATGGAATTAATCTAAAGTTTTCTGGGGGGCAGATGACCTCTTTAGTAGGACACAGTGGGGCTGGAAAATCAACAATTTTAAACTTAATTCCAAGATTTTATGATATTGGCAATGGTGATATTACTATAGATGATCAGTCAATTTATAAAACAAAAATTGAGTCTTTAAGAAATAACATTTCTTTAGTTAGTCAAGAGACAACTTTATTTGATGATACAATCAAGAATAACATAAAATATGCAAATATTGATGCTACTGATGAAGAGATTTTAAAAGTAGCAAAACTTTCATATTGCGATGAATTCATAAATTTGTTGCCAAAAAAGTATGAAACGATAATTGGTGAAAATGGAATTAGACTATCCGGAGGTGAAAAACAGAGAATTTCAATTGCGAGAGCTATGATGAAAAAAAGTTCAATTATTCTTTTAGATGAGGCAACCTCATCCCTTGACAGTGAAATAGAGTCAAAAATCCAGGAAGCATTATCAATTTTAACCAAAAATAGAACTACTATTGTAATCGCTCACCGTCTATCGACAATTTTAAATTCCAATAACATATTTGTAATAGATTCTGGAAATGTTATAGCTAATGGAAAACATGACGAGCTGCTTCAAAATTCCGAACTTTATAAAAACTTCTATGAAAAACAACTTCAAAAGTAAATATGTTTTTAATTTATCAACTCTTGTTAACTTTAGTAATTCTTATATCACCTATTATAATTATAGTTAGAATCTTAAAAGGTAAAGAGGACATTAAAAGATTTAAAGAAAAATTTTGCTTGTTCTCAAAAAAAAGACATCGAGGTAAAATATTGTGGTTTCATGGATCTAGTGTTGGAGAGATAATGAGCGTAATACCTCTTTTAAATAAATATGACAACGTTAATTCTTTTAGTCAAATTTTAATCACTTCAAGTACTTTGAGTTCCTCAAAAATCCTACAAAAATATAAATTCAAAAAAGTTACACATCAGTATTTTCCAATAGATCATATTTTTTTTTCAAATTTTTTTATAAATTACTGGAAACCTAATGTTGCTATTTTTTTAGAGTCCGAAATTTGGCCTAGTATGTATAGATCAATTAAATTAAAAAATATCCCTTTAGTTCTTCTTAATGCAAGAATAACAAATAAAACTTTCAAAAGATGGGATAAATTTAGAGAAAACTCTGCAAAAATTTTTGCAAAAATTGATATGGCTTTTGCACAAAATAAAGAAACTGTACAATTTTTGAAAAAACTAGGCACAAAGAAAATTAAATACATTGGAAATCTAAAATATTTCGAAGACAAAAAAATAAAAAATGACGAAATTGAGGGTAAACTTAAATCCAAATTTAAGAAATACAAAATTTGTATTGCTGCGAGTACTCATGAAAAAGAAGAGTTATTTGCAGCTAAGACTCATATTTTACTAAAAAAAAAAATTAACAAACTAATTACGATAATCATTCCAAGACATATCGATCGAGTTAGCGAAATAAATAATCAATTAAAAAGTCTTAATCTAAGAACAGTCTATCATAGTTCAAAAATTAATAATTTAGATAATGTAGATATCTATCTTGTTGACACTTTTGGTGAGTCAAAAAAATTTTATAAAATTTCAACGACAGTTTTTTTAGGTGGGTCTATGGTTGAAAAAGGAGGTCAAAATCCTTTGGAACCTGCACGTTATGGAGCAAAAATACTTCATGGACCAAATGTTCATAATTTTAAGGAAGTTTATAATTTTCTTAAATCATTAAAAATTTCTAAGCAAATTAAAAGTTCCTCTCAATTCGCTAAAGAAGTTGTTTTCAGAAAAAGGATGAAAAATGTAAAAAAAATCAAAAAGGTAGGTGACCATATATTCCAAAAAACTTTTAAAAATTTAAATATGATAATTAATTATGAATCTTAAAAAACCTAGATTCTGGGATAAGGGAAAGTCAAGCATTCTGCCTTATATTCTCTGGCCTTTGTCAATAATTTTACAATTTTTAAACTCAACAAATAAGTTAATTTCAAAAAAAAAAAGATATCAAAATATCAAAACTATATGCGTAGGTAATATTTATATTGGTGGAACTGGCAAAACCTCCCTGAGTATGAAATTGTATGAAATATTTAGTAAAAAAAATATTAAAACTTGCTTTATAAAAAAAGATTATCCAAATCAAAAAGATGAACAAAAAATTTTAGAAAATAAAGGAAAACTATTTAAATCGAAAATAAGAATACAATCTTTAAAAGAAGCAATTAATCAAAATTATAAAATTGCAATTTTTGATGATGGTTTGCAAGATCATTCTATTAATTATGATTTGACTTTTGTGTGTTTTAATAATTTAAACTGGATAGGTAATGGCTTTACAATCCCGTCTGGTCCATTAAGAGAAAGTTTCAAAACTATTAAAAATCATAAAAATGTATTTATCGCTGGTAATTCAAGAAATCTTGAACATATAAAAAAAGAGATTATAAAAATAAATCCGCAAACAAATATATTAACTGCGTTGTATGTGCCTTTAAACTTACATGAATTTGATAAGAAAGAAAAATATCTAGCATTTTCTGGAATTGGTAATCACGAATCTTTCGTTTCTATGCTAAAAAGTAATGGATTAAATATAATTAAGGACTTAGAATTTCCTGATCATTATAATTACTCTGACCAAAAAGTTTATGATATTTCCTCCCAAGCAAAGAAATTAAATTGTAAAATATTAACAACAGAGAAAGATTTTTTAAGACTCAAAGGTAATAATTTAAATGAGATAAAGTTCATAAGATCAGAATTAAAAATTAATAACGAAAATGACTTTTTAAATATTCTATCAAATCTATATGAATAATATTAAATATTTTTTTCAGTTTATATTTGTAATCTTAATGTTTCTGATATTTAAGATTTTGGGTATTAAGCTTGGATCTTTACTTGGTGGTAAACTTTTTCAAATTATTGGCCCAATATTTAGATCTAAAAAACTTATTTTTGAGAATATCAAAAGAGCCTTACCAAATATAAGTAAAAATGAATTGATTAGTATTTACGACTCTATGTGGGAAAATTATGGAAGGGTTTTTGCAGAATATGTTTTTATGAAAAAATTTAGAAATGATCAATTGACTGAAAATATTTCTATTGAAGGAAAGGAAATATTGCAAGACATAATAACTAAAAACCAAAAAGTGATATTTATATCTGGACACTTTAGTAACTTTGAATTGATGGCGATGCAAATAGAGAAGATAGGAGTAAAAGTTGCAGCAATTTATAGGCCACTCAATAATTTATACTTAAATTCAATTATGGAAAAAATAAGAAAAAAATATATTTGTAAGCACCAAATTAAAAAAGGAGTTGGTGGATTAAAAGAACTAATCAAACTTAATAAAGAGGGTTTTTCAACTGCATTAATGATTGATCAAAGAGTTAGTCAGGGTATTAAATCCAATTTTTTTAATCAAAAAGCTTATACAACAACAATACCAGCTCAATTAATCAAAAAATTTGGAATGCCAATTGTGCCAATTTTTATTGAAAGATTTGATCAAATTAAATTTAAAATGACGGTTCATAAGCCTCTTAATTTTGAAGAAAATGAGTCAATAGAAAACATTACATACAAACTAAATAAAATTCTGGAACAAATGATATTAAAAAATCCCAATTATTGGATATGGTCACACAATCGTTGGAAATGAAAATTACTTTTTTTCGATTTCCTCTCTTTTTTTAGTTGCCTCAACATAAGAATAATATGGTTCTTGCAAATCTACATTCCAATAATTTAAATCTTCTAAACTAATTATTTTACCAGAAACTGCACAAATTACATGATCACCAGGTTCAATAATTAGAAAATTATTTGGCAAATATTTTATTTTTGCTAATTTTTTGCTCATTTTTAGTTTATATATTTATACATGATTGTTGGTGTTATAGGAAGTGGGGGTAGAGAACATGCTATATGTGAAATTCTTGTTCGATCAAAAAAAATAAGTGAATTGTATTGTTTTCCTGGAAACGCTGGTACTGCTAAAATAGCAAAAAATGTTGACATTAATACTGATAATTTTGAAAATTTAAAAAATTATATTTTAGATAATAAAATTGAATTGATAATAATTGGTCCTGAAAAACCACTAGTAGATGGATTAGTGGATTATCTTGAAAACTTTAAAATAAAAGTTTTTGGACCAAATAAAATAGCTTCACAGCTTGAAGGCTCTAAAATTTTCACAAAAAAAATTTGCAAAAAATATCAAATACCAACTGCTAACTTTGGTATCTTTAAAAACACTAAGGATGCACGAGAATTTTTAAAAAATTCTGGTTATCCAATTGTTATAAAAGCTGATAATCTTGCATCAGGTAAAGGCGTATATATTTGCGAAAATTTTGAGGAGTCTTACAGTGCTGTAAAAGAAATTTTTGATGGAAAATTTGGTGAAGCTAATGATATTCTAATTGAGGAGTTTCTTAATGGTGAAGAAATGAGTTTTTTCATTGTTAGCGACGGAATTTCTATCCAAAATTTTGGGACTGCTCAAGATCATAAACGTGTTTTAGAGGGTGACAAAGGTAAAAATACTGGCGGTATGGGTGCTTACTCTCCTTCGAGATTAATAAATGCAGAGTTAGAAAAAAAAATATTAAATAAAGTTATATTACCTACGCTCAAAGCTTTAAAAGAAATTGGAACAGAATATAAAGGGTTTTTATATGCTGGATTAATGATTGTTAAAAATGAACCATACTTGATAGAATATAATGTACGAATGGGTGATCCAGAATGTCAAACAATTCTCCCTAAATTAGACTCAGACCTTTTAGAAATATTCCTTGCTTGCTGTGATAAAAGCTTGAAGGATACCAAAGTTAAATGGAACAACAAAAAAAGTTTATGTGTCGTTCTCTGTTCAAAAGGTTACCCTGATAAATACAAAAAAAATGTTGAAATTGAAAATCTAAATAAAATTAAATTAGATAAATTAGATTATCTATTTCATGCTGGCACAAAGGTAAGAGATAAAAAAATTTTTGCTATTGGAGGTAGAGTTTTAAATTTTGTTACATTGTCAGATAAATTTGCTAATGCTAGAAAAATTATAAATAAACATTTAAATGAATTAAATTGGAATAATGGTTTTTACCGTAAAGATATTGGTTACAAAGTAATAGATGAATGAGAATTATTTCAGGATATTTTAAAGGTAAAAAGATATTAACACCAAAAGATATAAAGACTAGACCATTAAAAGATATGACAAAAGAGTCGATCTTCAACATAATCAAACATTCTAATAAATTTAATATTCAAATTAAAAACTCAACTGTTTTGGATTTATTTTCAGGAGTAGGATCGTTTGGAATAGAGTGCTTATCTAATGAAGCTAAATATGTAACTTTTGTGGAAAATTATCAGGGAGTTTTGCCTATACTAGAGCAAAACTTAGAAAACTTAAAATTGGAGGGAAAATTTGAAATAATTAATCAAAATATTTTTTCTGGCCTTAGTTTAAAAAAGAGTAATTACGATATCATATTTTTAGATCCTCCATATAAAAATGAAAATATTGACAAACTAATTGAAGAGATTTTTCATAAAAAATTGCTAAAGAATAGAGGATTAATAATTTTTCACAGAAATAAAAAAAGTAAGGAAAATTACTCTAAATACCTCAAAGTTTTAGATGAAAAAAAATACGGAATTTCAAAAATTTTGTTTGGAACTTTAAATTAAAATTTTTTTAGTTTCTTTTTTAATTAATTCTACAGCTGGTTGATCGTATGGATTTACTTTTAAAGCATGACCTAATAAAATAGACTCTAATATAAAAAAATTGAATAATTCTCCAAGAGTTTTTTCGTCCCTTTTAATAATTTCAAAGCTTCTAAATGGTATTCCTTTTTTTTTAAAAATATTTTCAGTAGCCTTTTTTTGAGCATATGTTATATCCAATAATCTCTTTTTTCTGAGAAATTTTTTTGAACTCAGAATATTCTTGTCTATAATCCTCTGTGAACCTTTTTCATGAACGAAAAAAAATGTAAAAAAATTATTTGTAAATCCATCTAAATAAAGTTGCATTACACTATGATTGTCTTTTGGCATACTAGAAACAATTGGTAGCAAACCTTTTTTTTTTTTACCTAAACTCTCTGCAATTAGTTGCTGGTACCAAAAAAATAAGTTTTCAGAATTCTTATCATAATTGATTATCACTGAATTATATTTTTTTTTTTTTATTAAAAAAATAATTGAGCTAACATTAGAAATTAAAGCATTCAAATATTTTTTATTTTTAACTAAATTATTTAATTGTCTGAATTTTTTAAAGTCTAAACCCATTAGCTGAGCAGGCAACATTCCTGTTTCGGACAAAACTGAATATCTTCCACCAATAAAATTGTTATGATGTACTACTTCAGTTTTTAATTTTTGTGCTAATTTATAAAGGTAATTATCTTTGTTCTCAGTTATTATCAGGTTCTTATCTTTTTTATTTATGATAATATTTGAATTAACTATTGTCTCTAGAGTTTCGCCTGATTTAGATACAATTAGATTTAAACAATTTTTATCTTTTCTATTTTCAGTGTTAAAATCCAAATCATTTATAAAAAAAAAATTTTTTTTTGTTTTTTTTCTCAAAAAATTATAAATAGCCTCAGTCCCCAATGAAGATCCGCCAATACCTATAATTCTAAAGTTTCTAAACTTTTTATACTTTTTTAATATTTTAATATCAAAACTATCTTTATAATTACTACTTAGGGATTGAATGACTTGATTTTTTTTTTTTAGGATATGATTTAAGATTATAGTTATTTGTTTTAACTTTTTATTAATCTGAAAATTTTTAAAATTTATGCCATTTGTAATCATCAATTTTTTTTAATTTTTTCAATAATTGAATTTTCAAAATTCCCATTTTGAATCTTGGAGTTTTCTGGGGAATTATTATTTGAAATTAAATTTTCAATATTATTTTCAGATTCATTTTCTGCAACATTATTAGATGATTTAGGCACTGGTAACTCATTAAATTCTGGCGGCATAACTAGGGGGGATTTTTTTTCCACCAAAAATTCATCAGTGCTTTTTTTCTTTTGAGATGTGAAACCTTCTTTAACAGTTTGACAACTTTGAAAAGTAAAAAATACTATCGCCATAAATAAAATTGAGCTAATTTTTTTCATTTAAAGACTCTTTTTTGTTTGAAATAATTTCTAAAATTATCATTAATATTACACCTAATGAGATAAATATATCTGATACATTAAAAATAAACCAATGAAAATTTTCAACGTGAAAATCTATAAAATCTGGGACGGCTTCAAAAAAAATTCGATCGTAAAAATTACCCAAAGCACCTCCTAATATCATTAAAAGTGAATATTTTTTAAGTCCTTCACTTTTTTTAAGCATTATGAGAATAATTAATATTACTAATCCTATAAGAAAAGTTAGTATATGATAAAAAAATTTGTCACTGAAAGAAAATAAACCAAAAGCGATACCTTCGTTCCATATTAAGTTTATATTAAGAAATTTAGAATTATATAAATCAGAACCATAATTTTTCTCATTAAAACTAATCACATAAATTTTTGAAAATCGATCAAGGCAAAAGATGCTCAAAATTAAAAAAAAATTTGTTACAAAGCTTTTATTGAAATATTTTAACATTATTGAGAATGTCTCTCACAAGGCTCAACACTAATTTTCCAACATACAGGGCATTTATCACCTGAAGCTTTTTTAGTTTCAACCAAAATATCTGATACCTCATCAAAATAAACGTCAGTTTTTGAAACAATGCAAAGCTCTGACAAATCAATATTTGTAATTATATCTTTATATTTATCATTCAATTTAATATTAAGCTCTGCCTCTAAGCTTGAACCAATTTCCTTACTTGCTCTTTTTTCTTCAATACTAATGTTGCATATATCTCTTATTTTCATTAATTCAGACCATTTTCTATCAAGTCTCTCATTTTTAAATTTTTCCGGAAATATTAAAAATTTTTCTAGATGAATACTCTTACTACTTTTTGATATTAGCTGATGAATTTCTTCAGTAGTAAAAGATAAAATTGGAGCAAACCATCTGACCAAAGATTTTAACAAAACATTCAAAATTGTGACACATGAATTTCTTTTTTTAGAATTAATTGAATCGCAGTATAAAGAATCTTTTCTAATGTCAAAATAAAATGCTGACAGGTCTACTGTGCAAAAATTTAACAACTCTTTGTAAAGATTGTGAAAATCATACTTTTGAAAGTAAGTTATAAATTTTTGATTTAATAAATATACCTTATTTAGCATGAACTTCTCTAGCTCCGGAAAGCTCTCAATATCAATTTTATCTAAATTAATATCCTCAAATTTGTCATTTATATTTCCCAATAAATATCTAAATGTATTTCTAATTTTACGATAAGATTCTGAATGCTGATCTAATATAGAATAGTCTATTCTTAAATCTTCAGCATAATTTGATGCTGCCACCCAAATTCTCAAAATATCTGCACCATATTTTTTTAAAATATCCTCGGGTGCAATTATATTTCCAAGAGATTTTGACATTTTAAGACCTTTGCCATCCACTACAAACCCATGAGATAATATAGATTCGAATGGTGCTTTACCTCTTGTTCCACAGGACTGTAACAAAGATGAGTGAAACCAGCCTCTATGTTGATCCGAGCCCTCTAAATACATTGATGCAGGCCATTTTAGATCTTCTCTTTTCTCTAGAACAAAAGAGTGAGTTGATCCACTATCAAACCAGACTTCTACTATATCGCTAAGTTTTTCAAAATCTTCTGATTTATATTTATCACCTAAAAATTTTTGAGGGTCATCTACAAACCAACAGTCGGAACCCTCTTTTTCGTAAATTTTTGCAATGTTTTCAAACACTTCATCATCTATCAAAATTCCATTAGACTTTTTATTAACAAAAATTGGCAGGGGCACGCCCCATACTCTTTGTCTTGATACACACCAATCTGGTCTTGTTTCAATCATTGATTTTAATCTTTCTTTGCCTTTGCTTGGGTAAAAGGTCGTATCATCTATCGCTTTTAAAGCTTTGCTTCTAAGTTTATGACTTTCCATGGAAATAAACCACTGTGGTGTTGCTCTGTGAACTAAGGGGGCCTTTGATCTCCAAGAATGAGGGTATGAATGAACTAATTCACCATTTGACAAAAGTTTATTTTGCTCTTTTAATTTTTCAATAACAATTGGATTTGCTTTAAAAATATGTAAACCCTCAAATAAAGATACATTTTTTGTATATTTTCCGTCATCATCAACTGTCTCAATGGCTTTTATTCCATTATTTAAACAAAGATTAAAGTCATCAGGTCCGTGACTTGGTGCACAATGAACAATTCCTGTCCCTTGTTCAGTATTGACGAAACGAGCCTCTAACATCGGAATATCATAGTCATAACCTAAATTAAAAAATGGATGATTGCATATGGTATCTTTTAAATCTTTGCCCTTAAATTTTTTTAAATTTTTGAATTCTTTTATCTCACACTCTTTTAAAACCGAGGATAATAATGCCTCAGCAATAACTATTTTTTTATTTTTAAGATTTCCTTCATCAGTTATTTGAATTATCAAATAGTCTAGGCCTTCATTATATGCTAAAGCTTTGTTTGCTGGTATAGTCCAAGGAGTAGTTGTCCAAATCACAACATTAGAATCTTTAAGCTCCTTAATTTTTGATGACTTAACTGGAAAGCATGCATAGATCGTATCAGATTTATGATCTTGATACTCTACTTCAGCGTCAGCTAAAGCAGTTTTTTCAACCGTTGACCATAGAACTGGTTTAAATCCCCTATAAAGACTTCCCTCTTTTAAAAATTTTCCTAGTTCTCTAACAATCTGTGCTTCTGCATCATAACTCATTGTTGAGTAATAATTTTCCCAATCGCCAACAACACCTAATCTTTTAAATTGGTCTTTATGAACTTCAATCCATTTTTCTGCGAACGTTCGGCATTCTTTTCTAAATTCTACAATCGGAACATCATTTTTATTTTTTTTATTTTTTTTGTATTGTTCTTCAATTTTCCACTCAATAGGTAAACCATGACAATCCCAACCAGGCACATACACAGAATCTTTACCATCCATTTGATGAAACTTTACAATTATATCTTTTAATATTTTATTCAAAGCGGTTCCCATATGTATATTTCCATTTGCATATGGAGGACCGTCGTGAAGGATAAATTTTTCTTCTCCTTTTCTTGAATTTCTTAACTCTTTATATAAATCAATTTTTTTCCAAAGCTCCAATATTTCTGGCTCTCTTATTGGTAAATTAGCTTTCATTGAAAAAGCTGTTTTTGGTAAATTAATTTGACTTTTGTTCATTTTATTCTTTTTGCAATTACAAGATCAACATTAATTTGTTTTTTTAATTGATCTACACTTTTGAATTTTTTTTCCGCTCTTATAAATTTTAAAAACTCAACTCTTAGATACTTATTATATAAATTTCCAGAAAAATTAAATAAATGAACCTCTAATAATATTTTTTTTCCTTTAAAAGTGGGTCGATATCCTAAATTTGCTATACCTTTAATAAAATTTGAACTTTTCATTTTTTTAGCTTTGACTGCATAAACACCTGGTTTTGCCAAAATATAGTTTTTAATATCTATATTAGCTGTTGGAAAACCAATTTTTTTTCCTAACTGTCGACCTCTTTGAACTTTACCATCAATTGACCAGTTTTTTTTTAAAAGTTTATTAACATTTTTAAGTTTTCCATTTTGTAAATATTTTCTTATTAAAGAAGATGAAATAACCTTTTTTTTAATTATTAAAGGATGTGGTTTAATTATTTTATAATTATACAATTTTTCATTGTTTATCAGTTGTTTTACGTTTCCTTCCCTTTTGTTACCAAATCTAAAATTATTACTTACAAAAATAAATTTTGGATTTAGTTTTTTGCCTAGAGTTTCTTTAATAAATGAAATTGATTTCATTTTTGAGAATTTTCTATTGAATTTCTTAATAATGACAAAATCAACATCAAGCTTACTTAAATTTTCAATTTTTTGATTTAAATTTGATAATCGAAAATTTTTTAACATTGAGTTAAAAAACATTTTTGGCATCGGCTCAAAGGTTAAAACGCCAATCTTGGATGAATATTTTTTTTTATAAATTTTTGCAAGCCTAAATAATTTTTGATGTCCCACATGAAGTCCGTCGAAATTACCAATTAAAATAATTGAATTTTTGTGGGCATTATTAATATTAAAGTTATTATACAATTTCATTTTCACCACTTTAATTCAGATTGGATATAATTACAGATCGTTTCATATGACTTAGCGGTTACGTCAATTCCTTTGTTTTTAATTTCATTTTTGTGTATACCATTTGAAATAATTAATGAATCATAGTTTAAAAGGTTTGCACCTTTAATGTCTGTGTTTAAATTATCACCAACAGAAAGAATTTTTTTACCTTTATTATTAATAGATAAATTGTAAACCTCAGGATATGGTTTCCCAAAATATACCACTTTGCCACCCATTTTTTCAAAAACCATAGCAACTGATCCCGCACAAAGCTCTCTTGTGCTTCCTCTATCTACAATTAAGTCTGGATTAGTACAAACCATTTCTTTATCTAAATTTTTTTCAAATAATTTTTTGTAATAATTTAAATCTTGGTCGATATCTTCAAATAACCCAGTGCATAAAATATAATCACTGCTACTAATATTTTCTAATTTCATTCTAACAAAATCATTAAACAAGTCGAAATCTCGTGGTGGTCCTATATGAAAAAATTTTTTATTGGATAAATTTTTGTTGAGGTAATTCAATGATGCTTGACCAGATGTAAACACGTGATCTCTTAAATCTTTTTCCATTCCCATTTTTTCTAAAAAAGATTTAACAACATGATTAGGTCTTGGCGCATTAGTTAAAAGAATATATTCTTTGCCTTTTTTTGATATTTCTCTTAAAACTTTAATTGCCTCTTTATGAAGATTTATCCCATTATGAATTACACCCCATAAATCTATGTAAAATAGCTGATAATTATCAGCTATTGAACAGAAGCCGTCTTTATCTAAATTTTTAGTCATTAAATTAATCTATAAACCAAAAAATCCCGAATTTCCTATATTTTTTAGCAATCTATTTTGCATCTATATCTTGAAAATGTATGTCCAATCTCTATATGAGATCAATATTTATAAAGGAGAATTCAATGAAGTTTAAACCGTTACACGATAGAGTTTTAATCGAAGTCTTAGACAGCAGCGAAAAAACTGCTGGTGGAATAATCATCCCAGATACAGCTCAAGAGAAACCTCAGGAGGGTAAAGTGGTTGCTGTTGGTGGGGGTGCTAAAACTGAGGGTGGCAAATTGATCCCAATGGACGTCAAAGTTGGTGATAGGGTATTATTTGGTAAATGGTCGGGAACTGAAGTTAAAATTGACGGTAAAGAATACAGTATAATGAAAGAGTCTGACATTATGGGTATTTCAAACAAAAAATAATTTAAAGGAGATATATAATGGCAAAAGTTGTTAAATTTGATGCTGAAGCAAGATCAGCAATGATTAGAGGGGTAAATATTTTAGCTGATACTGTTAAGGTTACTTTAGGTCCTAAAGGTAGAAATGTAGTGATGGATAAATCATACGGCGCTCCTAGAATAACAAAGGATGGGGTTTCTGTTGCTAAGGAAATTGATCTTGAGGATAAATTTGAAAATATGGGTGCTCAGATGGTTAAAGAAGTTGCAAGCAAAACAAATGATGAAGCTGGTGATGGAACTACCACTGCAACTATTTTAGCTCAAGCTATTGTTAAAGAGGGTGTTAAATATGTTACAGCTGGCATGAACCCGATGGATGTAAAAAGAGGTATAGACGCAGCTGTAGATGTTGTAAAACAGAACTTAGTTTCTTCTGCAAAAAAAGTTAAAGACAGTGATGAAATTGCACAAGTTGGAACAATTTCATCTAATGGCGATAAAGAAATTGGAAGTATGATTTCAAAAGCAATGCAGAAAGTTGGTAATGAAGGCGTAATAACAGTTGAGGAAAATAAAGGTATTGAAACCGAGCTTGATGTCGTTGAGGGTATGCAGTTCGATAGAGGATATTTATCTCCTTACTTTATTACAAATAGCGATAAAATGACGACAGAACTTGATAATCCTTTCATTCTTTTACATGAAAAAAAGTTGACGAATCTACAACCAATGGTTCCACTTTTGGAGGCTGTAGTGCAAGCTGGAAGGCCATTAATGATTATATCTGAAGATGTTGAAGGTGAAGCTTTAGCAACATTAGTTGTAAATAAATTAAGAGGTGGACTAAAAGTGGTAGCTGTAAAAGCTCCAGGATTTGGTGACAGAAGAAAAGCAATGCTTGAAGATATTGCAATCTTAACTGGTGGAAGTGTCATCTCCGAAGATTTAGGAATTAAACTTGAGAATGTTAAATTAGATGATCTTGGATCATGTAAAAAAGTTAAAGTTGATAAAGACAATAGCACCATAGTAAATGGCAGTGGTAAAAAATCAGATATCGAAGCAAGATGTTCTTCAA
>CABZHM010000016.1 GCA_902525625.1 uncultured Pelagibacteraceae bacterium | reverse complement strand
TATTCTTATTCTCTTTCGCTTTAGAAAAATATTTTGATAAAAAAGTTACAACAGTTGTAAATAATTCTTATGAACTAGCAAAAAATTATGTTCAAGAAGTAAGAAATAAAGTTGAGGCAGATATTATATTGATCGCTTTTGATACTAACAAAAGTGCTAATTTTCTAAATAATGATGAAAAAGAGTATTTTAGATTCTTAAGAACCCAAAAATTGATAAGAAATGTTGATGAAATACATATTATTGATAAAGATAAAAAATTATTATTTACATCTGAACAAACAAATAAATATCGCCCTCCAGTGGATAAGGCATTAAACTTAGTTTTAGATGATGATCGACCCTTAAAAATTGTTGATGCTCAAAACAACATATCTGCAGCAATTATAAGATTACAAGCTTTTGAGGATCGTTTTTTATATGTTATAAAATTTTTAGATGAAAATATTTCTTCATATTTATCCGAGTCTCAAGAGGCAATTAATTTTTACTATACTGTAGAAGAAAGAAGCACTGGGATTAAGATCTCATTTATTTTAATTTATATGATAATAGTGACTTTATTATTATTTATATCAATTACTATAGCTATTAGATTTTCTTCTAGATTTTTTAGATCAATAAATAATTTGATATTGGCATCTACAGAAATTGGGCAAGGAAATTTAGACTCGAAAGTGCCTGAGATTAAAACAGACAAGGATATGGAAATTTTGAATAAAAATTTTAATTCAATGATAAGTAGACTTAAAAACCAACAAGAAAAATTGATTATCAATGAAAGATATAAAGCTTGGGGTAATCTATCTAGAAAATTAGCTCATGAAATTAAAAATCCCTTAACCCCAATTCAATTAACTATCGATAGAATAAAGGATAAATACACAAACAAAATTTCAAATCAGGACCAAGCTCATTTTAAAGAAAATTTAAAAATTATTAATAATCAAATTAAACAGATTGAAAATCTTGTGAACGAATTTTCTGATTTTGCAAGAATGCCAAAACCAATTTTCAAGGAAAATGACTTAAATAAATTATTAAAAGAAAATATTAGATTACTTTCCGAGATAGATAGCTCGATAAAATTAGAGCTTAGATCTAAAAAGAACCAAACAATTTTAGAATGTGATAGAGAACAAATAAATAGGGTATTTTTTAATTTAATTAAAAATTCTATAGAGAGTATTCAGCAAAAATCTGATAAAAACCCCAATTTTGATAAGAAAATATCAATTGAAATTTTAGATAATAATGACCATATTCAAATTATTCTCATAGATAATGGTATTGGATTTAATAGTTTAAATAATAGGATAGATGAAATTTTTACACCATATTTTACTACTAAAAAAAATGGAACAGGATTAGGTTTATCAATTGTAAATAAAATCGTAAATGATCATGGAGGTGAAATTAATTTTTACCCTGTAAATAATGGTGCGAAAATAGAAATTGATTTTAATAGAAGATGGCAATAGAAATTTTAATAGTTGATGACAACGCTGACATAAGAAATATTCTTAACGAATTAATACTTGATGCAGGTTATAAAACGCGAGTTGCAGCAAATTATGATCAAGCACTTGCAGAAATAAATAAAAAAATGCCAGACGTTGCAATTTTAGACGTCAAATTAGACAAAGGTGATAATGATGGTATTGAATTATTGTCTCATATTAAATCAAAAAATAATGACGTACCAGTAATTATAATAACAGGCCACGCTAATGTTGAACTTGCAGTAAGTGCGCTCAAACATGGAGCATTTGAATTTATAGAGAAACCCTTTGATAAAACAAGATTGTTAAATTTTGTAAAAAGAGCTGTTGAAAATTTAAATTTAAAATCCCAAAATAAAGAATATGAAACAAAGTTATTCTATTCATATGATTTAGTTGGTGATAGTAAAAATATATCTTCAATAAGAGATCAAATTGAAAAAATTTCAATTACAGCAAGTCGTATTTTAATAAATGGACCATCAGGCTCAGGAAAAGAATTAATTGCGAGAAAAATTCACAAAAGATCTAAGAGAAACAATAAACCTTTTATTATTTTAAATGGTGCTTTACTTGACTCAAATAAATATGAATTAGAGTTATTTGGAGAGGAAAAAGAAAATGGTTCTATATCTTATGGTGCTCTAGAAAAAGCTAACGAAGGGACTTTGTTAATTGATCAAGTTTCAGAAATCCCATTAGCAATACAATCGAAAATTTTGAGAGTTTTGACTGATCAAAAATTTAAAAGATTAAATGGAAATAGTGACATAAATGTAAATGTTAGAATTATTTGTTCATCAAGTAAAGATTTAAAAGAGGAAATAAAAATAGGTAATTTCAGAGAAGATCTTTACCATCGTTTAAATGTATTTGAAATAAATGTAAAACCTTTGAATGAAAGAATTTCAGATATACCATTGTTGATAGATTATTTCTCTAGTATAATCTCGAAAAGCTACAATATTAGTAAGCTTGAAATCGACACTAATGATAGTTATATTTTAAACCATAACTGGAAAGGTAACGTAAGAGAGTTAAGAAATTTAATAGAAAGAATAGCTATTTTACAGCCAGACTCTAAAGATAAGGTATCAAATATTGTTAAAGAATCTTTGAAAAACGATAGTTATGTTGAAAAAGTCAATGAAAATAGCCTTTCTATACCATTAAAAGAAGCTAGGGAAAAGTTTGAAAAAGAATATTTAACAATGCAATTAAAAAAATTTAATGGAAATATATCTAAAACGGCAAATTTTGTAGGAATGGAAAGAAGTGCTCTTCATAGAAAGCTTAAAGGCTTAGGGATCAAAGAGTTTAATTAAATGAATATTATTATTTGTGGGGCAGGTAGAGTAGGTTTTACCATAGCAAAGCTGTTAAGTGACCAGGGTCACTCCATAACTGTGATTGATCAATCTAGTGAGGATATTCAAAAAATTAACGATAGTTTGGATGTTAAAGCAATAGTTGGAAAAGCAACATATCCATCAATTCTTGAAAAAGCTAATGCACCAGAAACAGATATGATAATCGCTGTTACTAGAAATGATGAAATTAACATGTTAATTTGTCAGATAGCTTATTCTATTTTTAATATACCTAAAAAAATTGCTAGAATAAGATCTCAAGATTATTTAAATCCTAAATTTACAAGAGTTTATAACAAGGAGAATTTACCAATTGATGTTATCATTTCACCTGAAATTGAAATTGCAAAATCTATTCAAAGAAAATTAGAAGCACCAGGTGCTTTAGACAGCGTACCTTTTACTAATAACAAGATAAGACTACTTGAAATTCTAATAAAAAGTAACTGCGAGTCTATAAATGTTAAATTTAATGAATTAACAAAAAAATATCCCAAGCTAGAGGCTAACGTTATAGCAATTAATCGAGATGAAAAATTCTTTATACCTAAAAAAACAGATGCTGTTAAAGGAGGTGATAAAATTTATGTAATTATTAATTCTTTACAAATGGGTGAGACATTACAAGCTTTTGGTCACAATGAAAGAATATCAAAAAAGATTTTGATAATAGGGGGTGGAAATATTGGTTTTAACCTAGCAAAGAATATAGAGGAAACACTTGACACTGTGAGAGTAAAAATAGTTGAAAAAAATAAAGACCGAGCCGAATATCTAGCAAGTCAACTTAATGATACAATTGTTATTCATGGTGATGGCTTAGACGAGGAGGTTTTAGTGGAAGCTAATATGGAAGAGTCTGAAACTGTTTTAGCATTAACCAATGATGATGAGGATAATTTAATGGTAAGTGTTTTAGTTGAAAAATTTACTAAAGATCAAAAAGATATAGAGGAAAAAAGAACTATGGCTCTTATTAACAAACCTAATTATTCTTTATTACAATCATCATTAAAAATTGATGATTTAATTGATCCAAGAATGAGCACAGTTTCAAGTATTTTGAAACATGTACATAAGGGAACTATTGAAAATGCTTATACAGTATCGAATGGTGAATTTGAAATTATTGAAGCAGAAGTTATTGAGACGTCCGAATTAATCAATAAAGAATTAAAAAATTCAAATCTTCCAGATGAATTAAGAATTGGTGCTATATTAAGAAATGAAAAAGTTATTATTCCAAGATCAGATTTTATTTTTAAAAAGGACGATAGAGTCGTCTTTATCGTCAAAAAAGACACAATACCTTTTGTAGAAAATATTTTCAGATTAAGTTCAGTTTAAGCAGATGATAAAATTACAGGTTAAATACCTAAGCTTTTTTTTCGCAGTGATTTCTTTATTATCTTTTTTTAATATAATTTATTCTTATTATTTAAATTTTTACTTAAATCTAAATACTTACTATTACTGTTTAATTTCTTCCGTTATTCTTTCAGTGTTATTTTTTAAAGTTAAATCTCATGAAAAAAAATTTTCTATTTTTGATAAGATATTAACAGTTTTTTTTGGGTATTTAATCATACCTATCATTCTATCAATACCTTTTTATTTTAGCATTTATAATTTAACTTTTCTAAATTCATATTTTGAGGCTATTTCTGGTTTTACATCTACCGGATTTAGTATTTTTGATAACATTAAACATATAGACCAAAGTATTATTTTGTGGAGATCTTCCACTCAATGGATAGGTGGTTTGTATTTTCTATTTTCGATTATATTTTTAATAGATATATATGATGAAAGCTTCAAAAAATCCTTAACTAATTATTTATCATTTGATAGTAGTGAAATTTTCAAACAAGCTATAAAAATTTTTTTACTATATTCTTTTTTGACATTAGTAATTTTTTTAACTTTAAATATTTTTTCTGTTCGAACTTTTAATTCGTTAAATCTAGCATTTAGCCTAATATCATCAGGTGGTTTTTTACCTGATAATGATCTCACTAATATTATTAAAGATAACTCGCAAATTATAATTTTATCTGTTCTGATGTTATTTTCTTTTTTTAGTATTTTCTTTACTTATAATTTAGCTTTTTTAAAAAATAGAAACATTAATTTTTTTTATGAGGATCTTCATTTAATAGTATATCTGATAATAGTATTACTAATCTTTCTTTTGTTTTTTAGTTTTAACAAAGAATTTTCCGTGAATCTTTTGGCAGTTATAAGCAGTATGTCAAATATCGGTTTTTCACTTAAAACAGATCAATCAAATATGAGCTTAGTTTTTTTGATTTTAGTAATAATTGGTGGTTCGTTCTTTTCTACAAGTTCTGGTCTGAGATTTATTAAGATTTATTCTTTATTTAAATATTCAATTAATCAAATCTTGTCCTTTAGTAAACCAAAGAATGTTTTTATGAATAAATTGATATTTACCAACATTAATTTTGATTTTAATGAGATTAACAAATATTTTTTAACAATTATTATCTTTATTATGTCACTTTTTATATTTACTTCTATATTGAGTATTAGTGGAATAAGTTTTGAAAATTCTTTTAAATTATCAATTTTAACTTTAATGAATACAGTAAACTCATCCATATATGGATTGACAGATTTCAATTTCAATAATCTACATTTTTTCATAAAATATTGTTTTATTTTATTTATGATTATTGGGAGAATTGAGTTATTAACAATCTTGCTAATTTTAAAAAAATTTTTATTTAAAAACTAAAATATAATTGATATGTATCATTTATAATTTGCGCCCTTAGCTCAGCTGGATAGAGCATCGGTTTTCTAAACCGAGGGTCGTAGGTTCGAATCCTTCAGGGCGCGCCAATATTCACCTTTTTTATATTTTTTTCCTAATAATTTACTTGACTTAATTTTTTTAAAATACTTTTTGCCAAAAACTTTTTCTTGAAGAGCGTTTTTTAACATGGTTAAATTAAGTATATTCAAAACGTAGTTTTGAATTATTTGTTAACAAATAAATAATAACAGAAGGAAGAATAATGTTTAAATACTTAAAACAATTAACTTCTTTAGTTGCTATGGTAGCTGTGTTGTTTACTTTTACAACAGAGTCTATGGCTGCTAAAAAATCTAAAACACTTAAAAACACTCAAAAAAAGGGTTTTGTAAGATGTGGAGTATCTCAAGGTCTTCCAGGATTTTCTAATGCTGACGCTGCAGGAAATTGGACTGGTATAGATGTTGATGTATGTAGAGCGGTAGCTGCTGCAGTGCTAGGTGATGCAAACAAAGTTAAGTTTACGCCACTAAGTGCTAAAGAAAGATTTACGGCTTTAACTTCTGGTGAGATCGATATCTTATCAAGAAACACAACTTGGACACTTTCTAGAGATGCTGATATCGGACTTACTTTCGTTGGAGTAAACTTCTACGATGGTCAAGGTTTCATGGTTAGAAAAAGTTCTGGTATTACTTCAACAAGCCAATTCAAAGATGGTATCTCAGCTTGTACGAACATTGGTACAACAACTGAGTTAAATATGAGAGACTTTTTTAATTCAAAAGGAATCAAGTATGAACCAGTAGCTTTTGAAAAAGCTGATGAAGTTGTAGCTGCATATGATGCTGGTAGATGTGATACTTATACTACAGATAAATCAGGTCTTGCTGCACAAAGAACAAAAATGTCTAATCCAGATGAACACTTAGTGTTACCTGAAACTGTTTCTAAAGAACCTTTAGGACCAGTTGTAAGACAAGGTGACTCAGTGTGGGAAGATATCGTAAGATGGTCTTTAAATACAATGATCGAAGCTGAAGAATATGGAATTACTTCAGCAAATGCTGACATGATGAAAACTTCAGATAACCCAGCTATCAAAAGACTAGTTGGAGCCGAAGGTGAAATGGGTGCAGCATTCGGTTTAGATAACGAGTGGAACTTAAGAATTATCAAACAAGTTGGAAATTATGGTGAAAGTTATAAGAGAAATATAGCTGACACTGGTATTTTACCAGACAGAGGTCCAAATGAATTATGGACTAAAGGTGGTATTTTATACGTTCCACCATCAAGATAATTTAAGTTATAAATAATTGAAAAGGGCTAGATTTATCTAGCCCTTTTTTTTTAAACTCATATATTATCGAAATTGTGAATTTTAAACTTAAAGATATAGGCCCGCAATTAATGACAGTTATAGCTGTTGTTCTTGTCTTTGGTTTTTTTACATATAATGCACAAGTCAATATGGAGAATAGAGGTATTGATTTTGGATATGGATTTTTATCACAAGAATCTTCTTTTGATGTTCAATTCTCCTTAATAGAGTATGACGGATCCCATTCATATTTTAGAGCGTATCTAGTCGGTTTACTAAATACAATTCTTGTTTCAGTAATTGGAATCATCATTGCAACGATTCTGGGTGTGATAGTCGGAATTGCAAGGCTTTCACCCAATTATTTAATAAATAAATTTGCTGCATTTTATGTAGAATTTTTTAGAAACATACCTTTACTTTTACAAATATTTTTTTGGTATTTTGCTGCTTTGAGAGCTTTACCACTTCCACAAGATGCTGAAGCGATGTTTGGAATTGCATTTCTAACAATAAAAGGTTTATATGTTCCTGCTTTTATTTGGCAAAACTTTAATATTTTCTTTTATTCAATAGTAGCCGCAATTATTGCTATAATAGTAATTCGATACCAAGCAAAAAAATTACAAGAAACACAAGGTAAACAAACTCCAGTCTTACTTATATCGATAGGTTTAATTTTTATTTTACCTCTTATAAGTTTTTTAATAGGTGGGGTAAGATTATCATTTGAAGTTCCTGTTTTAAAGCAGTTAGCCACTACATCATTTATCTATGAAGGAGGCGTAAGTTTACCTCCTGAATTGATAGCTCTTGCATTATCTTTATCTTTATATACTGCAACTTTTATAGCTGAGTGTGTTAGAGCAGGAATTCAAGGTATAGGTAAAGGTCAAAAAGAAGCTGCCGCATCAATTGGTTTAACACCAAATCAGGTGCTTAAGTTAGTAGTTATGCCTCAAGCTTTAAGAATAATAATACCACCTACAACAAACCAATACCTTAATCTCACTAAAAATTCCTCATTAGCTGCGGCTATAGCATATCCTGATTTGGTTCTAGTTTTTGCTGGAACCGCATTAATGCAAACAGGTAAGGCAATTGAAATAGTATCTATTACAATGTTCACATATTTATCTTTAAGTATAGCAATTTCCTTATTCATGAATTGGTACAACAACAAAATAGCAATTCAGGAAAAATAATGCCTAAGATAAATTTTTTAAAACCAGATAAGTCTAATCTTAATACCTTCTTATATTTGGGTTCTTTTCTATTCTTTATTGGTGTTTTAGATGTTTTTTTAAACTCCTTTTTTAGTTTGAACTTAACAGGTTTTTTACCTGGTTTTTTAAGTTATTTTTTACCACTAATACTTGGATTTGTTGGTCTTTACTTTATAAGAATTGAATTAAGCGGCATTAAGCAACTAGATCAACTAAATAAGCATATCAATACTAACAATTTTAATGCCATATTATCATTATTAATTATATTTATAATTATTAAATCAATTCCTCCAATACTAAGTTGGTTTTTTGTAGATGCTAGCTTTGCAGGTGACTCAAAAGATGTTTGTACAGGTACAGGTGCTTGCTGGACTTATATAAAAGTTTGGATGAGAAGATTTATGTACGGGATGTATCCTAACGGGGAACAATGGAGAATAAATCTATCATTTATTGCGTTAGCTTTACTTGGATCAGTTGGTTATTTTGCAACGGATAAATTTAAAAAATACTTAACTTTATACTATGTTGTGATTTATCCTTTTATTGCTTTTTTGTTTATTTTCTTCTTTATTTCAGGAGGCCCAGTATTTTTTGATTTTTCATATGGCATAATTGCTGCGATACTTTCTATAATAATTGGTTTTTTTATTCCAAGTAAATTTAAATTTTATTATTTCTTAATTGTTCCTTTTACTCTTTATGTTTTATTGAAATATTTTATTTTTTACGAAGAGTTAATTGAACTTGGAAAATTAGATGGCTTGAATTGGGTAGAAACCGGCGCTTGGGGTGGTTTATCATTAACTTTTATAATTTCCTTCTTTTGCTTAATTTTTTGTTTTCCGATAGGTATGGCTTTTGCATTAGGAAGAAGATCTGGATTTCCTTTAATTAGATACATATCAATTGGTTTTATTGAATTCTGGCGAGGTGTTCCATTAATTACCGTATTATTTATGTCTGCTGTAATGTTTCCAATGTTTTTGCCAGCGGATTTTTTTATAGATAAACTGGTAAGATGTATAATAGCCATTTCGTTATTTGAAGCAGCATATGTTGCTGAAGTTATCCGAGGTGGATTACAGGCACTTCCTAGAGGTCAATACGAAGCTGCAAAATCCTTAGGAATGGGTTATTGGAGAATGCACATATTTGTAATTTTACCTCAAGCTTTAAAATTAGTTATTCCTGGAATTGCTAATACATTCTTAGCATTAGTTAAAGATACTCCATTAATATTTGTTGTTGGTCTTTTAGAAATTGTTGGGATGTTGAATTTAGCTAAAACAAATCCAGAATGGTTAGGTTTTGCAATGGAAGGTTATGTTTTTGCCGCTATAATTTTCTGGATTATTTGTTATGCAATGAGTAAATATAGTTATAATTTAGAACAAAAATATAAAACAGATCGATAAAAAATGTCAGATAGCATAATTCAAATAAATAATATGAATAAATGGTTTGGAGATTTCCAAGTTTTAAAAGAAATCAATTTAGAGGTAAAACCAAAACAGAAAATTGTTGTTTGTGGTCCGTCTGGCTCGGGAAAGTCCACATTAATAAGATGTATAAATAGATTAGAAGAACATCAAGAGGGTGAAATAATAGTTGATGGCACTGAATTGACTGAAGATACCAAAAACATCGAACAAATCAGAGCAGAAGTAGGGATGGTATTCCAACAATTTAATTTATTTCCACATTTATCAATTCTTGATAATTGTACTTTAGCACCAATTTGGGTAAAGAAAATGCCAAAAAAAGAGGCTGAAGAATTAGCTTTAAAACATCTTGAAAGAGTTCAAATTTTGGATCAGGCACAAAAATATCCTGGTCAGTTATCCGGAGGCCAACAACAAAGAGCCGCCATTGCTAGAGCTCTTTGTATGGAGCCTAAAATAATGCTTTTTGATGAACCAACTTCAGCTTTAGATCCTGAGATGATCAAAGAAGTTTTAGATGTAATGGTTAATTTAGCAAAACAAGGTATGACAATGATAGTTGTTACGCATGAAATGGGTTTTGCAAAAGAAGTGGCAGACCAAATGATATTTATGGACGAAGGTATGATAGTAGAAAAAGCAGATACCAAAGAGTTTTTTGATAATCCTAAGAGCGATAGAACAAAACTTTTTTTGAGCCAAATACTATAGAAAGACCTTTTGCAACAAAAATATCTGAATATTTCATACAAGTAATGCTTGACAGATATTCAAAATCCACTGTTTTACAGCCAAATAAAAAAAAAATACTAGTTGCAGTAGGTATTAAAAACTAGTTGAATTATGTTTTATAAATATATTAAGAGGGGTCTTAATGGAAGATAATTTTAATAAACATTTAGGCAACAAGCTTAAATTAAGAAGATTGGCTCTAGGTTTAACTCAAACAAAAGTGGCAAAAGCAATTAACGTTACATTTCAACAGATACAAAAATACGAAAAAGGGACGAACGGAGTAAGTTCGATAAGATTATTACAACTTTCTAACTATTTAAAAGTACCAATTAATTACTTTTTTGAAGATTTTTCAGAATATCTACTAAATTTAGAAAAATCTCAACAGGGACATATGAATGTTAATTATAATTTTTTAGTTAAACTTTATTCAGAGTTAAATACAGATCAAAAATTAAAGTTTAATAAATCATTACAAGTTTCAAATAATATTTCTAAGGTAGTGTAATTTTTGGCTCCTCGGGCAGGACTCGAACCTGCGACCAATTGATTAACAGTCAACTGCTCTACCAACTGAGCTACCGAGGAATATAAATTGTCAACTTACTTTCTTTTATAACTAAAACAAGATTTTTTTTGGAGGCAACGCCCGGAATCGAACCGGGATACAAGGATTTGCAATCCTCTGCGTAACCATTCCGCCACGTTGCCGTATGTTTTAGAAGATAGCTACAAGGAGTTTTATATTAAATATTTGCAATTAGTCTATCAAATAACGTTCTAATTTGATTATTGTTAATTTAGATTATTAAATTATAAACTAATTACACCCATGATAAGCGATAAATATATACATTCAAAAGTTGAGGATCGAATTTATGCTTATTGGGAAAAAAATAAATTATTTAAACCCCAAAAAAACTCCAAGAAATATTCAATTGTAATTCCACCTCCTAATGTAACTGGAAGTTTGCATATGGGTCATGCTTTGAACAATTCAATTCAAGACTTTTTAGTAAGATATTATCGTATGAATAATTATGAAACTTTGTGGCAACCAGGAACAGATCATGCAGGTATAGCTACTCAAGCGCTTGTTGAGAAAAAATTAGAAAAAGAAAGTCTTACTAAAGCCGCTCTCGGAAGAGAAAAATTTATTGAAAAAGTTTGGGAATGGAAAAATGAGTATGGTGATATAATAATCAATCAATTAAAGAAATTAGGTTGCTCTTGTGATTGGTCAAGAAATGCTTTTACGATGGATAAAAATCTATCTAAATCTGTTTTAAAAGTTTTTGTGGAATTACATAAAAAAAAATTAATCTATAAAGCAGAAAAACTAGTCAATTGGGACACTGTATTAAAAACTGCCATTTCAGATTTAGAAGTTGACCAAAGGGAGATGAATTCGAAGATTTATTACATCAGATATCCGATAGAAAATTCATCTGAATTTATAACTATTGCGACAACAAGACCAGAAACTATGCTTGGAGATACCGCAATCGCTGTAAATCCAAAGGATAAAAGATACAAAAAATTTGTCGGAAAAATAGTAACAATACCAATTGTAGGTAGAAAAATAAAAATTATTAAAGATAATTATGCAGATCCCGATCAAGGAACTGGTGCTTTAAAGATAACTCCAGCCCATGACTTTAATGACTATGATGTAGGTCAAAGAAATAAACTTGATCTGATAAATATTTTTACTGAAGAAGGTAAAATTAATAATAATGGTCCGTCAGATTATATTGGTTTAGATAGATTTGATGCTCGAAAAAAATTACTCAACGAGCTTAAAGAAAAAAATTTTTTTGTAAAAGAAGAAGATATTAAAAACAAAGTTCCATATGGCGATAGATCAAATTCTATAATAGAACCTTTTCTAACAGAGCAGTGGTTTGTTGATGCAAAAAAATTAGCTATCAAAGCAAAAAAAATTGTTAAAACAAAAAAAACAAATTTCTTTCCTACTAATTGGTCTAAAACTTATTTTCAATGGATGAACAATATAGAACCATGGTGTATTTCTCGACAGCTTTGGTGGGGACATCAAATACCAGCATGGTATGGACCTGATAAAAAAATTTTTGTAGCTATCAATGAGAAAGAGGCCAAAAAGTTAGCTAAAAAAAATTATAAAAAAGATGTTGAATTAATCAGAGATCCTGATGTTTTAGATACATGGTTTTCTTCAGGATTATGGCCTTTTGCAACTTTAGGATGGCCAGATGAAAAAGAGTTTGTTAAAAAATTTTATCCAACCACTGTTTTAGTTACTGGTTTTGACATTATTTTTTTCTGGGTAGCTAGAATGATTATGTTCGGCATGGAATTTTTAAATAAAGAACCTTTTAAAGATATCTATGTGCACGCTTTAGTTAGAGATGAGAAAGGACAAAAAATGTCTAAATCAAAAGGCAATGTTATTGATCCATTAGATATAATTGAAAAATATAGTGCAGATGCCTTAAGATTTACTTTACTATCTATGGCTTCTCCAGGAACCGATGTAAAACTTTCAGAAGATAGAGTTAAAGGTTACAGAAACTTTTTAAATAAATTATGGAATGCAAATAACTTTTTAATCACAAATAAATGTGATTTCAATAAAACAGATAAAACGCCAAAAACAACACTGAATATCAATAAATGGATATATTCGGAACTAATAGAGGTTAAAAATAAAATCCAAAAAAACATTGAAGACTACCGTTTTGATGAAGCTGCAAAAAATGCATATCAATTTGCATGGCATTCATATTGTGATTGGTATATTGAGCTTTCTAAAACAATTCTTTACTCAAAAGACAAAAAAGCTCAAAGAGAGGTAAAAGAGGTATCCGCTTATGTTTTTAAACAAATATTAGTAATGCTACATCCTTTCATACCATTCGTAACTGAGGAAATATGGCTCAAAAATAAATTCGATAAATCAAATAAGAATTTTCTTATGTATAAGAATTGGCCATCTGCAAAAATTAAAAAAGATCAGTCTCAAAAAGATGTTGAAAAAATCATAGATATTATTTCTGAATTAAGGTCTTTTAAAAACGAGCTTAATGTTAGTCCTGGCTCTTTTGTAGATATATCAATAAACAAAATAGCAAAAAAAAATAAGTCATTAATGAATAATAACGAGACAATTTTAAAAAAACTTGGGCGTATAAACAATTTTTTTGATAAAGATCAAAATAAACCATCTGCAACAATGGTTATTTCAGGTGATATTTTTAAGATTTATTTTGATGAAAACGTTGACTTAAATTTAATTAAAGAAAATTTATTAAAACGACAAAGAAAACATCAAGATGATTTAGACAAGATATCGCAACGATTATCGAATAAAAGTTTTGTTAATAGAGCACCAAAAAATATTGTTGAACAAGAAAAAACTAACTATAGTAACTTGAAAGATGATATTAAAAAGATATCTTTAACAATAAAAAGTTTATAATGCGGAAATTTAATAAGAAAAAACTACCAAGTAGACATACATCTCTTGGTCCTGATAGAGCCCCTCACAGATCATTCTATTATGCTATGGGTGAAACTGAAAAAGATGTTTCAAAACCATTTATTGGTGTTGTCTCAACTTGGAATGAAGCTGCACCATGCAACATAGCTCTAATGAGACAAGCTCAATCAGTTAAAAAAGGTGTTAGAGCCTCTGGTGGTACACCTAGAGAATTTTGTACAATTACAGTCACTGACGGTATAGCAATGGGTCACGAAGGAATGAAATCTTCTTTGATTTCAAGAGAAGTAATAGCAGATAGTGCTGAATTAACGGTTAGAGGACATTGTTATGATGCATTAGTAGGTATCGCAGGTTGTGATAAATCTCTGCCAGGTTTAATGATGTCGATGGTTAGACTAAATGTACCAAGTGTATTTATTTATGGTGGTTCAATACTACCAGGAAAATATAAAGGCAAAGATGTAACTGTGGTTGATGTTTTTGAAGCTGTTGGAAAACATTCCTCAGGACAAATGTCAGCAAAAGAGTTAAGAAAATTAGAATTAGTTGCTTGCCCTACAGCTGGAGCTTGTGGAGGTCAATTTACAGCTAACACGATGGCGTGTGTATCAGAGGCTATTGGTTTAGCATTACCTTATTCTGCGGGAACACCTGCACCATACGAGGAAAGAGATAAGTATGCAAAAGCAAGTGGCCGAATGGTTATGGAATTATTAGCTAAAAAAATTAAACCAAGAGATATTGTAACAAGAAAAGCATTAGAAAATGCTGCAACAATTGTAGCTGCAACTGGAGGTTCAACTAATGCTGCATTACACTTACCAGCTATTGCAAATGAGGCAGGAATAAAATTTGATTTAATGGATGTTGCAAAAATATTTAAAAGAACGCCTTATCTTGCAGACTTAAAACCAGGTGGAAAATATGTTGCAAAAGATATGTGGTTGGCAGGTGGTGTGCCGATGCTTTTAAAAACTTTATACGATGGTGGTTATATTCATGGTGATTGTATGACAGTTACAGGTAAAACAATGAAAGAAAATTTAAAGGGAATTAAATTTAATCCAAAACAAAAAGTTTTAAGAGCTTATAACAAACCCTTATCACCAGACGGTGGTGTAGTAGGTTTAAAAGGTAATCTAGCTCCAGAAGGTGGTATTGTTAAAATTGCAGGATTAAAAAAATTACAATTTACTGGAAGAGCAAGATGTTTTGATAATGAAGAAAGTGCAATGAAAGCAGTACAAAGTAGAAAATATAAAGATGGTGATGTAATTATTATTAGATACGAAGGTCCAGTAGGTGGACCAGGTATGAGAGAAATGCTCTCAACAACTGGTGCAATTTATGGTCAAGGAAAAGGCGAGAAAGTTGCTTTAATTACTGATGGAAGATTTTCAGGAGCAACTAGAGGTTTTTGTGTTGGCCACGTTGGACCAGAGGCTGCTTTAGGTGGACCGATTGCTCTTTTACGTAATGGCGATGTTATTGATATTGATGCTAAAAAGGGAACGATTAATGTTCGATTAACTAAATCTCAATTAGCTTCAAGAAGAAGAAAATGGAAGGCTAGAAAATCTGATTTTGGTTCAGGAACTCTTTGGAAATATGCTCAAACAGTTGGACCAGCAAGTTTAGGAGCACCAACACATCCAGGTAAGAAAAAAGAAGTTAAGGAATATTCGAAAATTTGATGAAAATTCGCCCTGTTATTTTATGTGGTGGCGCTGGAACAAGACTTTGGCCTAAAGCTAAAAAACATCAAGCAAAACAATTTATAGATTTTGGTAATTGGACTTTACTAGGTAAAACTTTAGAGAGAGCTAAAGCATCTATATTTGATGCTCCAATTATAAGTACCAATGCAAAATATTTAAGACAAGTAAAACAACATCTAAAGAAACACAAAATAAGAAAATTTAAGATAGTTTTAGAGCCAGCTAAAAGAAATACAGCACCAGCTATTTTAAGCACTGCTTTAATTAAAGATATACCCAACGAACAACCATTAATGTTTTTAGCTGCTGATCATCTAATAGAGAAGGTTGGTTTATTTAATAAAGCTATTAAAAAAAATCAAAAGAAACTCACTCATAATAATATCTTTATTTTCGGTATTAAACCCACAATGCCATCTAGTGAATTTGGATATTTTTTAACTAATAATAATAAAGTGTCTAGATTTGTAGAAAAACCTAAAGAGACTAAAGCTAAACAAATAATTAGTAAAAAAGGTTATTGGAATTCAGGAATGTTTTATATGAGAAAAGACTCAATCATTAATAATTTTAAGAAATATCAGCCAAATATTTACCGAAACTGTAACAAAGCTGTAACAAAAGCAAAATATAAAAGTAATGTGTATTATTTAAATAAACAAGCATTCACTAAAGCAACAGCTAAATCTTTTGACTATGCAATTTTAGAAAAAACTAAAGATATAAATGCTATTAAATTAGATATTCCTTGGTCTGATTTAGGATCTTGGAAAGAAATCTGTAAGATGTATGGAAGAAATAAAAGACATTATTATAAAAAGAAGAATGTATTTCATAGACCTTGGGGTAGTTATGTTAATTTATTTAACGGTAAAGAATTCTTGATTAAAGAATTATATGTAAAACCAAAAGGTATATTAAGTCTTCAAAAACATCATCACAGAGCAGAACATTGGGTAGTTACTCATGGTAAACCTAAAATTACATTAAATAAGAAATATTTTACTATGAAACCCGATGAAACTATCTTTATTCCATTAGGTGCAATCCACAGAATAGAAAACCCATATAAAAAACCAGTGAAAATTATTGAAGCTCAAGTAGGCTCAATTTTAAAAGAAACAGATATTGTTCGATACCAGGACGTTTATGGCCGTGTTAAATAATTAACACGACCACAAAAATATATTTAAAACCAATTGTTTGGTATTATTATATAATGTATTGCAAGCACTATACCTACTGAAACAGTTAAGCCGAATACCATTTTTAGGAAATCTTTTCCAATTAATGGAAAGACGTAACCCAACTTATATTCTTTGTTCATGCTAGCTATAGCAAGTTCTCTTCCACATAATAAACCAACAAAAACCCATGTCGTAGACATAGGTAAATCGTTTAGTTCTTTAAAGTAGAATAAGACACCAGCATAAATTACATTAATAATTGTTGCTGATCTTGCGTACCTTGTTCCTGTTTTTTCAAGAACAACTTTTTGAATTGGTCCACCTTGAATGTAGAAAATATAGAATAACAGTGCTGTAAAGTAACCCATTACTATTAAAAGCAATGTTAAATCTAATTGTCTAGGTAGATACACGGCAATATTAGCCACGTCGTGAGATAACCACACCCACCATAACCAACCAGAAGAAATCCAAACACTATTTCTCCAGAAGCCTACCCATTTTTCATCTACTTCATCAAATTTTTCATTAATAAATTTAGAGACAGCTATCCAGGCAATATAAGCAACCATTGCTGCTAAACCATACCCAACGACGCTTTTCATAAGCATTTTTTCAAGCACAACCGTTGAGGCAAATGCTGAAAGAACTAAAAAGGTGGTTGAAACAGGTATTCCAATTCTTGTTAATAATAGTAAAATTGCAGGTGCTACTGCGTGATACCATTGAATTTCTTGATAAGGTATTCTAGTTAATCTTCCATAAGAAATATCACCACCATACGAATACCATCCCCATGCTAACGCAATAATCATAACAGCTGAGGCAGATCCTGCGAGAGTATACCATTTAAACCACTTCTTTTTCGAAGCTATAAATGTACCCAGTGTTTGAATTGAGTCGTTAGCGATTACGCTATAACCGGCAAGGGCAAACCCTATAACCGTGTAAATTAAAGTCATTTCCATTTTTTATCTCCTTTATATTATTGTTTTCGGTTCCTATCGATTCATGACTTAAGATCTATGTAATATGAGAGTAAAAAAAATTCTATAAAAGAATAAATCAATTTCAGAACCTAGGGGTGGATTCGTCAACTAATAAACTATTAAATATTGATGTCTACTTTTAAATATTTTTTATTTCTCAATAAAGTTGTATTTATTTAATTAATTTCTTAATAAAATATACAGCAATAAGAGCTCCCAAAAATTCAGCTAGAATATATGTTGGTGTATTCATGTAATTAATTCCTGTAAAAGAATCAGTAAAAGTTCTAGCTATAGCAACAGCTGGATTTGCAAAAGATGTTGATGATGTGAACCAATAACCAGCCATGATATATGTTGCTACACTTGCAGCTATTGTTATTTTGCCATCTTTTAGAGTAGCAAAAATAATAAAAATCAAACCAAAAGTAGCAATTATTTCAGACAAGAAAATATGAAAGCCATCCCTATTTTTTGTTGATAACTCAAGAATATTGTGTTCAAAAAAAACATTGGCCAACATAACACCAAGCAAACAACCAAGTATTTGGGCAGGAATATATATAATGAGAAGTTTTGCATTGATTTTTTTTCTTAAAAACATCGCCAAACTTACAAAAGGGTTGAAATGTGCACCTGAAATATTTGCAAAAGCAGTTATTAAAACGAATAGACCAGCTCCAGTTGCAAGTGTATTGGCTGTTAATCTTAAAGCATTATCATTTGTGAGATTTTCAGCCATTATTCCAGATCCAACAATAACCATTAATAAAAAGCTACTTCCAATAAATTCACCTAAAAATATTTTGTTAGTATTTTTCATTTAGAATCCAATTTTTAATTCTTTTATCAATATTATTAAAAGTATCAGTAATTATCTTAAATTTTTTATCCTCACTAGCGTCATTTAGTTTTATTACTGGATCTTCAATATCCCAGTGTATGATTTGATTTTCCTTAGGCCAAATAGGACATACTTCATTATTTGCATTATTACATACAGTAATAACATGATCAATTTTGTTTTCTCCATTAACAAAAACATTAAAATTTTTGGATGAGTAATTTTGAAGATTGAAACCTTTATTATTTAAAAAATGTTTTATATCTTTGTTAATTTCTCCAGAAGGATTACTACCAGCACTATAGGCTTTGAATTTATCATTATATCTATTATTAACTAAAGACTCAGCTATGATACTTCTTGCAGAGTTTCCTGTACAAACAAATAATATATTTTTCACTAAATAATAATCTTATAGATTCCTATTAAAAATAATGGTATTTGTAATCCAAAGTTAGTTAGTATTGCTTTATCTTTACTAATAAATCCAGCTATAGTCCATCCAACAACTCCTAATCCATGAAAATATATATTTAAAGGATATATATTTAAATTTGTAAGAAGTATTCCCACTAAAACTAGAAACGTACTGATCCACTTAAGATATTTTTTTATAAACATATTTTCTCCTTTTTATTAATTATTACATCAATGTTACAAATTTATTAAGGCGTAATAGTATTAGAGAAAATTAGTTATATATTTATGAATAAAAAAACCAACAACTATAAAACCTAAGCCTGTGCCATAAATTAGGAAGAAATTCATATTAAATGATTTTGCAAAAAAGAAGGGTAAAAAAAATAAATAACTCACAGGTACCGCTACTAGTATGCTCTTAGTAAAAAGAACTGTTTTTTCTAAATCATTATGCTCATAGTAGGAAAAAGCTATAGCTATCAGTGATACAAGAGGCAAAGCAATAATGAAACCTGCAAGTTTTGGATTTTGACCCGAAAGCCAACTAGCAAATGCTATGATTATTGCTGCTAGCACAATCTTTAAGGTAAAAAATATCATTAATGATTTAACTTTATTAAAAAAATATCATTAATGATATGATTTTATTTAAGCGTGCATTTTTTGCATAAACCAAAAAACTCAAGATTGTATTTACTGTATTTCATACCATCTTTGTCTTTGAAGTTAGCTAAGTATTTAGAGAGACCCACGCTACTTATTTCTGTTACTTTTTCACAAATTTCACAGATAGAAAAAGCAGTAGCGTTAGCCACCTGACAGCTTGAATTGTGACATGCAATAAAGGCATTTCTACTTTCGATTTTGTGAATTTTTCCTATTTCAACTAATTTATCTAATGCCCTGTAAACTTGCAATGGAGCTTTAATACCTTTTTTTTGAACATTAAAAAGGATTGAATAAGCTTTCATTGGTTCAGGAGATTTATCAATTAAATCAAAAATAATTTGCTGATTTTTTGTGAGAGTATGTTCTTTATGCATAATTTTCATTTTACTGATTCCTCATTAATTTTTCAATTTAATCGTTTGTTTTATTTTAAATAATGAAAGTATGAACAATAATAAAGCTGCTGTTATAATTGATGGACCCGAAGATGTATTAAACTCTAAAGATGTGAATAATCCTATAATTACAGATAACAATCCCCCTATAATTGAATAGATAACCATACTTTGTGGACTTGATGACAAATTTCTAGCCATTGCAGCAGGGATAATCAGCATTCCAGTAATTAATAGTAATCCAACCATTTTAATTGAAATAGCGATGATTGCTGCCATTAAAATTGTAAATATAGCTTTAGCTCTATCCGGATTTAATCCTTCTGCTTCTGCTAGTTCATAATTTACTGTTGAAGCGAATAAAGGTTTCCAAATTAATTTTAGAACTAACAGGATTAATGCTCCTCCAATCCATATGATCAACAAATCATTAACTGAAACTGCTAAAATATCCCCAAATAGCAATCCCATAATATCAAATCTAATGAATGTTAAAAAACCAATCACAACAAGTCCAACTGCTAGAGATGAATGAGCTAGAAGACCCAACAAAGCATCACCTGGTAAGTTAGTTTTTTTTTGAAGTTGAATTAAAATTAAAGCTATTATGGAAGAAATAACAAATACTGAAATAGCAATATTAAATTCCATAGTAAAAGCTAATGTCACTCCCAATAGAGCAGAGTGAGCCAAGGTGTCACCAAAATAAGATAATCTTCTCCATATAACAAAGCAACCAAGAGGTCCTGTTACAAAAGCAACCCCAATTCCAGCTACCAAAGCTCTTATAAAAAAATCATCAAACATCTAATTTTTTTTAATTTCACCTTCATCTGTATGAATATGGTCGTGCTTATGCTCATATCTACTCAATATTTGAGAAGCCTGCTCTCCAAATAAAGCTTTATATTCATTGTTTTTTGCAACATCCATTGGAGATCCTGAACAACAAACATGTCCGTTTAAACATACAACATGGTCTGTTGCACTCATGACTGTATGTAAGTCGTGTGAAATTAATAAGATCCCACAACTTAATTCATCAGAAATTTTTTTAATTAATTCGTATAAAGCTATTTCACCAGTAAAATCTACTCCCTGCACTGGTTCATCAAGTACTAATAGATCAGGTTTTTTTGATATGGCTCTAGCAAGTAGTACTCTTTGAAATTCACCACCTGATAGATCTCCTAAATTTTTATCTTTAAGATGAATGACACCAGTTAAAGATAGAGCTTCATCTATTGTATCTTTATTAAGACTTTCTGTTAACATCATGAAATCATTGACTCTTAGTGGTAACGTCCAATCAATTGAAATTTTCTGTGGGACATATCCAACTTTATTGGTGTATTTTTCAACTGAACCATCAATCTTTTTGTAAATACCTAAAGCAATTTTAGCTGTTGTGCTTTTTCCTGATCCATTTGGACCTATTAGAGTAACTATCTTTCCTTTTTCAACCTGTAGTGAAACACCTTTGACTAGCCATTTGTTATTCAACTGTAAACCAGCATCGTTTAATTTTACCAATATATTTTGATCAGTGCTCATTTTTTTTCTTGACTAATAAGTGTTATATTATTACATGATGTTATATTATAACAATTTAAATATACAATATATGAAAAACTTAAAAAAATTACCATTAATCCTATCACTATTATCATTCTTAACAATATTTGCACCAGCGAACGCTGAGATTAAAGTAGTTGCAGCAATAAAACCAATCCATTCACTTGCAAGTTATCTAATGGATGGTGTTGGTAAACCAGATTTAATTGTTGATGGTTATGCTTCCCCACATGGATTTGCACTTAAGCCATCACACGCAAAAATGATACAAAATGCAGATATTATATTTTGGGTAGGTGAGGATATCGAAACCTTTTTAGAGAAACCATTAAAAACAATTGCAAAAGATGCTGAAAAAATCGAATTAATGGAAATTAAAGGTTTAACTAAACTTAAATTTAGAGAAAGAAATATTTTTGAAGGCCATGACGATCATGGGCATAAGGAAGATGATCATGACGATCATGCTAAGAAAGAAGATAATCATGATGATCACGATCATGATAAAAAAGGTCATAAAAAAGACGATCATGATGATCACGATCATGACAAAGAGGGTCACAAAAAAGACGATCATGATGATCATGGTCATGAAGGTCATGCACACGGTGAGTTCGACCCTCACATTTGGCTAGATCCAATGAATGCAAAAATAATTTTAAGTGAAATGGCAGAACACTTAATTGAAAATGATCGAAAAAATGAGGCAAAATATAAAGCAAATTTAAAAAACGCTCATAAAGATTTAGATAAACTAACTAAGAAAGTTAAATCTGAATTAAACAAAGATTTTAAATCAATAGTCTTCCATGATGCTTATCAATACTTTGAAAAAAGATTTGGGATAAATATTCTTGGAGCATTTACAGTAAACACTGATGTTATGCCAGGCGCTGAACAATTAGCTGAAATTAGAGAAGTAATCGAGCATGATAAAGTGAGTTGTATATTTTCTGAGCCTCAATTTAATCCAGATATAATAAAAGCTGTAGCAAAAGATACTAATGTTGCAACAGGTGTGATAGATCCATTAGGAGCTACACTTGATCCTGGAAAAAATTTGTATTTTGATTTGATTAGCAACATGTCAAAATCATTTAAAGGTTGTTAAGCTAAAGTTATTTCTATAGGAGTGTGGTCTGATGGCTTTTCTCGTCCTCTAGGGTCTTTATTAATATTGATACTTTTAATATTGTCTATCAGAGAATTTGAGACTAGAAAATGGTCTATTCTCATTCCGTTATTTTTTTGCCAAGCGCCTCTCATATAGTCCCAAAAAGTATAACCCTCTTTGGTATCATAAAAATGTCTATAGACATCATTAAAACCCAGATTAATCATTTCTCTCAATTTTTTTCTTATCTCTAATCTAAACAAGGCATCATCTTCAAAACTTTTAGGATTATAAACATCATCCACTGATGGTATTATATTAAAATCCCCAGCCAGAATAATATTTTGATTTTTTTTACTTAAATTTTTTAATTGCTTAATTAAGTCATTGAGCCATTTTTTTTTATAATCATACTTTTCAGTGTCGACTGGATTACCATTGGGAGTGTAAATATTAATTAATTGGATATTTTTTTTCTTATATTCCATTTCAGCAGAAATTATTCTTGATTGTTTTAGTTTATCTTTAATTAAGTCTTTTCTGATATTCTTTAATTTTCCTTTTGAAATAATTGCTACGCCGTTATAACTTTTTTGACCAAATACATGGCTTTCATAATCCATAGATGAAAAATCGTCATAAGGAAAATTTAAGTCCTCGGTTTTTATTTCCTGCATCATCAAGATATCAGGCTTATATTTTAGTAGATAACTTTTTATATTTTCAATTCTAGCTCTAACAGAATTTACATTCCATGATGAGATTATCATTAAAGTGAAAAGGAGACACCACAACCACAAGATGACTTTGTTTGTGGATTATTTATCCTAAATTGTTCACCAATTAATTCTGAAACATAATCAACTTCTGATCCTTTGAGTAAATCTGCCGAAGCTTTATCAATTAATATGTTTTGATAATTTAAATCATCATCATTTTTTTCTTTGTCAAAAGTGAATTCGTATTGAAAACCTGAGCATCCACCACCCTTGATAGCGATTCTAAAAAAAGAGCCTTTATCTTTTTTAGATAAAAGAACATTGATCTGTTTTAGTGCTTTATCGGTAAATTTAATTTCTTTAATCATAATTGATCACTGATATTAGTAATATAATACTAAAATTTATATTTTAAAGGATGAAAAATTACTCAAAGCTAGGGTTATTCAAAAGTAAGGGTAGAATATTTTACGAAACACCCTCAAAATATAGATCTCCATTTCAAAGAGATCGAGATCGAATTGTACATAGCGCTTCGTTTAGAAGATTAAAACATAAGACCCAAGTGTTTGTAAATACAGAGGGTGATCATTATCGAACTCGTATAACGCATTCAATGGAAGTATCTCAAATTGCACGGTCTATAGCACGTTATTTTAATTTAAATGAAGATCTAACAGAGACCTTAAGCTTGGCACATGACTTAGGCCATACTCCATTTGGTCATGCAGGCGAGGAGTCTTTGAATGATTGCATGGCTGATCACGGTGGGTTTGATCATAATTTGCAAACATTGAGAATTGTGATGTTTTTAGAAAATAAATATATGAAATTTAACGGTCTAAATTTATCAATTGAGACCTTAGAGGGCCTTTTAAAACACAATGGGCCAATAGAGGACTTAAATTTAGTAAATAATTTAATAGGCACAAAAAAATTTAAGAATTTAATCAATTTTAAAACATATCCAACAATAGAAGCTCAAATTGCAGCTATTTCAGACGATATTGCTTATAATAATCATGACATACAAGATGGACTTAAGGCTAATCTATTTTCAATTGAGGAGTTAGTCGAAATAGATTTTTTTAAAAACATTTATAAAAAATATAAAAGAAAAATAAATAGATATAACCACGATATCGCAGTATATCAGATCATAAGAGATTCTATTGATATAATGATAAAAGATTTAATATCTAATACTTTAAAAAATTTAAAAAAAAATAAGATTAAAGAGTCTAAAGATATAAGAAAAACAAAAGATTTAACCGTAGATTTTTCTGACAAAATAAAGAATTCGGATTATGAGATTAGATTTTTCTTAAAATTAAAAATGTATAATAACAAAAATGTCCTGAAAAAAAATAACAGAGGAAAATATATTATCAAAAAACTTTTTGAAATGATTACAAAAAATCCAAAAAAATTTATTTCAAGAAAAGAGCTTACTGTTGATAAGTTTAGAGCAATTTCTGATTTTATATCTGGGATGACTGATAGATATGCTATTAATTTATATAAAGATTTAAAATGAATATTTTTGATCTATATCTAATTAAGATAAAAGATATTCTTAAAGATTTGTCTAAGCAAAATAAGATTATTTTGCTTCAGAATTTGGAAGGAATTACCGCTGAAATCCCACCAGCCAAGTTTGATAGTGATATTTCAACAAATGTAGCAATGTTCTTAGCAAAGATTAATAAAAAGACACCTAATGATATCGCTGAAATTTTATCTCCAATTTTAAGTGATAAAGACGAACAAATTGAAAGGATATCAATTGAAAAGCCTGGTTTTATTAATATTAAATTTAAACCAATATTTTGGACAAATTTTATAAAAGATGTAATCGAAAATTACAAAAGTTTTGGAGTAAATAAAAAAGAAAAAAAAATAAATTATTTGATAGAATTTGTATCTGCCAATCCAACTGGACCATTACACGTAGGTCATTGTCGAGGAGCTATTTTAGGCGACGTAACGGCAAATTTGTTACAATACAATAATCATAAAGTAACAAAAGAATACTATGTAAATGATTATGGCAATCAGATAATTAATTTTACAAAATCAGTATATTTTAGAATTAGAGAGATAAAATTTAATGAAGACTTCCCATCTAATAATGAAAACTTATATCCAGGCGATTATATAAAAGATTTTGCTCAAAATATTATAAAATCTAATAAAAATTTAAACTTTGAAAATTTTGATAGTATTTCTGAAAATCTAACTATTCTTTCAATTGAAGAGGCATTAGATTTAATTAAAAAAAATCTTAATAGTCTCGGAATTAATCATGATAGTTTTGTCAGTGAAAAAAAATTAGTTTCTAATAAAGAAGTAGAAAAAGTTGTTCAAACACTTGAAGAGAATAATTTTGTTTATAAAGGGAAGATTAAAGCACCAATCGGAGAGGATAAAAATAATTGGGAGGAGAGAGAGCAGCTTCTTTTTAAATCAACTGATTTTGGTGATGATAAAGATAGAGCATTACAAAAAAGTGATGGCTCATGGACTTATTTTGCAAGCGATGTAGCTTATCATAAAAATAAATTAGACAGAAATTTTGACTGTTTGATAAATATTTTAGGTGCTGATCACGCTGGATATATAAAAAGAATTTCCTCATCTGTCGATGCGCTATCTAATTCAAAGATCAAATTAATATGCAAAGTAAGCCAACTCGTAAAACTTATAAAAGATAAAAAACCTTTTAAAATGTCAAAAAGAAAAGGCGATTATATTACTGTAGATGACCTAATAGGTGAAGTTGGTAAAGATGCTACTAGATTTATAATGCTAAATAGAAGTAGTGATGTGGAATTAGATTTTGATTTCGACAATGTTGTGGAGAAGTCAAAAGAAAATCCTCTTTATTATGTACAATATGCTTATGCAAGAATAACTTCTGTATTTAGAAATCTAAATAAAGATTTAAATTCTGAATTAGATATTGATAGTTATGATTTTAGGTATTCAGAGGATGAAATTCAAATTTTGAAAAAGATAGCTGAATGGCCAAAATGTATAGATATATCATGTAATAGATTAGAGCCACATAGAGTAGCTGTTTATCTTTATGATTTATCATCACTATTTCATTCTTATTGGAATTTAGGAAAAGAAAATCCAGATAAACGATTTATTAATGAACAAAAAAAAATCAATAATGATAAATTGATTTTTCTTAAAGTTATTTCCAATGTAATTAAATCAGGTATGAATATTATTGGTGTTTCAACACCAGAAAAAATGTAATGATTAAAGGGATTAAGTATTTAGTATTTATTATCTTAATTTCTTTGTTCTTATTTTTTACTATTCGATATTATTTCTCTGATGAACATAAAAAAAAATCATATAGATCATTGAACAATATCGATATGAAAATAAATAATTATGTAAAAAATTTACCTATTTTAAAAAGTGATACTGAAAATATAATTGAATACGTTGAAGAAACTAAATCTAATAAAAAAAAATATAATTTTTGGAAGTTGTTAGAAAGTAATGAATAATCGTAGATCATTTATAGTTGGTCTAAAATCGACTGAGATTAGTTTACAGGAGCAACTTTTTTTAAGAAAATATAAACCATGGGGCGTTATTTTATTTACTAGAAATATCAAGAATTTAAATCAAACCAAAAAACTAACTTCAAAAATAAGAAATATTTTCAATGATAAGAAATACCCTATAATGATTGATCAAGAGGGTGGTCGTGTAAGCAGGTTAGAAAATATCATTTCTTTTAAGAATTTGACCTCCGATTTTTTTGGAAAAAAATATGTTAAAAATAAAAAAGATTTTGATATCTACTTTAAAATTTTTATAGATAAAACATCGTATTTATTAAAAGAATTGGGAATAAATATCAATACTGTTCCAGTGTTAGATCTTAAAATTAGTGGTTCCAGTAAAATAATTGGAGACAGATCCTTTTCAAGAGATCCTAACATTGTCTCTAAAATGGGTGACATATGCATTAAAGCCTACAAAGAAAACTCTATTGGCACTGTTATAAAGCACATACCTGGTCACGGTCTTGCTAAAGTTGATAGTCATTTTTCTACTCCATATATTAATAAATCGCTTCAATATCTTTTAAAAAATGATTTTAAAGCTTTTAAAAATAAAAAATCTTTTTTTGCAATGACTGGTCATTTAATTTTTAATCAAATTGATAAAGACAACACGGTTACTCATTCTAGAAAAATGATAGATATTATTAGAAAAAAAGTTGGATTTAAAAATCTCTTAATTTCTGACGATTTATCAATGAAGAGCCTTAAAAAGGGTCTTAAAATAAATACAATTGATACTTTCAAAGCTGGTTGTAATTTAGCGTTACATTGCAATGGGAAGTTAAAAGAAATGGAAATTGTTGGTAAAAACTCACCTTTAGTAAGTAAATTTACAATAAAAAAAACATCACAATTTTACAATATTTTAAGATAATATTGGCAGATGTCTTTCAATGATTCTGAATTTTTCAACGTACAAATTGAAAATTATAATGGACCATTAGATGTTTTACTTGATCTTGCAAAAGCTCAAAAAGTAAATTTAGAAAAAATATCAGTAACTAAATTGGCAGATCAATTTAATGATTATATTAAAAATGAAACAAATTTAAATTTAGAGACAGCATCTG
>CABZHM010000015.1 GCA_902525625.1 uncultured Pelagibacteraceae bacterium | reverse complement strand
GGATGTGCCTTGTTATATGCTGCTCAAGATCTTGAAAAAGTTAAAGCTAAAGGTGAAGATCAAAAAGCTGGCGTTGATTTAGTTCGAAGAGCTTTAGAGGCTCCAATAAGACAGATTACTAAAAACGCTGGAGTAGATGGTTCAGTTGTAGTTGGTAAATTATTAGAACAAAACAAAAAAACTCATGGATATGATGCACAAAATGAGGAATATTGTGACATGTTTGCTAAAGGAATTATTGATCCAGTTAAAGTTGTTAGAACTGCACTTCAAGATGCGGCCTCTATATCTGGACTCTTAGTAACAACTGAAGCCATGATAGCAGATAAACCTGAGGAGAAAGATGCTGCTCCAGCTGGAATGCCTGGTGGAATGGGTGGCATGGGTGGTATGGGAGGAATGGGCGGTATGGGAATGTAACCCCCATTATACTTAAACAAAATTTCATAAGGGCAGTTTCTACTGCCCTTTTTTTTTGATTAGAAAAAATCTTTGATATACTGTTATTATTATGTCGAAAAGATATAGTGGAAAGTCATTTAAAGACTCTAGCGTCAAAAAAAAACCTAAATTAAGTTTTAAGGAAAAAAGAAAACTTAAACACGAAAAGCGAAAAAATAACAATTAAAAAAAAATTATTGAATTTATTCAAGCCTAGCCTAGGTTTTTTTAAGTTTTCAAAGGCGATTAAATATGTATAAAAACCCGGAATCATGAATAATAATTATAGAAGTATCACCATTATCGCCCATGTTGATCATGGCAAGACAACTCTAATTGATAACTTAATGAAGCAAAGTGGCTCATTTAGAGAGAATGAAGTTGTAGATGAAAGATTGATGGACTCTGGAGAATTGGAAAAAGAGAGGGGAATTACAATATTAGCTAAGCCGGCCTCGATTAATTGGAAGGATTCAAGAATAAACATAATTGATACACCTGGCCATAGGGATTTTGCTGCTGAAGTTGAAAGAGTACTTAGCATGGCAGACGGAGCTTTATTACTTATAGATTCTGCTGAAGGTGTAATGCCTCAAACAAAATTCGTCCTAGCAAAAGCATTGAAACAAGGCTTAAAACCAATTGTGGTCATAAATAAACTAGATAAATCAGATCAGAGAGCAAATGAAGTTCTAGATGAAACATTCGACTTATTTGTAAGTTTAGACGCTAATGAAGAGCAGCTAGATTTCCCAGTATTATATGCCAGTGGAAGATCTGGATGGGCTGATCTTGAAGTAGATGGTCCAAGAGAAAATCTTAATCCTCTTCTAAATAAAATTGTAGAGCATGTTAAACCAGCTGAATTAGATAAATCAAAACCTTTTGCTATGCTTTCTACGCTTCTTTATGCTGATAGCTTTTTAGGAAGAAGTTTAGTAGGTAGAATTTCACAAGGAACAGCGAAAGCTAATCAAGCGATTAAAGCAATAAATTTAAAAGGAGAAAAAGTTGATGAAGGTAGATTAACTAAAATTTTTAGATACGAAGGAACCAAAAAAGTTCCAATTGAAGTTGGTGAAGCTGGGGATATCGTAGTAATTGCAGGTTTGGAAAAAGCTAACGTTGCAGATACTATTTGTGATCTTGAAGTTAATGATCCAATAGAAGCTACTCCTATAGATCCTCCAACTATGTCCATTACCATCACTGTAAATACATCTCCTTTGGCTGGCACAGAAGGTAAAAAGCTTACAAGTACACAAATTAGAGATCGGTTAGTTCAAGAAGCACAAAATAATGTTGGAATTACATTTGCTGAAAATGAAGAGAATGACTCTTTCGTTGTTAGTGGCCGAGGTGAATTAATGTTGGAAATTTTACTTACTCAAATGAGAAGAGAAGGTTTTGAAATGACGGTGAGCCCTCCAAAGGTTCTTTGCAAAAAAGATGAAAATGGCAATAAGCTTGAGCCAATAGAAGAAATTACTATGGATCTTGATGAAGAGCATTCATCAAAAATAATTGATTCAATGAATAGAAGAAAAGGTAAATTAGTAGAATTAAAAGATACTGGTAAAAATAAAAAGAGACTTATATTTCATGCGCCAACAAGAGGTTTAATGGGATATACAAGTAGATTTTTAACACTTACAAAAGGAAATGGTGTCATCAATAGAATTTTTCATAAATATGGTCCATTTGAAGGCGAAATGGAAGGCAGAAGAAATGGCGCTCTAATCTCTATGGAACAAGGAAAAGCAGTTGCTTTTGCAATCTTTAATTTGCAGGCTAGAGGAGAAATGTTTGTAACTCATAATGATCCTGTTTATCCAGGAATGATTGTAGGCCTATCGCCTAAACCAGGAGATATGATCATTAATGTTATGAAGGGTAAAAAATTAACTAATATGAGAACGCAAGGTACTGATGAAAATGTTGTCTTAACTCCAGTAAGAAAAATGTCGATTGCTGAACAACTGAGTATGTTAAATACTGATGAAGCTTTAGAAATTACTCCAGAGTCCTGTAGATTGAGAAAAGCAATACTTGATCCTCATGAAAGAAAAAGAAGTGAAAAATCAGGCGCTGCTGCCTAATCAAAAATTTTATCAACTATAAACAAACCTAGTGCAACACACGGACCAATACCAAAAGCAAATAAAAGAGTTCCGACACCTACTGTTCCACCTAAATACCAACCAATACTTACAACAGAAATTTCTAAAAAAGCTCTAACGGCTGCCACTGGTAAATTAGTTATTTTTTGTAGTCCAATCATTAATCCATCTCTTGGTCCAGCACCAAGGTTTGAAACTAGATAGATGCCTCCTCCTATTCCAACCATCATTACAGAAATTACTGCAAGAATTAATTGATTAAAATAATTAGATGGGGTTGGCACAAACTTTATACAAAGATCAATCATAAGGGCTATTATTAAGGCATTAAATATTGTACCCATTCCTAATTTTTGCCCCAGAGGTATCCATAAAATTAAGACAGCAATACTTATTAAAAGAGTAATTGTTCCAATACTTAAGTTAACATTTAAGGAAATACCTTGAGCTAAAACACTCCAAGGAGAAGCACCTGTAAAGGAAACAATTAGTAAACCTTCACCAAGACCAAACAACGTCAGACCAAAACATAAAAAAAATAAAATGGAAAATTTTGGTTTAAAATTATATTGCTTACCAGAACTCCAATTAACTTTTGGTATTTTCTTTATTTTTAAAAACATTTTAATAAGTTATTTCTATTATAGATAAAGTCCATTAATGTAATTGCTAAATGAGAAAATTTATAGCCATTTTGTTTATTGTAATTTTTCCAGTTATTTGTATGGCACATATGGGTCACTACAATAAATATAACAAAATTGAAATGGAGATTTATAGAAATGGTGAACTAATTGGATACAATTATTATTTCTTTGAAAGAAATGGTGAAGAAACTATTATTACAAATCAATTTAAATTTTCTGTTGCTCTATTAGGAACTACAATTTTTCAAGTTGAGTCATATGGTGAAGAAAAATATATCAAAGATCAATTGATATCTTATAATTCTAAAACTATTCAAAATAACAAAGAAAAATTTGTTAATTTAAAATTGAATAAAAATAGTAAAAAATTTGATATTAAAGGCTCCTCATTTAATGGTGAGGCATCCATAAATAATATTATTGGAAATTGGTGGAGTCATAAAATTTTACAAGTAGGATCTCAAATAAGTCCAATATCAGGAAGTATTAAGAAACAGGTTGTTACTTTTATAGGAAAAGAAAAAATAGACCTTTATGGAAAAATTTATGATGTTGATCATTTTACACTTAAATCTAAAGATATGAATATTCCAAAGGATAAACGATTAGACTTTGACATTTGGTATGATCAAAAAAATTTGAGAATTTTGAAAGTGTCTTACTCAAGAATGGGAAATTGGGAATACAGATTGAAAAGCTTTGAATAATTTATCTGGAAATTTTTTTATATAAGTCCTGTGCACTTATCCATCCCGATTCCAGTCTTGGTCCTACAAACCAATCAGCACAAACACCTATTTTTTTCTTTGGATCCCAAAAACTTTTAATCTTAAAAGGTTTTGAATTCGAAGAGTATTTCCACCCATGATTAAGAGAGAAATTGATTTTTGTTTTTTTAATATTTGAAAGTTGAAAGAATTTGTCGATCATAATTTTAGAATTCTTTTTCTTATTACTTTTATTTTGATTAATTTTTTTATTTGCCCAATTAAAGGTACTTTGTAGAGTCCATAAATCATATTTTGATTTAAATCTTTTTTTCGAATTTTCATTACCAGCCCAGCCAAGAATTGGATCTTCGAAAAGGTAGCTACTTTTCGATTTCTTGTTTTTTTTTATGGCAATCATAGTAGTTATATTTGCATCCATTTTTATTGATCTTTTTAAAAAAGAATTATTGATGAATTTTTTAGAAAGTTTTTTTAATTGCGGAAAAGGACATGTCAAAACAATACTTTCAAAAGATCTTGATTTTCCATCAGCAAATGATAGATGCCAAAGTTTGTTTTTATAATAAATTTTTTTTAATTCACTTTGATAGTTGCACTTAATTCTTTTTAATAAATACTTGCTAATATCATTGTTTCCATTTTTACCTATAATCTTAAGATGTTTTTTATCCTCTTTTTTTTTTGAGTTAAGAAAAACGTGTTTACCAGCCCAAACCTTTAAAATTCTTTTTTTAATTAAATGTTTAGTAAAATTTTTGAATTCTGTGGTTTTTGGCGAAAAGTATTGAGTACCATGATCAAAGCCTATATTGCCTTTCATTCTTTTGAAAGATGCACGACCTCCTGGACCTCTCGCTTTGTCAAATAGTATTACTGTGTTTTTTTTATTAAGAAGATTTGCAATTGTGGCTCCAGAAATACCTGAGCCGATAACGCAGAATTCACTCATTTACCAGCAACAACCATTCCCTCAATCATCATGGTTGGTGAATTGGTTGCATATTTGAACTCTAAATCATTTGCCAGGGTAATATGCTGAAACATGTCTTTAAAATTGCCTGCAATAGTAATTTCGTTTATAGGATACTTAAACTCACCGTTTTCCACTAAAAACCCTGTTGCACCAACAGAATAATCACCGGTTACTATATTACTTCCGTGACCTATTGTTTCTGTAATATAGAGACTTTTCGATTTTGAATTCAATAAATCTTTAAAACTAATATTTCCATTTTCAAAATAAAGATTACTTGTCCCTCCACATCTTCCATTTGATTTAAGGTTTAATTTTCTTCCATTGTAAGTATCAATCAAATAATGTTTTAAGATTCCTTGCTCAACTAATTTAAGAGTATCAGTTTTAACCCCCTCGCTATCAAAATTTCTTGAACCTAAACCTTTTAGTATATCTGGTTTATCAAATACATTAATCGTATCAGAAAATATTTTTTGATTAACTTTATCTTTTAAAAAAGAAGTTCCCCTAGAAATCGCAGTCGATAAAATCGCACTTGTAAAAGTGCTTAGTATTCCTTTAGCTATTCTTTTATCAAAAATTATTGCAATTTTTTCACTACCTATTTTTTTAGGGCTTAATTTTCTGATAGTTTGATCAGCAGCTTGTTTGCCTAATTCTTCTGCGTCATCCAGATCCTTAAGAAAACATTTACTAGAATATTCATAATCTCTCTCCATGCTTTTTTCATCTTTTGCGACTATAACGCTCGAAGCTGTAAATGAGGATGTTTTATAACCAGCGCAAAAACCTTCGGTATTAGCTAAAATAAAATTTGATTTATTTTGAGTAAAACTAGACTCGGTATTTATAATCTTTTTATCATTGGAGGCTGCAGACTCTAATTTTTTTAAATAATCTATTTTTTTATCATTTTCTATATGGGTATCATCATAGAGATTCAAATCTTTAACTTCTTTAGCTAACAAATCTTTATCTGGTAATGAATTAAATTCATCTTCAGGAGTATTTTTTGTTGTCTCAACACATTTTTCAATCAAAATGTTTAAGTTATCATCAAGTAAATTAGACGAAGATATCGATGATTTTTTTTTTCCAATGTAAGTGGTAATGCTTATTCCAATATCATCTGACCTATTAGACTCGTCTAGTTTTTTATTTCTAAAATTAACAGTTTCAGATACAGAGTTGTTAACAATCACACTTGACTCAGTTGCGCCTAATTTCTTGGCTAAACCTAAACAATATGATGCTTTTTTCTCTAAAAATTCTTGATCTTTGACCATTTAAAGTTTTGTGCCGCCAACAGTCATTTTATTAATTAGTATAGATGGTTGAGCAACACCTACTGGAACACCTTGGCCAGCTTTACCACATGTTCCAATACCAGGATCCATCATCATATCATTACCTACCATAGAAACTTCTTTTAAACTCGAGGGACCATCTCCGATGAGAGTTGCACCTTTTATTGGAGATCCAATTTTACCATTAACAATCTCATAAGCTTCTGTGCAATTAAATACAAATTTTCCAGAGGTAATGTCAACTTGTCCACCACCAAAACTGACTGCAAAAATACCTTTATCTACAGCCTTAATCATTTCATCTTGAGTCTGATTACCGCTTAGCATCATTGTGTTTCTCATTCTTGGAAGAACGATATGCCTATAATTTTCTCTTCTTCCACTACCTGTAGATCTAGTTTTCATTAATCGTGCATTAAGTCGGTCTTGCATAAAATTTTTTAAAATCCCATTCTCAATTAAAATTGTTTTTTCTGTTGGTGTCCCCTCATCATCAATTGTAAGACTACCTCTTCTATTGTCGATGGTTCCGTCATCAATAATCGTAACTCCCTCGCTCGCAACTTTTTGACCCATCAAATTATGAAAAGCTGAAGTTTTTTTTTCTATTAAAATCCCCCTCTAAACCATGACCCACAGCCTCGTGAATTAGTATTGCTGGCCAACCAGGTCCTAGTACAACTTTCATTTCACCAGCTGGTGCAGGTTTACTCTCTAAGTTTACTGAAGCAATTCTCAAAGCCTCATCACAAACACTTTTCCAATTGTCATCTTTTAAATAAAAGTCATAGGATTGTCTTCCCCCAACACCATACACACCTGACTCTTTTCTTCCATTTTTCTCAAGCATGACTGATACGTTGAATCTTATTAAAGGACGGACATCAGCTAAAGTCTCTCCACCAGATCTAATTATTTCAACCGATTTTTGTTCTCCCAAAAAATTGGCTGTGACCTGTTTAATGTTATCATCTTTAGAGCGTAAGTAATTATTTACTTCATTAAGTATTTTAATCTTTTCATTATGGGATTTTTGCTCAATAGGATTTATATTATCATAATATTTTTTGTTTGATTTAGGAATTTCATGATTATAAGTGCCTTTGACAGATTTTAGAGTTGTTTTTAAATTTTCTGAAGATTGCTTTAAGGAATTTTTTTGATAATTCATTAGAGTGAGAGTATGCAACTATTTCATCAGAAATAGCTCTTAATCCAAAACCTAGGTCAGAATTATAACTTGAGTTTTTAATTTTATTATCATCTAATAATATTGTCTCTGATTTTGTATTTTCAAGATATAGTTCTCCATCATCACACTTACTAAGTGTATCTGATACAATGTTTTCTGCCTCTGTTCTAGACAGGTCAGATTTTTTAAAAAAATCATTCATGAAAGCAACATTTAGAAGTTTTATATAGTATTATCAATATGAGTATTTTACGCATGTACATTATTTACATAAATAGTAATAAATCTACTTATATGAAAGTATATTTTAATAATTCATGCAAAATCTGCAAAGCTGAAATTGATTTATATAAGAAAGAGAAGATTCAAGAAATTGATTGGATCGATATTACTGGTAACGAGGTAGCCGAAAAAGAGACCTCTAAAAGTAATAAAGAACTTTTGCGCAGGCTCCATGTCAAAGAAGATGAAAAAATTTTAAAAGGAGCTGAGGCCTTTCTTGCTGTGTGGAAAAAAATACCCAAATATAATTTTTTATATAAATTTTTCAAACTACCAATAATTTTTACTCTATTTTCTTTTTTTTTACGAAATAATTGCATTCTTCTTATACCTAAAAAATAAAAAACAATTAAAAAACTAACTATAAAAAAAAAGTAAAATTTCACTTAACAAAGACATTGAAGTTATAAACATTACGAGAACTATTGAATACATTAATAAAATAATCTTATTTTTTTTTCTTCTTAGCCTTACAAAATCTTTATCGTCTAAGTCGGAGATATCTCTTTCGCCTAAAACAGGGTAATCATAAGTAAATCGCCAAGTACTTTCACCAAGTCTCGGATCTAATTTGTTGTAATAGATAATCCATGACAAAACATACTTTAAAATTAAAAAAAGTATTATCATAATGATTGATCCAAAAAACATATAAAAAATATTACCTAATTCATTTAAAGAAATTAATCGTTATTTTTTTCTCTTTTCCTGCCAATTAATTGAGTTAAAGAGTCTACCATGGTGTCTGAAGCTTTAAAAATATCAATATTTTTAAATTCATATGAATGATTTTTTTCAGGATTTGTTTTATCTTCTATCACTATTCCTTCATCAGGTGAATTATTTTTAATATAGATTAATAATAACCAATCTTCATCCTCAGCTTCATCCCATTTTATAAAAATTTCTCCAGTTTCAAATCTTCTATCTATACATCTCAGTATCGACATATCTCTTGTGATGTGTCTTTTATTCAGTTGAAATACGAGACTACTCGCACTTCTATAAAAGCTTTCTAAAGCAAACTCAACTTTTTGTCTTGCTAAGGTATATTCTTTTTCCTTAATTAATAATGTTTCTCTGTCTTCATTACCCTGTAATTTAACTCCAAGAGCCTCTACTCTTTCCTTGATCTTCTGATCCCTAATAATCCGATATTTTAATTTAAGCTTTTCAATCCTATCTTGTAAGCCCTGATAATCTTCCCTTTTCTCTTTAAGCGCTATTCTCTCAAGCTTTTCTAATTCTTTTACTTCCCTTATTCTAAACTTTTCAATTTGACGCTCTAATTGAAGTTGCTTTAAAAATTGTTTTTGTTTTTCAGCTTGTTCTCTTCTTAAAATTGCTTGTTCTTTTCTTAAAAATAATTTTATATCTTTATTTCTTTGCTTTTCTAACCTAGCTTCCTCCTTTAATGCCTTCTCTTTTAATCTTGTTTTTTCAAGCAACTCCTCTTGTTTTGCTTTCTGTAACTCAATTTTCTCAATTCTCTCTTTTTCAATCTGTTCTATCTTAATTCTTCTTTTTTCATCCTTTTTTATTACTTTATAATTTGAAATTGTTTCTGAAATTTTGTCAAAAAATCTTTGAAAGTATTTTTCTGGATTTAAATTGATTTTAAAATCAAAATTTGATTTGACCGATAACTGGAATCTTACAATTTTTGATATAAAACTTTGATCTCTAGTTTTAGGTATATAGTTTTTATTTTTCTCAAAATTTATATTTTTTTTCTTATTTTTCTTTTGTTTATTACTCTTCTTTTTCCTTTGTTTATTACTCTTCTTTTTCCTTGAAATATTTATCTTTTTTCCAACTTTTTTGGTAGTTTTCGATCTATTTTTTCTTTTTTTTGCTATTTTTTTTCTTTTTGATTTTTTGTTTTTTTTTCTCATTTTAAAGGAGAGTAGATTCTATCAATAATTTATTGATAAATATAGTCCCTAGTAACTGGAGTGGATTCATAATTTTTTGTGAGTTGAAATTGATATACAACTTGATCACCCCACTTAAAAGCCATCTCACATCCCGCAAGATAAAATTCCCACATTCGAAAAAATTTCTCATCAAACATTTTAATAATTTTTTCTCTATTTCTTATACAATTTTCTTTCCAGTGTCGTAAAGTGTGTGAATAATGCAATCTCAAAACTTCAATATCTGTAACAACTAGACCTGCTTGCTCTATGGGAGTTGTGACCTCACTTAAGCTTGGTGTATAACCGCCTGGAAAGATATACTTAGTTATCCATGGATGAGGATCCCTAGGTGGATTTACTGATCCTATGGTATGTATTACCGAAACACCATTGTCATTTAATAAATTTTGAATTTGCTTGAAAAATTTTTTGTAAAATTTACGTCCCACGTGCTCGAACATTCCAACACTTACAATTCTATCAAATTTTTCCTTAAGTTCTCTGTAGTCAATTAATCTAAACTTCACCTGATTTTCTAAATTTTGTTCAGCTGCTTTTTTTTTACAATAGTCAATTTGATTTTTTGATAAAGTAATACCAGTAACCTCACATTGTGAATTTTTTGCAATATCGATTGCTAACGAACCCCATCCACAACCAATATCTAAAACTTTTTGATTTGGTTTTAAGTTTAATTTCTTAATTATATACTTTATTTTGTTATCTTGAGCTGTTGCAAGACTATCACTTTCATTACGAAAATATCCACACGAATACTGTCTTTTAGGATCTAGAAATAGATCGTATAAGTTATCAGATATATCATAATGATGTGAGGCATTCATTTTAGACTTTTTAATAAAATTAAAATTTGTCAAGTATCTGTATGAACCTCTTAGCCTATTGATTACATAACTAAAAAAATTTACTTCTCCTCTTCCAATATTCTTCAAAGCAATATCTAAAAAATCACTTATAGTGCCGTTTTCAATAATTATTTCACCATTTGTATATGCCTCTCCTAAATATAAATCTGGATGAAATAATAATTTATAATGAAGTTTTTTATTTAGAATTTTCAATCTAATCGGATCATTATTTGGTTTTCCAATTATATAATCCCTGGAATTCGCATCAGTTAGAATAAAACCACCTTCCTTAAAAACTCTATTTAAAAATCTTGCAAGTTGCATATTAAGCCGCCAATAAAGATTTAATCTTAAAATTTAAACTTTTTAAATTTTGAAGTAATTCTTTTTCATCCTCTTTACACAAAAGGCTTAACGGAGGTAATACATTTCTAAATATATCGTTCTCTTTAGCACAGTATGAATGTAAGCCAGAAATAAGATTATATTTATCAAAAACAGATCTAACATTAATCAATTTTTTATTTTCAGTTTGTGTTTTTTTTCAAAATGAAGTCATCGTAAACTCTTCTAGATAATTCTGCAGTAACATTACATGTAGCTGTGATGATACCTGAGCAACCTATTCCTAAACCTTCAACAAGCTTAGTTTCTGATCCAGGAAGAATTGAAAAATCTTTTAATTTTAAATCTTTATATATATTGTAGGAACTATCTTTTATACCAATTATTTGTTCAGGATATTTTTTGACTAACTCTTTCACGCATTCTAAACTAAATTTATAACCACATAACTTTTCAAAATTATAAAGTACAATTCTTGAATTCGGGACTGCCTCTACAATTTTTGAATAAAAATTAATTACTTCTTCATCGCCGTATTTATAATATGCAGGTGGCATAATTAAAAAATTCTTAAAATTTAAAGATAATGCTATTTTAATGTAATTAATTGTTTCACTTAAGGAGTTAAGTCCGTTACCAATTATAAAATTTTTTTTGTATCTACTTTTTGATAACTTATTTAAAAGCTTAATTTTTTCCGATATCGGAATTAATTGTGCTTGCCCAGTACTTCCAAATATTGCAACACCATGACATCCTTTATCCATAATATTTTCAGCGTGTAGAATTGTTTTTTCGATGTTTAGGCTTAAATCTTTATTAAAGATTGACATTCCTGCAGCATAAATTCCATTAATTTTAGACATATATTTTTGCTGTTAAGTATAATAGAAAAATTACATTTATGAAAACAGGAATTTTTTTAAGCTATAAGGGTTTAGGTGCTAATTTGCTACATCTTAGTTACTGTCATCAAATTGCAAAAAAATTTGGTAAAGTTGAACTGATCACATTGTGTCCAAATCTAAATAGAGTTTTGATGGATGACCCGTTAATAAAAAGTGTAAATTATTTAGACAAATTTCATAAAAAATTTTTTGATATAATAAACTTATCATTTTTTATAAAAAAATTTAATTTTGAAAATATTTTTATTTTTTACCCTAGTTTAAGGCATTATCTAGCTTGCAAAATTGCCGGTATAAAAAATATTTATCATTATCCCTTATTTAAAAAAAAAAATTTACATCTGGTAAATGCTGCCAAAACTTTTACAGAAAAATCTTTAAAAATCAAAAATTGTCCAACCGAAACTCAAATTTTTTTAAATAGTAAGAAAATTAAAAAATATAATCTTAATAAAGAAAAAAAAATTGTACTTGGAATAGGTTCCTCTGGTCTAACAACTAAATGGGGATATGATAATTTTGCATCTTTAATAAATAAACTGAATGAAATTGGAGATTACCATTTTTATTTAATATGCGGAAAAAATGAGGAAGAAGGAGCAATTAAAATTATAAATCAAATAAAAAAAGGTAATTGTGAGTCTTTAAGTTCTAAAGATGTATCAGAAATTGGATATTATATTTATTTAAGTGATATTTTTATTGGAAATGACTCGTTCGGGCACCATATTTCAAGTCAAATGAATAAACCTAGCTTTGTAATTTTACTGGATACACCTAAAGCTTATTCTGACTACAGCAAGAATCAATTTAGAATTATTCCACCCGATGTCGATTTAAATGAAATCACTCATGGATCAAATTTTGATCCAAATTCAATTACAGTCGAAATGATAATAAATAAAGTTAAGGACTTTATATAATTTCCTTTAACAAAATATCTCTAGCTTCATTGACTAAGGTAGATAACCTTGCGGTTTCTGGTGAAATATCCGGATGAATTTTTTTTTGAATTTTTGTGTAAGCTTTGTTTATATCTTCTTTGGTTACCTTTTTTTTTTGGTCTAAATTTAAAATTTTAAAGGCTTCACTTACAGTCATAGTGGACATATTGTTGTTTTGAGATTGATTAAATGAAAATCTACCTGATCTTCTCAATGTTTGAATTAATCTGAAAAGAGAGATTAGTTGGAAAATTGACAAACCCTTCAACTTTAATAAAGCAAGACTAGCAAGTGTGAGCGGCAAAGTTAGTAAGAATCTGCCTCCAATTGCAAATAAAATTGCTAAAAAAATTAATCCAATTATTATAAGTAACCTTAAACCTTTTGAGAGTTTTTTTGATGAAATATTACTGATGAATCTCAAAAGAAAATAAAAAATGACTAATATTACTACTGTATAAATAATTATATTCATATAACTGTTTTCATAATGAAAATACCACAACTAAAAAAAAAACCAGAAAAAAAATCTTGTCACAATGTTGCATGGGAAGATAATTATAGTTGGATTCATCAAGAAAATATTCTTGAGGTTCTAAAAGACGGATCAAAATTACATCCTGAAGTAAGAAAATATCTAGAGGAAGAAAATAATTACACAGATCATATTTTAAGGGATAATAAAGAAATTGAAAAAAAACTATTTCATGAAATTAAAGGTCGAATAAAATTAGATGACGTCTCACTTCCATTCAAAGATATAAGATATGAGTATTGGACCAAAACCACAACCAAGGGAAATTATTCCATAAAACTTAGAAAAAAAATTGATTCTAAAGATATAGAAGAAATTTGGAATGGAGACAAAGAAAAAGAAAAATTAAAAACAGAATATTTTGGAATTGGAGATTTAGAGGTAAGTTATAATGATAAATATTTAGGATACTCATTAGATTTAAAAGGATCAGAATATTATACTATTTATTTAAGAGATATTTTGACTGGTAAAGAAATAACAGAAAAAATAAATGAAACCAGTGGCAGTATAACTTTCAGTTTGGATGATAAATATATATTTTATTCAAAACTTGATGAATTTCACAGACCTAGAAAAATTTATAGGCATAAAATTGGAACATCTGTAAAAGACGATGAATTAATTTTCGAGGAAAAAAGTGAAGCATTTACAGTTGGAATAAGTTTAAGTTCAGATGAAAAATATTTCTTTATTACGACCTCAGATCACAATACTTCAGAACAATATTACTTTACAGTAAATGAGCATAAACCTAAGCCAAAATTAATAAAAAAAAGAAAAAGAGGTATAATCTATTCAATTTCATCTTGGAATAATTATTTTTATTGTCATACAAACGAAGATGCTGAAGATTTCAAAATAGAGAGATGCAGTGATTTATCTAAACAAAATTGGGAAATTTATATAGGTGCTAAAGATGAAGTTCTTATAGGCGGCTTAATATTTTTAAATGATTGGATAATAAGAAGTGAAAAGTCAAACGCTCTTGGGAAATTATACTTAAGAAACATAAAAACAAATTTAGAGGAGGAGTTAATATTTTCTGATGAAGAAGTAATTGTCCCTGGAATCTCATTGACTCAAAAGGATAAAAATACTGATCTTGTTTATTTGTCATATTCATCTCCAAAGACACCTGGAAAAACTTATCTTTATAATTTAAAGACAAAAGAAAAGAAATTGGTAAAAGAACAGGAAATTCCATCAGGTCATAATACTGATGATTATATTGTTGAAAGATTAGAATGCTCTTCACACGATGGTAGATTGATACCTATTACAATAATAAGACACAAAAAAACTAAAATTGATGGATCAGCAAATTTACTACTATATGGTTATGGATCCTATGGTAATTCAATGTCTCCAGATTTTTCATCAACTAGACTCAGTCTAATAAACAGAGATATTATTTGGGTTACTGCTCATATTAGAGGTGGGATGGAAAGGGGAATGAAATGGTGGAAAGAAGGTAAACTTCTTAATAAAAAAAATACTTTTAAAGATTTTATTGCTGTTGCAAAAAACTTAATTGAGAAAAATTATACATCAAAAGGTAAAATAATTGGTATGGGTGGTTCAGCAGGAGGTTTACTAATGGGCGCTGTGGTAAACGGAGCACCTGAATTGTTTTTAGGAATTGTAATGGCAGTACCTTTTGTAGATTCACTTACAACAAATTTAGATCATTCACTTCCGTTAACAGTTGGAGAATTTGATGAGTTTGGGAATGCAAAAGATAACAAGGATCATTTTGAATACATCTATTCTTATGCTCCATACAATAATATAAAAAAAATGGATTATCCTCATATTTTAATTACAACAAGCCTAAGTGATAATAGAGTTTTATTTGATGAACCTGCAAAATTTACAGCAAAACTTAGAGATTACAAAACTGATAACAATCTTCTTTTGCTTAAAACAGAAATGAATGCGGGTCACGGTGGAAAATCTGGTCGAGATGGTGCCATAGAAGAAATTGCTTTTGATTATGGATTTATTTTGAAAATTTCAAACAAAATTTAAAAAAACAACTTGAAAAAAAAAATTTAGTTCCCATATAACTTTCTAAGTCGCCTTATGGGGCTTACATAAATAAACTTGCTTAAAAAAAAGGAGGATATATGACAAGTAAGGATCTATCTATATTCAACTCACTAAGACCTTTCTCAATTGGTTTTGACGACATGTTTGACCAATTTGAAAGCATGTTGGGTAATGGAAATTTGACTATGCAGTCGAATTATCCACCATACAACATTAGAAAAACTGGAAAGGACAACTACTCAATAGAAGTTGCTCTTGCTGGTTTTAGTAAGAAAGATGTTGAGGTTGAATTTGAAGATAATTTGCTAACCGTTAGAACAAAACAAATTAGCAAATCTGATGAAAAAAATGAAGATGGTGAAATAATTCACAAGGGTATTTCACAAAGACAATTTGCTAGATCATTTACTATAGCAGATGATGTTAAAGTGAATGGTGCTGAGTTAAAAGACGGTCTTTTAACAATAGCTTGTGAAAGAATTTTACCAGATCATAAGAAAAAAAGACTTATCGAAATCAGATAAGTGGAGACCTTACTTGCGGGGAGAGATCCTCGCAAGTAGACACTAAAAACATCCATTCGATACAAAGCCTATTACAACATTGTCCGAATTTATTTCAAATCTTCTTTCACAGGGAATTAAGTATTTTTTTGTATTATAAATAAACTCTAAATTACCTTCTGCATTTTTGAAATCTTCATCAGGTTTTCCTAATTCCATTTGAAGCTTGCTTGCAGATTTTCCAATAAATTCACTTAATTTTTCGTTTTCTTTTTCCACAATAGCATCAGTTTTTTGCTTCACAGTTTGACATCCAGATAAAAGTAAAAAAGTTGATAAAATTATTAAAATTATTTTAATTCTCATGGAATTGAATTAGCACTCAATTGTGTCAAAAGATTAGCCTTCAAGTTGAAAACTACTCATTTTATATAAAAAAATTACTTTTTTTACTGTATTTAATTGTACTAATTATTAATTATTAATTTTAATTTATTAAATGAATACAAAACTCAAGGTATCTAAAGTCTCAAAAATTTACCCAGGTTGTATTGCAAACGATAATGTATCTTTAGATTTTAAAAGTGGAAAAATTTACGCCTTGTTAGGAGAGAATGGTGCGGGAAAGTCTACTTTAGTAAAAATTTTATCAGGTGTAATTAATCCTGATAAAGGTCAAATTTTCTTAAACGATAAACTCCTTAAACTTAAATCACCCAAAGATGCCAAAAATAATAATATAGGAATGGTTTTTCAACATTTTAATCTTTTTGAAACACTGTCAGTTTTTGAAAATTTAAGCATCGATAGTGAAAAAAATAATGATCAATTAAGAATTCTAGTAAATAATATTCTAAAAAAATATAATTTCAAAATTAACTTAGATGTTCCAATTTTAAATCTTTCTGCAGGTCAAAAACAGAAGGTTGAAATTGTGAGATGCCTGATAAGAAATCCAAAAGTATTAATAATGGATGAGCCTACCTCTGTTTTAACAGAGCAAGAAACTGAAGACCTATTTTTTTCGTTAAAAAAATTTTCTAAAGAAGGAATTTTAATTATTTATATTACTCACAAATTAAAAGAGGTTTTGTCGTTATGTGATGAAGTTGCTGTAATGAGAAAAGGTAAAGTTGTATCTATAAGTAGAACAATTGATGAAAAACTATCAAGTTTAGCAAATAAAATGATTGGAGAAAGCTTAAACAAAATAAAAAAAATGACTTCAAACAATTTAAGCGGAGAACAAATTTTGAGGGTTTCTAGGCTAAATTTTAATAGTGAGGATCCCTATGAAGTTAATTTAGAAGATATAAATTTTACTCTTAATAAGGGAGAATGCCTTGGGATAGCAGGCATATCGGGAAACGGCCAAAATGAATTATTTCAAATTTTAAGTGGTGAGATACTATCAAATAGTGGTTCTATTAAATTTAGAAATAAAGAAATTAGCAAATTAAACCCAAAGGAAAGAAGGGAATATTTAATGGCCTTTTCACCTGAAGATCGAATATCCCAAGCAGCTGTTCCTTCTTTAAAAATTTATGAAAACGTAGCTCTGAATAATTTTAAAACCTCTAATTTTTTTGAAAGAGGTCTTTTTAATGAAAGAAAAATTAAAGATCACTCAAAAAAAATTCTATCAAACTTTTCAGTAAATACAGATAACGTTAACCTTACAAGTCAATTTTTATCTGGTGGAAACCTTCAAAAATTAATTTTAGGTAGAGAATTAATTACATCACCAGAGTTATTAATATGTTTTAATCCAACCTGGGGTCTAGATGTTGGAGCAATAAATTATATTCACCGAACACTTGTAAAAATAAATCAGCAAGGAAAATCTATAATCCTTATTTCAACAGATAATGATGAGCTTCTACAACTTAGTGATAGAATTTCAGTAATTAACAAAGGGAAGCTCTCAAAAATAATGAGTGCTGAAGAGGTTAATCCTGAAAAGTTGGGACTTTTAATGGGTGGAGGGTTAGTTGATTAAAATTGAAAGACGTAATGAGACTTCAAATTTAATTTATTTTTTAACCCCTATACTTGCAATTTTTTTGACCTTAGTAACAGGGGCAATTATATTTTATCTACTTGGTTTTAAACCTTTAGAGGCTCTAAAATTTTTTTTTATTACACCCATTTCAGATTTATATGGTCTAAGTGAGCTTCTTTTAAAAGCAACCCCACTCTGTTTGATAGCTATCGGTTTATCTTTTTGTTTTAAAAGTAATAACTGGAATATTGGAGCAGAAGGACAATTGACATTTGGGGGAATAGTTGGTGGAGGTGTTGCCTTGTTATTTTATAATCACGAGGGTTTTTATGTTTTACCTCTAATAATCTTGGCCGGTGCATTTGGTGGAATGGTATTTGCGATGATACCTGCAATTTTAAAAATTTATTTTAATACTAATGAAATATTGGTTAGCTTAATGCTTGTTTATGTATCTAAACTATTATTAGATTATCTTGTTGTTGGTCCTTGGAGTAACCCAGAGGGTTTTAACTTTCCTGAGACAAGACAATTTAGTGACTCTGCTAGATTGCCTATTTTATTTGAGGGTCTTCGAATTCATGCTGGAATTTTTATTGCCCTCGTCAGTGTTTTTTTAGCTTGGGTTATTTTATTTAAAACCTATTTGGGTTTTCAAATTAAAGTTTCGGGATTAAGTTTAAAAACTGCAAAGTATGCAGGTTTTAAAGGTAAAACAATGATACTGCTAGTATTTATGGTTAGCGGAGCGTGTGCTGGTCTTGCAGGAGTTGGTGAAATCACTGGTCCTATTGGACAGCTACATAGAATGATTTCACCTGAATATGGATTTACAGCAATAATTGTTGCCTTTTTAGGTCGTCTTAATCCAATTGGTATTGTATTTGCATCTTTAATTGTAGCACTAACTTACTTAGGAGCTGAAACTGCACAAATATTTTTACAAGTACCAAAATATACAGGACAAGTATTTCAAGGAATGATTCTATTTTTTCTTCTTGCATCTGATTTTTTACTTTTTTTCAGAATAAAATTTTTAGGATTTAAAAGATATGAATATTGATATTAATTTTATTGGAATTCTAATTGGGGCTATTATGGCATCTTCTGTTCCTCTGATACTTGCGGCCTCAGGAGAGCTTATAACAGAGAGATCTGGAGTATTAAATTTAGGTGTTGAAGGAATGATGATCATAGGTGCAATTTCAGGTTTTGCATTAATGGTAATTACTGACAATTTATTTTTAGCAATAATTGGATCTATGCTTTCTGGTTTATTATTATCTTTTATATTTGGATTTCTCACTCAATCACTTTTAACAAATCATGTAGCATCGGGACTTGCTCTTACCATTTTTGGTATTGGTTTGTCTGCAATGATTGGTAAAGATTTCGTAGGAATACCCGGAAAGGAATTTCCTTTGTTGTTTGTAAATCTTAAAGAGGCAATTCCTTTATTTGGGCCTATTTTTTTTGGACATTCAGTCGTTTTTTATTTTGCATTTTTACTTCCTTTTGGAACAAACTATTTTTTAAAGAAAACTAAAATTGGCTTGATTGTAAGAGCGGTGGGAGATTCCCCTGTATCTGCAGCTAATCAAGGTATTAACGTCTTACTAGTAAGGTATTGTTGTATTCTTTATGGAGGAGCAATGTGTGGCTTGGGAGGAGCTTACCTTTCACTTATTTATACTCCTCAGTGGATTGAAAATATGACTGCTGGTCGAGGCTGGATAGCACTAGCGTTGGTAGTTTTTGCAACATGGAGCCCTCTTAAAGTTTTAGTTGGGGCAATAATATTTGGAGGTATAACTATTCTTCAGTTGCATATGCAAGCCATGGGGATAAGAATTCCAGTTCAATTCTTAAGTGCATTGCCATATATAATGACAATTGTTGTTTTGGTAATAATTTCTCGTGACAGTAGAAAAATAAAACTTAATACTCCTACTTCATTGGGGCAGATCTTCTATAAGGAAAAGTGATGTTAGCTATTCGAAAATAAATATTTTTTTTTTAAAAAAATTTGTTTAGGCTACAGAATCATTAATTATAAATTTAAAGGGGAAATAAAATGTATAAATATTTATTAAGATTATTAGTATCAGTGTTACTATTGTTTGGATTTAGCATGAACGCATATGCTGAATTTAAAGTTGGTTTTGTTTATGTTGGTCCAACAGGAGACCATGGCTGGACATACCAACATGACGAGGGAAGAAAAGCAGTTGAAGCTGCTGGAATAAAAACTACTTATGTTGAAAGTGTTCCAGAGGGTGCTGATGCTGAAAGGGTGATTAGACAATTAGCTCAATCTGGTCATGATCTTATTTTCACAACAAGTTTTGGATATATGGATCCAACCAATAAAGTGGCTAAAGATTTTCCAAATGTAAAATTTGAGCACGCTACTGGTTATAAAAGAGAGCACTCAAATGTTTCCACATATTCTGCGAGATTTTATGAAGGCAGAACACTTTTAGGACACATGGCTGGAAAAATGACGAAAACAAACGTTATTGGATATATTGCATCTTTCCCTATTCCTGAAGTTATAAGAGGTATAAATGCAATGACTTTAGCAGCTCAAAAAGTGAATCCCAATATTAAAACGAAAATTGTTTGGGTTTTTACTTGGTATGATCCAGGAAAAGAATCTGAGGCAGCACAAGCTTTAATAGACCAGGGAGCAGATATTATAATGCAACACACTGACAGTACTGCACCAGTTCAAGTAGCGGAGAAAGCCGGTGTTTGGTCTTTTGGACAAGCTAGTGACATGCAAAGGTTTGCACCAAAATCAATTTTAACATCTATAATTGATGATTGGGCACCTTATTATGTTGAAAGATCTATTGCAGCAAGAGATGGTACATGGAAACAACAAGATACCTGGCATGGATTAAAAGAGGGGATGGTAGCAATGGCTCCTTATAATTCTGCAATGGGAGGTGGATTAGTTAAGGAGGTGGAAAAACTACAAAAAGACCTAGCCTCAGGAAAAGCCCATTCATTTACTGGTCCAATATATGATCAGAAAGGCAATTTACTTGTTGCAAAAGGTAAAGTTGCAGATGATGGAATGTTGGCAGGCATGAACGTATATGTCAAAGGAGTTGAAGGAGATATCCCAAAATAATAATTGTATTAGAAATAAAAGGTCAGCTTTAACTGGCCTTTTATTTTAGGTGTTTTTTATTTAATCCTTCAATATCAATTTCATCGTAATATTCGTAAGGTTGGACAATCCATGGATCACCATCTAATAATACTGGACAATAATCTGGTTTGAATATTGAAGATTTTTTCTTCCATAAACATGCTGTTCTAATCTCTTTTATATGACTTTTAATAGGCTGATATTGGTTAAGCCAATCAATACTTTTATTTAATGTTAAGCCTGTATCAGATAAATCATCAACTAATAATATATTTTTAAAATCTTCGTTTTTTGCAATTGCACTCATGTCTCTTGCAAAAATCAATTCTCCTTGTTGATCTTCAACAGTTTCTCCAGAATAGCTCTGAATTACAACATAGGCTGTAGGAACCTTAAAAATTCTTGACAAAATATCAATTATTGGTGCAGCACCTCTCATAATACCGACAAGAACTGTGGGGTTATAATCTTTGTGAATTTGTATTGCTAGTTTTTCAACTATTTTAGTATACTCATTAAAGTTGATAATCAATTTCTCTGCCATGAAATTTATTATCATAATTAAAATTATTTAAAAAGGAGAAATCATGAAAGCATATTGGATAAGTTTATACTTAAAAGTAGATAATCAAGAAAATTTAAAAAAATATGCGGAGACTGTTACTCCAATAATAAAAAGTTATGGTGGTTTGCCTCTTGTTAGAGGAGGAAAACATACAACTTTTGATGGTGACGATTTTTTAAGAACAGTGGTTTGGGAATTTCCTAATTTCGAACAAGCATTAAAGTGTCATGAATCAAAAGAATATAAAGCTGGTTGGGAATTAGCAAAAAAAACAACTATTAGACATATGCAAATAGTAGAGGGTTTTAGTACTGAATAGGTTCTGGATCAATACTTCTCCATAAGTACCACGTTGCTACTGAGCAATAAGGTGAAAATCTTTTTTTAAGAAAAGTTACAAATTTTTCTGGCGGTAAATATTTTTTCTTATAATTTTTAGAAATTGCTCTTAAAAGGCCAATATCTTGAATAGGCCAAATATTAGATCTATTATAAGTGAAAAGTAAAATCATTTCTGCTGACCATCTTCCAATTTGTTTTAATTGAGAGAGATAAACTATTGCCTCTTCATCACTCATATTCTTTATTAGTTTTGGATTAAAGGATTTATTCAAAGTCTTTTTTGCTAAATTCTTGATACCAGTCACCTTTTGGCGACTTAGTCCGCAACTTTTTAATTGAGGTATAGTTAATTTAGATACTATTTTTGGATTTATTCTATTATTACACTTTTTTTTAAATTTTAAAAAAACAGCGTTTGCAGCAGCAACACTAATTTGTTGACCAATAATACTTTTGCATAAGGAAAAAAATATATTTCTTCTAGAGGTAAGAATTATTTCTGACGGACTTTGATAGCTTTTAATCAATTTTGCTAATACTTTATCTTTTTTTGATAGGTAATTTTTTGCTTTTGTCCAATATTTTGGAACTTTAGTCATTTGTTGTTTTAGAAGTGATTATTTTTTTATTATAAATTTCCCTTCTAAAGATAATCAATGTTGATACAATTACAAGTAATGCTCCAAGAAGCGTTTTATATGTAGGCACTTCTCCCCATATGAAGTAACCAAAGACAATAGCAAACAATAAAGCTAAATATTTTAGTGGAGTAACAAGAGAAACTTCAGAATATTTATATGACTGGCCTAGCCATAGATTAGCTACTCCACCAAAAATACCAACCAAAGATAAAAATATAAAATCCTTCAAACTTGGCATAACCCATCCTTGTGGAATACTTAAAAAACTTAATAAAGTAATTGATAAAGAAAAATAAAAAGAAATTAACCATACAGGTTCTGTTGTTGATAATTGTCTTAAAGTAATAGCCACGTAAGATAAACCAAGACAAAATATTACTGGGAAAATATAATAAATATTTAATTGGCTTATACCTGGCTCAGTAATAATTAATATCCCTATGAAACCAACTATCACTGCAAGCCATCTGTAAATCCCAACTTTTTCACTTAATAAAAATATTGATAGGATGGTTGTAAATATTGGTGCAGCAAATGAAATACTAACAACGGTCGCTAAAGGTAATTTTCTTAAAGCTATAAAAATTGCAACTAAAGCGACAAGACCCGACATGCAACGTAAAAAATGCAAACCAGCTCTTTTTGTATAATAAAAATTATGAAGTCTCTCTTTAGGTATTATAAAGAAATAAAATAAAATACCAAAAAATCCTCTAAAAAATAAAACTTGTCCTATTGGATAATCAACCGACCACTTAACAATTATGTCCATTAATGAAAATGCACAAACTGACATAAACATGTACAAAAAACCCAATTGATTTTTACTTAGCATACGAATAATTTGTAAATTAATTTAAATCTTTATCAATGGAAATAGCAGTTTTAGCTCTTGGATGTTTTTGGGGACCTGAAATAAAATTCAGTAAAATTGATGGGATAATTAAAACAGAGGTTGGCTATTGCGGAGGCGATAGCAAACAAACTACCTATAAAGAAGTTTGCACAGGACGAACTAATCATGCAGAGGTTGTCAAACTTGATTTTGATGAAAAAATGATCTCATTTGAGGAAATTTTGAATATTTTTTTTGATATTCATGACCCAACCACACTAAATTCTCAAGGGCCTGACTTTGGAACTCAATATAGAAGTGAAATATTTTATTTAAATGATAATCAAAAAAAAATAGCTGAAAAAGTTTTAAATAAAGTTAATCAAAAATTGTCAGGCAGAGTCGTAACAAAAATATCATTACTTAAAAATTATTGTGTTGCTGAGGAATATCACCAAAGATATTTAGAAAAAAGATAAATGTCTTTAGTAGAGACTGAATGGTTGGACAAGAATTTAGATAATGTAAAAATTATTGATTGTTCATGGCATATGCCTCTAACAAAAAGAAATGGTTTTGAGGAGTACAAAATTAAGCATATACCAAATTCTATATTCTTTGATTTAGATTCTAATTCTAACAAAAAAACAAATCTACCCCACATGTTAGTTGATAAATATGATTGGGAAAAAATAGTTTCAGCAATGGGAATTAAAAATGATGATAAAATAATAATTTATGATAATTCTGATGTATTAAGTTCTTGTCGATGTTGGTATAATTTCATTTATTTTGGTCATGATCCAAAGTTAGTCCATATATTAAATGGTGGTCTGAACAAATGGGTTAAAGAAAAAAGAATGACTACTGCCGATTTACCTTTGATAAATAAGTCTAGATATAAAAGTTTAGAAAAAAAGGAATTGGTTAAAGATATGAAAATGGTAAATCAAAATATAATTAAACCCAATTTCAAAGTTATAGATGCTAGAAGCATAGAAAGATTTGAGGGTAAAGTTGTGGAACCTAGAAAAGGATTAAAAAGTGGAAATATTAAGAATTCTTTTTGTATACCATTCAGTTCCTGTTTAAATGAAAACAAAACATTTAAAGATGTAGATGAACTTAAAAAAATTTTTCATTCGTGTTTAAATGATATTGCTGATAAGAATATAGTTTTCTCTTGTGGATCTGGAGTTACTGCGTGTGTTTTGGCACTAGCTTATTCCCTAATAAATGATAAATATCTACCTTGCATTTACGATGGTTCTTGGGCTGAATACGGATTAATTTAAAAGTATGAAAAGATCTACAAAAATAATATCGATAATCTTAATATTCTTCCTTGTTATTGCAGCTGTAATAATTTCAAGAACTTTAATAGCTAATCATTTTAAAAAAAAATTTAGTAAGGTTCCTCCTCCTGGAATAATAGTTACAGAGGTGATGAGTAAAGAATTTTCAGAAAAAATTGAAACTTTTGGCACTGCAATCTCTAAAAAATCACAAACTTTCAAAATTAAAAAAGATGACCTGCTGGATGATTTAGAGCTAAAAGATTTTGTAAAAAAAGGAGATAAATTGATAAGATTAAAGAGTGGAGATATTATTGCGCCATTTAGTGGTTTGCTTGGTTATACCGGGCTTACTGAGGACATTTTAGTCTCAAATAATATATTCATTATTACACTAGATGATAATTCTGTAATTTATTCAGATATAAAGATTCCTGAGAGTTATTCTGCATCAATTAAGAAAGGACTTCCAGTAGAAGTAAGATTATCAAGCTATAAAGATAAAGTTTTTTTCGGTGAAGTTGATTTTGTTTCAAGTAGAATAAATGCAGATACACGAAGTTTATTATCTAGAATTAAAGTGAATAATTCAAACCAGGAATTAATTTCAGGATCGTTGTTGGAGGTTAGTATAAGGTTTAATTTAAGAAATTCATTAAGCGTGCCTGATACTAGTGTGATGATTGAAGGTGATAAATCATATGTTTATAAAATTAATGGTTCAAATATTGCTAATAAAACTGAAGTAAAGACAGGGTTAAGAAGTAATAAAAGTATTGAGATAGTCTCTGGACTTAATGAGGGAGAGACTATTGTAGCTGAAGGCCTTAAAAAAGTTAGACCTAATGGAAAGATTAAACCTATTACGAAATAAATGTTTATCTCTGAATTAAGTATAAAAAGACCTGCAGTATCTTGGGTAATGTCTTTAATACTAATTATTTTTGGATTATTTGTATTTTGGAAATTGCCAGTTAGAGAGCTACCTAACGGTATTCAACCGCCCGTGGTTCAAGTTCAAGTAAATTATAACTCAGCATCAGCGTCAATTATAGATCAAGAAGTGACTCAAGTTGTTGAGGATGTAATTGGAGGTGCTGAAGGAATAAAGAATATAGATTCTAAATCTGAAAATGGTAGGAGTACAATAAATGTTGAATTTGATACAAGTATAGATTTGGATAACGCAGCGAATGATATTAGAGAAAGAGTTGCAAGAGTTGTGGATAATTTACCCGCGGAGTCAGAACCTCCACAGATATTAAAAAGAGCAGCAGGTTTTACAACAACAATGTGGTTATCCTTGTCCTCCTCTACTTGGAGTGATCTTGAATTAGGAGATTATGCAAAAAGATATTTAGTAGATCAATTTTCAAGTATAAAAAATGTTGGGAGAATATTAGTTGGTGGACTAAGAGAATTGAGTATCAGAGTTTGGATAGATCCGATTAAATTAGCGGCAAATGATTTAACAATAAATGAAGTTGAAGTTGCAATGCGAGGAGAGAATATTAGTCTCCCAGCTGGTACTCTTGAGGCAGATAACATTGATCTAACGCTTAATTTAGATAAATCTTATAATGATATAGATTCAATCAAACAATTACCGATTAAAAAGACAGGTAATAAAATAATTTTATTATCAGATATTGCAAATATTGAAATTGGACCTGTTTCAGAAAAAACTCTTTTTAAAGCTCAAACTAAAGATCAAATAAATTTGAAAACCGTTGGAATTGGTATTTATGCAAGAAGCGGTGCATCAACTGTTGAACTTTCTAAGGATATTAAAAAAAAAATAATTGAGGTAAGAAAATCTTTGCCTGAAGAACTAGACTTAAGAGTCTCATTTAATAGAGCTAACTATGTAGAGGCAGCAATTGAAGAAGTATATAAAACATTGCTTATAGCATTTGTTTTAGTTGTTTTAATAATCTATTTATTCTTGGGAAATCTCAAAGCTGTAATTGTGCCAGCTATTGCTCTTCCAGTAAGCTTAATAGCATCTTTTTTAGGTCTTTATATTTTTGGTCTATCAATAAATATTTTTGTACTTTTAAGTTTTATATTGGCTATAGGCATAATTACAGATGACTCTGTAATCATGACAGATGCAATATACAGAAGAATAGAAGATGGTGAAACACCGCTTGTTGCAGCCTACAAGGGATCTAAGCAAATATCATTTGCAATAATTGCAACAACACTAATTTTGGTTGCAGTGTTCCTTCCGCTAATATTTATTGAGGGAATTTCTGGAACATTATTTAGAGAGACTGCAATCGCGTTGTCATTTTCAATAGTAATTTCATCTTTTGTGGCATTAACACTCTCACCAATGCTTGCTAGTAAATTCTTAAATAAAAAAAGTTCAAAGAAAATTTTTATACAAAAGTTTGAGAAAGTTTTTTTGAATTTTGCCAAATTTTATAAAGAAACTTTAGATGTTATTGTTCACAAAACTAAATCAGTTGGAATTTTTATAGTCCTCATAATTGTTTCCTCTATCTTTTTATTTAGTTTTTCAAAAAAGGAATTGCTACCTATGGAAGATCGTGGTGCTTATTTAATCATAGGAGCCACTGATGAGGGAAGCTCTTTTGAATATACACAAGAACAAGCGCAAAAAGTTGAGGCTAGGTTAATACCGCTTTTACAATCTAAAGATAGTCCTTACTCAAGATTTATTATGCGAGTACCTGGATTTGGAAATTCAGCAAACTCTTTTAATAGTTTTATTATAATTGCTCTTTTAGATGATTGGAAAAAAAGAAAAAAAGGACAACAGGTAATATTAAGAGAGGCTATTGGAAAAATTGTTACCCTCCCCCAAGCCCTGGCTTTTCCCATATCTCCACAATCTATAAGAGTTTCTAATTACAATAAGCCAGTACAAATGGTTATTTATGGTAACAGCTACGATGAACTCGAAGAAATTCAAACGCAAATAATTCGAAAAATTAGATCTAATAAAAACCTCTCAAGAATTGAATCTGATTACAATAGAAATAAACCTGAGGTAAAATTAATAATAAACAAAAATAAAGCTAAAGATCTAGGGGTCTCCACCAAAGCTATTGGAGAAACTCTAGAAACTCTCTATGGTGGCAAGAAAATTACTACTTTTAATAAATTAGGTAGAGAATATCCAATTATTGTTCAACAATATTTGTCAGATAGGAGAAATAAAGAGGGAGTCTCTAAGATATTTGTTCGTTCCGACACTACTGGAAAACTAATCTCACTTGCAAATTTAGTAAGCTTTAAAGAAGAAGGCTCTGCAAAAGAATTATCAAGGTACAACAGACAAAGAGCGGTAACAATATCTGCAAATATTAATGAAGGCTATACATTAATTGAGGCAATAAGATTTTTTGAAGATGTAATGGAAAATTTAGCCCCAAAAAATCAAATTACTTGGAAAGGAAAATCTGAGGAAATTAAAGAGACAAGTAATGAATTGTTTATAATATTTGTTTTATCTTTACTAACTGCTTATTTGGTAATGGCTGCAACGTTTAATTCTTTTATCCATCCATTTATAATTGTTTTGACTGTTCCATTAGCAATATTTGGTGGATTAGTTTTCATATTATTTTTAAACAGCTCTGTGAATATTTTTTCTCAAATTGCTCTCATCATTCTTATAGGTATCTCCACAAAAAATAGTATTTTAATAGTCGATTATGCCAATCGAATAAGAACTACAGGCAAAAATATTGAGTCAGCAGTTAAAGAGGCATGCTCGGTAAGGTTTAGACCAATCATCATGACATCTTTAAGCACTATGATTGCAATGATGCCACTTGTTATAGGAAACATTGGACCGGGTGCTGGTGAGGGTTCAAGATTGGCTGTGGGTTCAACAATTCTAGGTGGAATGATTATTTCGACATTTTTTACTTTATATATCACTCCATCAATGTACTTAGCTTTAGCTAGAAATACGAAGAGAATAGATGAAGTTGATTTAGAATTAAAAAAAGAATTATCTAAAAAATAATATATTTATTTTTATTAAGAGATTTACTGCACTCTGATAATTGTCTCTTATAAATGCTAGCTTGTTTTTCCACTTTTTTGGCTAATCCAATTACCTTCTTATTCTTTTTGTAATGTTTGAAATTCCCCCAACCCTCATGGTAAGCAAGATAATGCTTAAAAGCATCTTTTTTTGAAATTTTTAAAATTGTTTCAGATTTATTTGTATACCAACCAATAAAGTCTACACTATCCTTAAATCTTGCTCTTGTAGCTAATTTGTTTCCGGTCTCTTTTTTATATTGCTCCCATGTTCCTTTAATGGCTTGTGAGTAACCGAATGAACTTGACGGTCTTTTATAAGGAATAACTTTAAAAATTTTTTGTCTTGCAGGTTTTGCTAACCAATCGAAATCAGACTCCATTTTTATAATTGCAAGTTGAATATAAATCGGAGTGCCCCATTTTTTTTCAACTTTTTTTGTGTGCTTATACCAAAGGTATCTCTCATTAAATATTGAGCAACTATTTGAAGTGTTTGATGGAATTGATGAACAACTTGTTAACAAAAAAAAAAATAAAATAATTAATTTATTTTTTAAATAAGCCATATTTATTTATAATTTTCTTAATGAAAATTACAACTATCACTCCAAATATATTTCCGAAAAGGTCTTGCCACTGAAAACTTCTTTCAGGTATTAATAAGTGAAAGACTTCTAGAATTATCGATAATACAAGCAAGTAGACTATTAATATTTTAGTTTCGTTAAATTTATAAAATGTAAGAAAACCTATTATTGATATCAAAATGAAGACATAAAAATGATTCGATGATATTATAAAGTCATGTGTTATTTGAGGTTGCATTTTAATATCACCATGTAGGAAAAAGCCAATCAAACTACCAGGAAAAATATATAAAAAAATCAGACAAAAGTTCAGTAAGTAAAATATTATTTTATATTTAGAAAAAAATTTTATCATTAATTATATAGTTTTATTTATAAATATATTTTAAAAATATAATATGAGTTTTTTAATTCTTGTAAGACATGGACAAAGTACTTGGAATCTTGAGAAAAAATTTACAGGATGGGTTGACGTAGATATTACAGAAACAGGTAAATCTGAAGCTAAAAGAGCGGGTCAACTTATTAAGGAACAAAACCTTAAAATAAATTATTATTATTCATCTGTTCAATTAAGAGCAAAACATACCCTAAAAATTATAAAAGAAATTTTAAATGATGAAAAAGAATTCAAATCTGCCTGGCAACTTAACGAGAGACATTATGGAGCTCTTACCGGCTTAAATAAGGTAGAAATGACAAAAAAAATTGGGGAAAAGAAAGTGCACGAGTTTCGTAGATCTTGGGATATGAAACCAGATGCCCTAAGTAAAGAAAGTCCATACCATCCTAGTAACATAAGTATTTATAAAGATGTTCCAGAGGAGCTTATTCCAAGCACAGAGTCTTTAAAAGATACTTACAACAGAGTCGTTAAATTTTTTGAAGAAGAAATCCAAGAAAAGTTGAGAGATACTAATATTTTAATTTCTGCCCATGGCAATTCTATTAGAGCCTTATGCAAAAAACTTTTTGAATTAGATAACGATCTGATTTCAAATCTAGAAATACCTACAGGGAATCCTTTATTGATAAAGTTAGACAACAGTTTGAAAATCACAAAATGCGAGTATCTCGATAAAGGGAGGGCTAAAGATCTTTTAGTTTTTTGAATGTTCCTAAATTAGTTAAATGGTAGAATTTATTAAAGCTTTCATATCCATTAAGTTGATTCTTGTTTCGTAATTCTTTCCATACTTCTACAATTGAAAAGTTTTTTATATTGTAATTTTCAAACAAACTTTTATTAAAAATTTTACAACCAATATAAACGAAATTATTATATTTACCTTTTTGTAATAAATTATCTTTTAATTTAAACTCTTATCAAAACTTAATTTCTTATCTGCAACTAAAAGAATGCAATTCAATTTATTAGAAAAATAAAAATCTTGCATTTCATTTATTTCATTAACGTATTTATAGTTCCACAATGTGTCAGGATTAAAAACTAAAAAATCTTGATCTGTAGTATCTTTTACTAAATTCATTATACCTCCACCTGTATCCAAAATATTCTTTCCATCTTCTTTAATCTTAATATCCATTTCGAAATTTTTCATTTTAATGAATTCATTTATTTGATCTCCAAGGTGAAATGTATTTATGAGAATTTTTTTGATACCAAGTTTGGAAATTAAATTAATACAGTTTTCTAAAATTGTAGTATTTTTAATTTTAAGCAGAGGTTTTGGAGTTTCAAGAGTTAGGGGATTCAGTCTTTTACCAAAACCTGCACATAATATTAATGCAGTTCTAATTCTCATTTCATTTTTTTTTCAAAATTTTTACTTAATAAACTCTTTAAATCAAAGAATACCTCGTTTTCTTTAATACGCATATTTATTAATTCCCATGTATATGGAATTAATTTGATATACTTTTTTTTTCCCTCTCTCAAAGATAAACGTGAAAAAATTCCAATTATCTTAAGATTTCTTAAAACTGACAATATTTCAAAATCATTTTTAAATTTATTCTTTATCAAATTTTTTTGATTTTTTAGGTAGTAATCATAAACTTTTTTTTTAAATGATTTTGATGTTTTAAATCTTACATCATCAATTAGAGATGCTAAATCATATGCTCTATTTCCAATTAAAGCATCTTGACTATCTATAACTCCTATTTCATCCCGGACTAACATAAGATTTGATACATGAAAATCTCTATGAA
>CABZHM010000014.1 GCA_902525625.1 uncultured Pelagibacteraceae bacterium | reverse complement strand
TGAAGCTCCCGTTTTATTAGCTTATTCGGCAAGAAATAGATCAGCATCTTGCAGAATTCCTATCACTTTAAGTAAAAAAGCGGCTAGATGTGAAATTAGATTTGGTGATGCGGCTGGTAATCCATATTTAACATTCGCTTCAATGTTAATGGCTGGATTAGATGGAATTAAGAATAAAATTGATCCAGGTAAATCATTTGATAAAGATCTTTATGCTTTATCAGAGGATGAAGTTAAGAAAATTCCAACAGTTTGTGGATCTTTAAGAGAAGCAATGGAAAGTCTTGATAAAGATAGAGATTTCTTAAAACAAGGTAATGTATTTACTGATGATCAAATAGATGCTTACATTGCATTAAAGTTTGAAGAAATACACAATTTTGAGCACACACCTCATCCTATTGAGTTTGAGATGTATTACAGTTGTTAATTTTTATTGTCTAGTTTTAGCAATTTTGTTTTTGCCAGAACCTTTTTTAACAATGTAATCAAGTGTTCCATTTGCTCCAGTATCAACAGACTTTATAAGAGATCTTAAAAAAGTTTTTCTCTTCTCTTTTCTGTCCTCGCTATTTTGCAAATTTCTGATTTCAAAGACGTTCATGGAAAGATGTTATCAATCTATGCATTTATTGCAACTCTGATATGTTCAAAATGGGACTATACTTTAAAAGACTCTCCGCAACCACAACGCTCGGTTTCATTGGGGTTATTGAAGACAAATGATGATGAAAAATCCTCTTTTTTAAAATCCATTTCAGTTCCTAAAAGGTACATAATTGCAGCCGAGTCAATGTAAACTTTAACCCCCTTATCTTCGATCAACTCGTCATTTGGATTTACCTCTTTAGAATATTCCATCACATATGACATGCCTGCACAACCACCTGATTTTACAGAAACCCTAACACCAATCGCATTTTTCTCAGCATTAGACATTATTTCTTTAATTCTTGAAGCCGCGTTATCACTTAACTTAATAATAGGGCTCATTATAAATTTAACTCCAATTTTGCTACATCTGACATCATATCTTTATTCCAAGGAGGATCCCAAACCAATTCAAGGTCTACATCATCTATTTCCTCTACTTGCATAGCACCCTCTTTTACTTCTTTAGGTAAACTTTCCGCAACTGGACAATTTGGTGTGGTTAATGTCATCTTTATTTCAGCCTTACGGCCGATAACTTTTATATCATAAATCAAACCAAGTTCATATATATTCACTGGTAATTCAGGATCGTAAATTTTTCTAATTTCATCAATTATTTTATTTTTAACATCCATAATTAATTTTCTGTACTTATTTCTTTCCCATCATTTTCCATTGCAGATACCAAAGTATGCCATGATAATGTAGCACATTTAACTCTCATTGGATATTGTTTCACGCCTGATAAACACATTAATTTTGTTTTATCATCCTCTTTTAATATATTATTTTTAAGTTCAGGGTTTTCTTTAATCATCGCCAAAAAATCTTCAATTATTTCTTTTGCTTCATTATCACTTTTTCCTTTGATCAAATCGGTCATTATGGATGCTGATGCCATTGATATTGCACATCCACTTCCCTCAAAAGAAATATCTTCTACTTTTCTTTGATCATTTAGTTTCAAATATACATGGACATTATCTCCACATAATGGATTATTACCTTTCGCATCTTTATTAAAGTTTTCTGTTTTTCCTAAATTTCTAGGATTCTTTCCATGTTCTAAAATTATTTCTTGATATAATTCTTTTAAATTCATTTTAAATCAAAAATTTTTTTACAATTATTAATACCTTCATTTAATTTATCTAAGTCATCTTTAGTGTTGTAAACTCCTAATGATGCACGCGCACTTGCAGGTATACCTAATTTATCATGAAGTATTTGGCAACAATGATGACCTGCTCTTATAGCAACTCCAGTCTCATCTAGAATAGTTGCAATATCATGTGGATGAACTCCTTCTACAGTAAAAGATAGCACACCGCCTCGTTCTTTAGGATTTCCTATTAGTTTAACAGAGTTGTTTCTTTTTAAAATTTCTTGTCCATATTCTATTAATTTTTTTTCATGTTTAATTATGTTGTCAATTCCAATACTTTCTAAAAATTTTATTGATTGGTCAAATGCGATGACTTGTGCAGTAGCCATTGTTCCAGCTTCATACTTATTTGGAAGTTCACCATAAGAAATTCTATCTTTTTTAACCTCATTTATCATTCCTCCACCTCCTTGGTATGGTGGAAGTTGCTCTAACCATTTCTTTTTTCCGTACAAAACTCCAAGACCTGTCGGACCGTACATCTTATGACATGATATTGCATAAAAATCACAATCTAGATCCTGCATATCTAATTTTAAATGTGGTCCTCCCTGACATCCGTCCACCACCACAACAATCCCTTTTGAATGTGCTAATTGGGTTATCTCTTTGATTGGTAAAACCGCACCAGTGACATTAGATAAGTGAGTTAAAGCTATTACTTTGGTTTTATCTGTAATCTCTTTTTCTATATTTTCAATCGGGATATCACCGTCTTCGTTAATCTCTGCAAACTTTATTTTAATATTTTTAGATTTTCTTAAAAAATGCCATGGAACATAATTCGAATGATGTTCTAGTTCTGTAATTAAAATTTCATCTTTTGGCTCCAAGATTGCTTGACCTAAAGTATTAGCAACTAAATTTAATGCCTCTGTAGCACCTTTAGTAAATACAATTTCATTTTTATCCTTCGCATTTATGTATTTTTGCACAGAAGTCCGAGTGTTTTCATATAAATTTGTGGCCGCAACTGCTAAATAATGAATACTTCTTCCTACATTTGAAAATTGTTTAGAGTAAAAATCATTTATTCTATCTAAAACTACCTTTGGTTTTTGAGATGAATTAGCACTATCTAGATAGACTAAATCATTATTTTGAATTTTTTCGTCAAAAATTGGAAATTCTTTTTTAATGTTATCTATTTTCATTCTTTGTTATCCAATAATATTTTTAATTAAATTTCTTATTTCAGTATCAGTAATCTTTTCAATAACATCTAGTAAAAACCCATTTATTAAAAGTTCTTTTGATTGTTGATAATTCAAACCACGGGACATCAAATAAAAAATTGAATTCTCATCTAAGCTTCCAGATGCTGATCCATGAGAGCATTTTACATCATCAGCATAAATTTCTAATTCTGGTTTCGCATTAAACTCTGATGTTTCATCTAGTAAAATCGCTTTGCTCAATTGATAACCATCAGTTTTTTGAGCTTTTGAGTTTACAAATATTCTTCCTTGATATGCAGATTTTGAATTTTTTCCAAGAACACTTTTAATAAGCTGATAACTTTTTGTGTTCTCTGCTAAATGGTTGATCGTAGTTCTAATTTCGTGTTGTTGATTTTTCGTCAAGGAAAAAATACCATTGATAAATGCTGAGGAATACTCACCATTTAAATTACAATTAATCTCATTTTTAAAATAATCTGAACCAGTAGATAATATAAATGTTTCTGAAACACTGTTGTTGCCTTGTTTAATATTGTTAAAAGAATATCTTAGATTATTATTTCTAAATTTATCAATTTTATAATTTTTCAGGATCGAATTTTTTTCTAAATTGAAATTGTAAAAAATATTAGTAAAGTTTTTCGCTGTGTTATTAGCAAAATAATCAATAAGTTTTAAACAACTATTTTCACTTATTTCAAAATCTAATCTCAAATTAATATTAGTTGACTTTATTTCATTATTTGTTGAATGATAAATTATCAAAGGTTTTTTTAGAAAATAATTTTTTTTAATCAGAATTTTAGTACCTTTGTCAGTAAATGCATTGTTTAAATCAATTAATGAGTTTTCATAATTAAATGATGTTTCCTTTTTGGTTTCATCAATTATTTCAATTTTATTTTGGTCTTCGAATTTAAAATCAATTTTTTCAATTCTTCCATTTATAAAAACAATCTTATTATGTTCCAAACCATCAATAAAAATAGATGAATCAATTTTATTTGATTGTGAATAATCATTGAAAAAACTTAGATCACTAATATTCTTTTTAATAATCTGACTAATATCTAAAAACTTCCAATCTTCTAGCTTTCTGTTCGGAAAACCCTTTTTTATGAAATTATTTAGAAAATTTTTTTTAAACTTAATTTCTTCGTTAGAAAATTTTGAAGTTTTTACTATTTTATCAAAATCTGACTGCAATTGATCTCTCATTTAATTAAAACTTTCGTACCCTTTTTTTTCTAATTCGATTGCTAATTCTGGACCACCAGATTTTATTATTTTTCCATTCATTAGAACATGAACAAAGTCAGGTTTAATATAATCTAATAATCTTTGATAATGGGTTATTATTAAAAAAGAATTATCTTTATTTCTTAGGGTATTAACTCCATCTGCTACTACTTTAAGTGCATCAATATCTAGGCCCGAGTCTGTCTCATCTAAAATGGATAATTTTGGGGCTAACATAGACATTTGCAGAATTTCATTTTTCTTTTTTTCTCCGCCTGAAAAACCAACATTTAATTGTCTATTTAGTTTCTCTTCATCAAATTTTAATTCTTTAGCTTTCTCTTTAACAAGTTTTAAAAATTCAATCGCATCTAATTCCTTTTCTCCTCTAGCTTTTCTAATTGCATTGAAAGATGTTTTTAAAAAGATATTTGTATTAACACCAGGAATTTCTAATGGATATTGGAAAGCTAAAAATATTCCTTTGTGTGCTCTTTCTTCAGTTTCAAAATCAAATAAATTTTTGTTTTCAAATAAGATTTCGCCTGATACCTCGTACCCTTTTTTCCCTGACAGAATATTAGATAATGTGCTTTTTCCTGATCCATTTGGACCCATAATTGCGTGAACTTCACCAGGATTTATATTCAATGAAAAACCCTTTAAAATTGATTTGTTCTCAACATTCGCATTTAAATTACTTATTTTAAGCATTAACCGACACTCCCTTCTAAGCTAATACCTACAAGTTTCTGGGCTTCAACTGCAAACTCCATCGGTAATTGTTGTAATACTTCTTTACAAAAACCATTAACAATTAATCCTACAGCTTCCTCAGGATTAAGTCCTCTTTGTTGGCAGTAATGTAGTTGTTCTTCACTAATTTTTGATGTCGTAGCTTCATGTGCAATATTGGAGTCGAAGTTTTTATTTTTAATATATGGAACTGTATGAGCGCCACATTTATTTCCCATTAATAAAGAATCACATTGTGTATAATTGCTAGAGTTTTTAGCTTTTGAATTAATATCTACTAAACCTCTATAAGTCATGTCAGAAAATCCAGCACTTATACCTTTTGAAATAATTTTACTTTTAGTATTTTTTCCTAAATGAATCATCTTTGTCCCAGTATCTGCTTTTTGATGATTATTAGTAATTGCTATTGAATAAAATTCACCAATTGAATTATCACCTTTTAATATACAGCTTGGATATTTCCAAGTTATAGCAGAACCTGTTTCAACTTGCGTCCAAGAAATCTTAGAATTTCTTCCCTTACATAATCCTCTCTTAGTGACAAAATTATATATCCCTCCTTTGCCATTTTCATCTCCAGGGTACCAATTTTGAACAGTTGAATATTTTATTTCTGCATCATCTAAAGCAATCAATTCTACATTTGCTGCGTGTAATTGATTTTCATCCCTCATTGGAGCGGTACATCCTTCGAGGTAACTAACGTAACTGCCTTTATCTGCAATAATTAATGTTCTTTCAAACTGTCCTGTTTCTGATGCATTAATTCTGAAATAAGTCGATAGCTCCATTGGGCACTTAACACCTTCAGGAATATAAACAAATGACCCATCTGTGAAAACGGCAGAATTAAGTGTAGCAAAGAAATGATCAGTAACTGGTATTACGCTACCTAAATATTTTTTTACTAAATCAGAATGTTTTTGAATTGCCTCTGACATTGAACAAAAAATTATTCCATGTTTGGTCAATTCACCTTTAAAAGTAGTAGCAACTGAAACAGAGTCAAATACAGCGTCTACAGCAATTCCATTTAGTCTTGCTTGCTCTTGTAATGGAATGCCAAGTTTTTTATATGTTTCTAGAAGTTTAGGGTCAAGCTCTTCTAAACTTTTTGGTTTATCACTCATACTTTTTGGTGCTGAATAATAATATAAATCCTGATAATCGATTTTTGGATATTTTGGTTTTTGCCAATTAGGTTCTTTTAAAAGCTTTAATCGCTCATAAGCTTTTAACCTGAAATCCAACATCCATTTTGGTTCCTTTTTAATGTTAGAAATAAACTTTATTACATCTTCGTTCAAACCTTTTGGAGCTTTGATATTTTCTATATCAGTAGTAAAGCCATATTTATAATCTTTTAACTTTTCTATATCTTTTTCTCTGGTATCCATTTTAGATTCTTCTCTCAATGTTATCTTTTATTAAATCTTCTAAACTTTTTTTCTCAAAAAATTCATTAATATGATTTTCAAGCTCATCCCATAAATTATGAGTTAAACATTTAATAGGTTTGCCGTTACAACCTTTTTTTGATTCTTTTTTACATTGAACAGTTTTAACTTTTTCATCAACTGCATCAAAAATATTAGTAAGTTTTATTTCGTTAGCTTTTTTATTTAAAATATAGCCACCCTGATTTCCTCTAACACTTTGAACAATTTCTTTTTTCCTAAGTTTAGAAAAAATTTGTTCTAAATAATCAAGGGAAATACCTTGTCTTAATGATATGTCTCTAAGAGAAACTGGATTAATATTATTAAATTTTGCCAGGTCCACTAAAGCCATAACCGCATATCTGCCTTTAGATGTCAGTTTCATAAATCCTTATTTTTCAAGGATATATATAAACCTGACTAAATTAGTCAAGTATCTGGATACAAAAAAAAATAACATTTTGTCACGCACATGTGATATGTCTAATTTTTTTTTGAGAATAGTTATCAATAACAATTATGGACAATAAAATTTTAGAAATTTTTATTCCTGGTCCAGCTGGGAGACTTGAAGCAAAGTATTTTAAAAGTAAAAAAAGCACTTCACCTATAGCTCTTATATTGCAACCACATCCTCAGTATGGGGGAACAATGAACAATAAAGTTGTTGTAGAAACATTTCACTCCTTTATGGATAATAATTTTTCTGTGTGCCGAGTAAATTTTAGAGGTGTTGGAAAAAGTGATGGAGAATTTGACAATGGACAAGGAGAACTTGCAGATGCAGCTGCAGCATTAGATTGGTTGGAAAGAGAAAATTTTGATAATTCACAATGTTGGGTTTCTGGATTCTCTTTTGGATCATTGATTGCAATGCAACTTTTAATGAGACGTCCTGAGATTAATAGATTCATTGCAATATCACCTCAACCAAATGTTTATGATTTCTCTTTTCTTTCTCCATGTCCTACCTCTGGATTAATAGTTTACGGCAAAAAAGATGAATTAGTTCCAGCAGATTACTTAAATGATTTAAATAAAAGACTAAGTGATCAAAAAGGAATTAAAGTCGAATTTCAAACTGTTCAAGATGCAAATCATTTTTTTTCAAAAAATGAGACAAACCTAGTAAAAGTTTTAGATAAGTATATCAAAAAAGAAACAGCTTTATATTAAAAGTTCTTAACCATTACCCCTCCAGTTACTGGATCTTTACATCTAGTTGTACTAGGGAAAGAAATGGGTAAATTTAAAAAAGACCTAATTGCAAGATAACCAAAAGCTTGCGATTCTACAAAGTCACCATCGATTCCATACTCCTCAATAGGGTATAAGTTTGTTTTTTTCAAATTTTTAATAATGTCAACTGATTTTGAGATTGAATTCATTAAATATTTGTTTTTTCTACCTCCACCACAAACCAAAAATATTGTATTTTTTTCTGGGTCTTTAAAATAATTGAGAGCTTTTGAAATTTGTGATGACGTGAAATCTGCTAATGTTGATGTTCCATCTTCTAAAGATAGACCCTTTGCAAAGGATATATCAAAGTCTTTAATGTCTAATGAATCTTTATAAGGAGGAGAAATATTAAAATTTTCTAAAGCCTGATTTAAAATTAATTCATCTGTTTTGCCAATGCCTGCAAGTGATCCACCAATATCATATTTTTTTTTTGATTTTTTTCTAACCCACTCATCTATTAAACAATTTCCTGGAGCTATATCAAATGCTTTTATATAATTTTCTTTTTTATCTAATTCATCCCATTTGACTGTTTTTGTAATGTTTGAAATTCCTCCAATATTTATTATATTTATGGAGTAAGATTTATCTAATTCTTCTTTTAAATATTTATTTGCAATTAAGTTATGAAAAATTGGTGCTAACGGAGCACCTTGGCCTCCATTTTTTAAATCATTTTGTCTAAAATCATAAACAACCTTTTTTTTTGTTAACTGGGATAGTAGTTTTCCATCACCTAGTTGTTTGGAAATTCTTTCTTTACTATTGTGATATATCGTTTGTCCATGAAAGCCTAATAAATCTACATCTATTTTATTATTGTCTAAAATTTCATTAACTACATTTGCGTGGAAAAAAGTAATTTCTCTTTCAATATCCTTAATTTCACCTTTATGTTCAATTAAGTGATTTGAAGCTATAATTTTTGCCCTAACATTTATTATTTTTTGTCTTATTTTGTCCCCATACTCAAAATATCTATCTAATAAAGGTGAATATATCCTCTCACCATCAGACTCTATAATAGAGGCATCCACTCCATCCATTGAAGTTCCGCTCATTAATCCTAATGCTGTATATATCTTACCCATTCTTATTTTTTTTTAAAAAAATTTGTATATTGTAAGACTATAAGCTTATGAATAAATTTTTAAAAGAATTTAAAGAAAGAGGATTTTTTTATCAGTGCACTAATGAAAATGAGCTATCAGAATTATTAGATAAAAAAAAAATCTCAGCATATATAGGTTTTGATTGTACTGCTGAAAGTCTTCATGTTGGCAGTTTACTCCAAATAATGTGTTTAAGGCTTCTTCAAAAGCACGGTCATAGACCGATAGTGTTATTAGGAGGAGGTACCACAAGAATTGGAGACCCATCAGGAAAAGATAAAACTCGTAAATTACTTTCTGAAAAAGAAATTTTAAAAAATTCAAAAAATATTAAAAAAATATTAGAAAAATTTTTAAATAAAGAAGATAAAAAAACAAAACCAATATTTGTAGATAATTACAAATGGTTAAAAAATCTCAACTATATTAATTTTTTAAGAAAAATAGGTAAACATTTCACTATAAATAAAATGTTGTCGTTTGAGAGTGTAAAAACACGTTTGGAAAGAGAGCAATCACTAAGTTACATGGAGTTTAATTATATGATACTTCAGGCATACGATTTTTTAGAATTAAACAATAAAGAGGACTGCTTATTACAAATAGGTGGATCAGACCAATGGGGGAATATTATAAATGGTGTTGATTTAATCAAAAAACATTCCGATAAAGGAGCTTTTGGTTTAACCACGCCTTTAATAACTTTAGCGAGTGGAGCTAAAATGGGAAAAACTGCTGATGGCGCGGTTTGGCTTGATAAAAAATTTTTTTCGTCATACGACTACTGGCAATTCTGGCGGAATACTGACGATAGAGATGTAAAAAAATTCTTAAAATTTTTTACCGATATCGAAATTAAAGAAATTGAAAATTTAGATGACCAAAATATAAATCAGTTAAAAATTTTACTTGCAAATAAAACAACTGAGATGCTTCATGGAAAAAATGAAGCACTAAAAGCTGAGAAAATTGCAAAAGAGGCATTTTCGGACAATTCTTCAGGATCAAATCTTCCATCAATTGGATTAAGTAAAACAAAATTAAACAAAAATATGAATATTATTGATTTAGTTGTTCTGGCAAAATTTGAAAATTCAAAAAGTGAAGTAAGGAGATTAATCAAAGGAAAAGCAGTCAAAATAAACAATCAAATTGTTGAAGATGAAAAATTTCAAATTACAGGTAAAATTTTTAATGATAATTATCTTAAATTATCAATTGGAAAAAAAAGACATGTAAGGATTCGATTAATTTAATTTTTTTTAATTTTCTCTAAAGTTCTTGTTATAAATCTAGGGGTCAAAGTTTTTATAGGGTTTACTGTTGTCTCAAGTTTTTTTGGAGGACCTTTAATTTTAAAACTTACACCAAAAACTCCCTCCCCAGTTTTTTTTCCAACCAATATCTTCCCTACCACAGGAATAGAGCCTATTACTTTATTTACTGTTGTAGCTGGTACTAATGTTCCTCTAAGACTTATCAACTTATCTTTTTCAACATATCCGTCCATTAAAATTGAGATTGCTGGTCCAATGGCGTAGATCTCTTCAATAGTTATCAATTTATTTTGTTTTTGAAAATTCATCTCGAACTCATCAAATCTTATTCCCTCACCAGACAAAATATCTGCAATACCTTGAAGAGAAGCTAAAGTAAGTAATTTCGTTAAAGTAGGCAATTCTTTTAAATTAAAGTCATAAATTTTAAGTGTAGAATTGGAATTATTACCTTTTTTTGTGCTGTAAAAATCTAAGACTCCACCGTCAAAGCCTTTAATGAATTTATACCTTTTAACTATAGGTTTAGCATAATCTAAAAATAGTGTTGTTATTGATTTATTATCGATCGTTTTTATTGTAAATTTCATTTTTTTTTGACTAGTGAAATATCCAGTGAGGTTGGCTTCAAATACTTTTTGCTTTTTAAACTTTAATTTTCCAGATAAATTTTTTAGATTAAATGCATTATCTAACCGAACTTTATCAATATCTAAGATTAATTCAAAATTATCATTCAAAAAAATCTTTTCTTCATCACTCATTAAAATATTTTCTATCAACTTGTCTGCATTAAAAATATTGCCTGATAAAGTATAAATATTTTTATCCCTTGTTAAATTGAGTATATTTTTTTGACCTTGCCCATCTAAATAGTTTGCTTGAATGAAATCAAGCTGTTTGATTTTTAAATCATTATTGAGGTTAATTTTTTTAGCTATGATTTTATTTTCACTCTCAACTAATTTGATATATTCTAAAAACCACCCATCTTTTAAATCTTTTAACCCTTTAAATGATATTTTTGTTATAAAATTTTGGTTTTTTTTGAAATTTAATGAATTTATAAGAAAAGGGTTTTTGCCTAATTCTACTAAACCATTAAATCTAATTAATTGATCTTTCATTATAATTTTATATGAAATACTGTCTTCATTTTTTTGTAATAAAATTTTACCATTACCATCAATTTCCCATTTTTTTTTTTCAAGATTTATCTTAACGTCATTATTTTTAATTAAAATTTCATCATTCATCTTGGGGAAAATATTCTTATCATTAAAATTATTTGGCAATCTGATTTCTTCAAACTTTAAATTTGACTGTAAATATTTCTTTTTAATTTTTAAATTTTTTCCAAGATTAAAAGTAAATTTGTTACGAGAACTAAACCTTATTTTATTAAGGTTTAAATCTGGGAAAAGATTCAATAATTTTAAGTTTCTATTATTTAGCTCAACTATTGAGTTGCTCAAAACTCCCTCTACAAAGTACTCCTCATCATTTTTTTTGATATTAATTTTTTTTGAAATGAAGTTGATTTCATTTAACGAGAACTTTATATCTTCTAATTTAAATTCTTTTTTTTTAATATTAAAAACAAAATTTAATTTATCTATTTCAAAATCATCTAGAAAATTTAATTGTGTATTATTAATATAGCCTTTGGCACTATAATTATCTTTAACTTTTCCATTTTCATCAAACTCGATTTTTAAATTTGCAATTAAAAATCCCTTCATTTTAAACAATCTTTCAAAAATAATTAATTTTGGACTATTATAAAAATTTTTTGAAAATGAAATTAAATTTTTAATTTCAATTGATTTTGTAGAAACTGCAAGATTTTGAACGATAAATTGACCTTTCAAAAGTGAAATTAAAGAAATATCAGATTTGATACTTTCAATTTCTAAGACTTGATTATTACTTGTTATGATCGATCCTAAAGTTTTTGCTTGTATTTTTAATTTGATTGGATTTAGCTGAATACTAATTTCATTTAATTCAATATCGAGATACTTATTAATAGTATTTAACTTATTTTTTACTTGATCATTAAATTTGTTAGTTTTTATTCCTACCAAACTTAAATAACCAACAAAAAAAATGAAAAATAATAAAAATATAAATGTAGATCTAAAAATTATTTTCATTAATTTCGATATAAAGATTGTTCTAGAAATTCATCTATTTCACCATCTAATACTTTGTCTGGATTTGAACTTTCGTGATTTGATCTATTATCTTTAACGAGTCTGTAGGGGTGCAAAATATAAGATCTAATTTGATGGCCCCAACCGATTTCTGACTTAGATGATTCATAATTTTTATTTTCTTTCTCTTTTTTTTTGATTTCGTAGTCATAAAGCCTTGCTCTTAACATATTCATACAGGTTTCTTTATTTTTATGTTGCGATCTCTCATTTTGACATTGAACAACAATTTTTGTTGGTAAATGAGTAATTCTTACCGCACTATCAGTAGTATTAACATGTTGGCCTCCAGCTCCACTTGAGCGATAAGTGTCAATTCTCAAATCTTTATCCATTATTTCAATTTTAATATTCTCATCCACTACTGGATAAACCCAAATACTTGCAAAACTTGTGTGTCTCCTTGCACCAGAATCAAATGGTGATATTCTTACCAATCTATGAATCCCTGACTCTTTTTTTAGCCATCCAAATGAATATTCACCCTCTATTTTTATAGTAGATGATTTAATCCCTGCCTCATCGCCTTTATGCTCACTAATCAAATTTGATCTAAATTTTTTTTGAGCTGACCACTTTAAATACATTCTTCTTAACATCTCAGCCCAATCTTGACTTTCAGTCCCACCAGCACCTGCGTGAATTTCAATATAACAATTGAAAGAGTCAGCTTCATTAGATAAAAAACACTTAATTTCATTTTTTTTTGCAACCTCTCTCAGATCTTTAATGTTCTTCAATAACTCATTTTGAATATTTGTATTTCCTTCCTCAATAGCCAGATTATTTAACTCATCAAAATCTTTTAAATTCTCAATAGACTCTTCATGAGAATTAATTAAATCCTCATATAACTTTTTTTCGCTGATAATTTTTTGAGAATTTGACTTATCTTGCCAAAAATCTACATTAAGCATTTTTTTGTTGTGATTTTCTAATTTTAAATAAATATTATTTTTTTCAAAGATACTCCTTAACTCTTTGATTAATTTTATCTATTTCTTTTTTAAAATCTAAATATTTAGGATTCATTAGTAAAATCTTAATATATTATTAATTCCTAATCTATCATTATTTGAGTATAAAATTTTACCCTCAACAACATTTTTACTTTTGTATGCCTCTAATATAGTTTTTGTCGATGAAAATTTAGCCTTTTGACCAGTTAAAGGATCGATTACCATCATAGTGATTCCTTTGGATACTTTAAAAGGTCTTGCGTCAGATTTTTTTACTGCCGCTTTAACAAATTTTTTGAATATCGGTAATGCGGTTTTTGAACCTGTCTCAAACTTACCTAGTGGCTGAGGATTATCCATACCAACATAAACTCCAATTACCAAATTTGATGTAAAACCAATAAACCAAGTATCTGTATTTTCATTAGTGGTTCCAGTTTTACCTGCTAAATTTAAATTTAGATCTACCAGTTTTTTTCCAGTACCTCTTTTAATAACACCTTCTAATAAAGAAGTAACTTGATAAGCTGTTTGGGGTGAAAAGACTTGCTTATAAGGATTATTGATATTTGGATATTCGCTTCCTGTGAATGAAATCTTTTGACAGTTACTACATTTTCTTTTTTCATTATTTAAAATTGTATTTCCCTCACTATCTTGGATACGATCGATTAAAATAGGACTAACTAATCTACCTCCATTAATAAAAGCAGAATAAGCAGAAGTTAATTTTAACAAAGTTGTTTCCGCAGAACCAAGTGAAATAGATAACAATTCTTCTGGATTATCATAAATACCAAGATCCTTAGAAAATTTAGTTAAATTTTTAACTCCTATTTTTTGAGCAATTCTAACTGTCATTAAGTTTCTAGATTTCTCTAATCCAACCCTTAAAGTTGATGGTCCGTAAAATTTTTTTCCATAATTTTCCGGCTTCCACATCTTTAGATCTGAACCTTGGTCTAAAACTAATGGCGCATCTAAAACTAATGATGATGGAGTATAATTATTTTCTAAAGCAAGCGCGTAAACAAAAGGCTTAAATGCAGACCCAGGTTGTCTTAATGCCTGTGAAGCCCTATTAAACTCACTACTTTTAAAACTAAAACCTCCAGATATGGCCATAACTCTACCTGTAAAGGGATCCATTACTACAATACCTCCATTTATTTTTGGAATTTGCTGCAGACTAAAATTTTTTTTTGAAATTTGTTTTACATATATAACGTCTCCAATTTTAAATAAGCTGTCAAATTCTTTTTTTGTCCAAGTTATGTCTTTATAATTAATTATGCCTTTTTTTTTATCTCTAGTTTCTATATCTACAGAAAATTTATCTATCTTTTTTACTATGGCAATTTTCCAATTTATTGATTTTTCTATTTCATATTCATCGAGATTCCCAGACCATTCATTATTTAATTTTTTATTATTAATTGGTCCTCTCCACCCTTTTCTTCTGTCATAATCAATCAAACCTTCTCTTAAAGATTTAGTGGCAATTTTTTGAAGCTTTAAGTTTATGGGCGTATTTATATTAAATCCTTGCTTGTAAACTCTTTCATATGAAAGTCTCTCAATTACTTTTTTTCTTACATCTTCGATATAATATTGTGCGTCCTCCAAAAAAACTTTTTTAGATTTATTCAATTCAATTTTTTGGGATTTAAAATCTTTATATTCAGTGAAATTAATAAAATTATTTTCAAATAGATTTTTTAATACTAAATCTCTTCTAAATTTAGCTAACTCAGTATTTCTGTAAGGATTATATTTACTAGGTGCCTTAGGTAATGCCGCAAGCATCGCCGCTTCGACATAATTCAGCTCTTTAATCGATTTATCGAAGTATTCCAAACTAGCTGCTGCAACTCCATATGCGCCACTTCCTAAATAAATTTGGTTTAAATATAGTTCAAGTATTCTCTCTTTGGAAAGCGCTCTTTCAATTCTAAATGCCAAAATGGCTTCCTTAATTTTTCTATTTATACTTACTTCATTAGTTAATAAAAAATTTTTTGCTACTTGTTGAGTAATAGTTGAGGCACCCTCGAGCCTTTTTGAAGTCAAAATGTTATTAATATTATTAAAAATTGCTCTTAAAACACCTTTTGCATCAACCCCTGGATGAGAGAAAAAATTTTTATCCTCAGCTGATAAAAAAGCATTAATAACATTTTGTGGGATTGAGCTATACGGAACAAATATTCTTTTTTCCTTTGAAAAATCTGAAACTAATTCTCCGTTTCCTGAATATACCTTACTTGAAACAGATGGTTTATAACTCTTTAAAAACTTATAATCAGGAATATTGCTTGAAAAATTCCACAAAATACCAATAATTAATAGAAATAAGATTAATGAAATTCCAATAATTCCAACAAATATCTTTTTAAAAAATCTGCTCATTTTGATTTCATTATATAAAGGAATTTGTTAAAGTTGTGGCATAAAAATACACAAAATTTACAATGAATTATCCAATCAAAAAAACAAAATCAAAAATATGGAAAAAAATTTATACATTGATGCTTCGCATCCCAATGAAACCAGAGTCGTACTTAAATCAAATGACAACATTGAAGACTACGAATACGAAGGTTTAAAGAACAATTTAATAAAAAATAACATCTATTTGGGAAAGGTGAGTAGAATCGAACCATCTTTACAAGCTGCTTTTATAGATTTTGGACGAGAGAGACATGGTTTCTTATCGTTTAACGATATTCAATCAGATTATTATCAAATTCCAAAAAGTGATCTTGAATTAATAAAATTAGAGGAAGAGAGAGCCCGTGAGGAATTATCAAAAAAAGTAGAAGAGAAGGAAGAAGAGAGTATTGCAGAAGGAAACTTAGATCTGGAAGATCCAATTGAGATAAAAAATCATGATGAAAAACAGAATTCTGAAAATTTAAAAGATAAAACTAACAATAAATTAAAATTTAAAAGATATAAAATCCAAGAAGTTATAAAACCAAATCAAGTTATACTTGTTCAGGTAATTAAAGATGAGAGAGGTCAAAAAGGAGCTGCCTTAAGCACTTTCATATCTATAGCTGGTAAATATATTGTTTTAATGCCTAACACACCAAAAGGTGGTGGGATCTCAAGAAAAATATTTAATCCAGCGGACAGAAAAAAAATTAGATCAATTCTAAATGAAATAGAAATTCCAAAAGAAATGGGTTTGATTGTAAGAACTGCTGGGAGCAATAAAACAAAAAATGAAATAGATCATGACTTAATAACATTGATTAACACTTGGAATCAAATAAAAGAAAATGCAATAAATTCAATTGCTCCATCTTTAATTCATCAGGAAAGTGAAATTATTAAGAGAACTTTAAGAGATATGTATGATGAAAATACAAAAAATATTTTTGTTGAAGGAAATGATGGATATAAGAAAGCCCAAAATTTTATGAAAATGATTATGCCTTCACATGTAAAAAAAATAAAGAAATACAGAGGTAAAAATCCTCTATTTATTGTGGAGGGAATAGAACAAAAATTAAATCAGATATTTGAAACAGAAATTAAACTAAAATCTGGAGGATATTTAGTCATAAATCCTACAGAGGCATTAGTTTCGATTGATATAAATTCTGGAAGCTCAATAAGACAAAAAAACGTAGAAAGTACGGCTTTGGATACCAATCTTGAAGCGGCAGAAGAAATCGCTAGACAAATCAAAATAAGAGATTTGTCAGGTTTAATAATAATAGATTTTATAGATATGCTTAGTTATGGAAATAGAAAATTAGTAGAAAGAAGATTAAAAGAAAAGTGCAGAGCCGACAGAGCTAGAATTCAGATAGGGAGAATAAGTAACTTTGGATTATTAGAGATGTCTAGACAAAGATTAAGAGAAAGTGCAGTCAAATGGAAAATTAGTTTAACAGATGAGTCTTTTGCTCTAAAAATTTTAAAATTAGTAGAATTAAAAACTGTATTGAATAAAGCAAAATATGTAGATTTAAAAGTTTGTGAAAAAATTTCTAACTTTTTAAAAGAAAATTTTATTGATGACCTTAAATATTTTGAGAAAAAAAATAAAATGAAAATAGATATTATAACTGATAATAATTTGATAATACCAGAGTATATAATAGATTTTAAAAATAAATCAAAAAAAACTCTGGAATTAATAGAACATTATGAAAATTTAAAAAATCTAGATGTTAAAAAATTAAATGAAAATGTAATTCAATTAAAAAATAAAAAAATTTATAAAAAAAAACCTTACAAAAAAAAAAGATTCTATAAAAAAGCTAAATAATTCCCTTTTTAGGAGACGATGCTGAGCCCATTAAATTTTTTTGAATTCTACCAGACACATATGATTGTCTGCCAGCAATTACAGCATTCTTAAATGCTAAAGCCATATGTAGAGGTTTTTTTGCTTTTGCAATCGCTGTATTTACAAGAACACCATCACAACCGAGCTCCATAGCGATTGTTGCGTCAGATGCTTGTCCTAGTCCTGCATCGATTATTAGAGGTAATTTTGTTTGCTTTCTAATTATTCTTATATTTGTCTTGTTCTGAATTCCAAGACCAGATCCGATTGGTGCAGCTAAGGGCATAATTGCACATGCCCCTGAATCTTCAAGTCTCTTAGCCATTAATGGATCATCATTACAATAAACCATAACTTTAAATCCTTCTTTTGATAAAACTTCAGTAGATTTAAGTGTCTCAATCATTTCAGGAAATAAATTTTTTTTATCACCCAAAACCTCTAGTTTAACTAATTTCCAACCTCCAATCTCCCTTGCTAATCTTAGTGTTCTCAAGGCATCTTTTGAATTAAAACACCCAGCAGTATTTGGTAAATAAGTAATTTTTTTTGGGTCAATGTAATCCATCAATAAAGCTTTTTTTTTATCTGTTATATTAACCCTTCTTACAGCTACAGTTACTATACTTGCTCCAGATATTTTTACAGCCTTAGCACATTCTACCATACTTTTGTATTTACCAGTGCCAACAATTAATCTTGATTTAAAATTTTTATTTGCAATTATTAGTTTATCTTTTTTCAATTTCAACCACCTCCAATAAAATGAACAATCTCAATTTTATCACCTTTTTTTAAAATTTTCTTGTTTAGTTTTTTTTTATCAATAATTTCTTGATTTAACTCAATTGCAACTTTTTTAAATGGTATTTTTAAACTTTTTAAGAGTTTTAATAAATTAATATTACTGTTTATCAATCTAAAATTTCCATTTATCTTTATTTTTATTTTTTTTATTTTTTTCATCGTATATAAAAGCTAAATGAATAATAAAATTATTATAATTAATGGTCCAAATCTTAATCTATTAGGTGAAAGAGAACAATCACAATATGGTTCAATAACTTTCGATGGATTAAAAGAAATTTGTTTCAAGAAATCTAATGAATTAGGTTTAGATTTGGAATTTGTCCATTCCAACATTGAAGGTGAATTAGTAGATCTAATACAGCAATCTATAAATAAATTTGACGGAATTATAATAAATGCTGCCGCTTTTACCCATACTTCTATTGCTATTAGAGACGCTTTGGATGTTTTTAAAAAACCCATTATAGAAGTACATATATCGAATATTTATAAGAGAGAGGAATTTAGACAAAAATCTCTAATAAGTGATATAGTTACTGGTGGAATTTTTGGTTTAGGTGCAAATGGTTATATTTTAGCCATAATTTCTATGCAAAGACTTCTAAGAAATGAAAATTGATAAAAAAATAATTAAAGAGTTAACTGAGTATTTAGATGAATTTAATCTGACAGAGCTAGAATATACTACTAAAGATACAAAAATTAAAGTATCAAAGAATAATAATACTTTAAATAATCAAACTTTAAAAAACTTAAGTGTCGATAACTTAAAAAGAGAGAGTAACGTTTCAGCTAATGTAATTTCTGGCATTGAAGTTAAATCTCCAATAATTGGAACTGCATATCATGCACCCGAGCCTAAAGCAAAAAAATTTGTTGAGGTTGGGAAAAAAATTAAAAAAGGTGATACAGTAATGATTGTTGAAGCAATGAAAACAATGAATCATGTACCTTCGACTTCTGATGGAATAGTAAAAGAAATTTTAGTAGCAGATGGTCAACCTGTAGAATTTGGTCAAGTTTTAATCACACTAGAATAATGTTTAAAAAAATTTTAATAGCAAACCGAGGGGAAATTGCGGTTAGAGTAATAAGGGCCTGCAAAGAATGGGGGATATCAACTGTTGCGGTTCATTCAGATGTTGACAGAAACAGTATGCATGTAAAATTGGCTGATGAAAGTGTATGTATAGGATCACATCAACCATTGAATAGTTATTTAAATATTCCAGCTTTGCTTTCTGCTATAGATTTGACAAACTCTGAAGCTGTTCATCCTGGATATGGTTTTTTGTCAGAAAATGCAAACTTTGCTAAAATATTAGAGGAAAATAAAATAACGTTTATTGGCGCATCATCAAAACTTATTGAAATGATGGGTGATAAAATTCAAGCAAAAAAAATTGCAAAAGAAAATGGCTTACCAATTATTGAGGGCTCAGAAGGTGGCGTAAAAGATATGAAAGAAGCAAAAATACTATCTAGAAAAATTGGTTTTCCAGTTTTGATTAAAGCTTCAGGTGGTGGTGGTGGTAAAGGAATGAAAATTGTACGGAAAGAGGAAGATTTTGATACGCTATTTTCTACTGCTAAATCAGAGGCAAAAAAATATTTTGGCAATGATGAAGTATATATTGAAAAATTTTTTCAAAATCCTAGGCATATTGAAGTTCAAATATTAGCTGGAAAAAATAGAACTGTTCATTTACATGAACGAGATTGTTCTGTTCAAAGAAGACATCAAAAATTAATAGAAGAAACACCAAGTCCAGTTCTGAATGATAAAATTAGAAGTGATCTTTTTGAAAAAACAGTAAAAATGGTAAGTAAAATTGGTTATGAGGGTGCTGGAACTGTTGAATTTATATACGAGGATGGAAAATTTTACTTTTTAGAAATGAATACAAGAGTACAAGTTGAACATCCTGTCACTGAAATGGTAACTGGTATAGATATAATTAAGGAGCAAATTTGGATAGCTTACACCGGGGAAACTGCACTAAAACAGTCTGACATTATTCCAAGAGGTCATGCAATAGAATGTAGAATTAATGCAGAAGATCCAAGTAATAATTTTCAGCCATCACCAGGTACTATCGGTATGTGTAATCAGCCATCAGGTTTTAGAACTAGAGTTGATGGTGCAATATTTCAAGGCTATAAAGTTACTCCCTACTATGACAGTTTAATTTGTAAACTAATTTGTCATGGAAGAAATAGGTTAGAAGCAATACAGAGAATGAATAGATCTCTTGATGAATTTGTAATAGATGGAATTACTACTACAATACCTTTGCACAAAAAACTTCTTAATCACGAAAAATTTATCAACTCAAATTTTAATGTTAGCTGGCTTGATAGTGAAAAAATTGTTTAGTAACATCTTACAAGCCAAATATCATAAACAGGATGATCGAATGGAGCTATTGATGGACTTGAAGAAAACATCCATCCATTGAAAACAAATACATCATTTTTATTCTTTTTAGTCTTGTCTTTAACTTGAATATACGCTGTTATCTCAGGATTGTCATCAAACTCTGAATTTTTACACTTCATGCTTTTTATAGATAGATCTTTATGTTGAATTTCTATTCCATTTTCAAGTTTAACTAATTTATTTTTTGAACTTATTTTATCTAATACTTTAATTTCAGTAAAATTACCCTCTAGTTCTGTTGCTGAATTTAAACTAAAATAAAAGTTTAATGATAAAAATAGAGTTAAAAATAATAGATTAAATTTAACTTTTCCAACTCTTGTATTTTTTTTCAACAGCATTTTTATTTTTATTAGGGTAATATGCGGATTCAGTGCCCGTTAAATTTGGTTGGTGTGGTTTTTGCCATTTATATTTCTGTAAATCATGCGTTTTTTCAATCTTATTTGATGTAAAATGTATCCAAGAATACCACTCTACAGGAATTTTGGACGCATCAATTTCGCCAGAGTAAATAACCCACCGTTTACCATCTTTACTTTCATAATATTTATTTCCAAAATTATCTTTACCGACGAATTTACCAAAAAAAATAGTTTTTAATCGTGTTCCAAAAGTGTCACGATTCCACCAAGTAAAAATTTTTTTAAAAAATGTCAACATAAAAAATAAAATTATTTCAATTTAAAATTGTATAAAATAAATTAGACTAAATTTTGATTTTGTATATAAATAATTTGTGTCAATAATCAAATAATTTTTAAAATGGCAAATTATGGCAAAATATTTAGTTGAAACTTATTATACATGTACTTTTAAAGTAAACCACCGTTTAGATAATATAAGTGAGGCAGATTTAAAGAACCTGGAGAGAAGAGATGACGGAGAATTCGAAATATTAGATGTCAAACTTGATAATAGAAAAACAAAAAGTTTAGATTTGAATAACAAGAAAGTTTTAGATAAAAATGAGATAAAAATTAAAACAAGCACCAAAGAAACAGGTCAAAAAAATTTAGAAAGTATCATAAAAAAAACAGGTAATAATTCAGAAAAGAATGGCAAAAGATTCAGTATGCCAGATAGAAGAAAAGGTTATATTCAAAAAGCTACCATTGGTGATCACAAAGTTTATTTACATACTGGTGAATATGAAGACGGTAAAATTGGGGAAATTTTTATTGATACAAGTAAGGAAGGTGAACTAGTAAAAGCCTTAATGAATAACTTTGCCATAGCTATTTCTCTAGGTCTTCAATACGGTGTGCCGTTAGATGAATTTATTAGTGCGTTTGTAGGAACAAAATTTGAACCTTCTGGTAAAGTATATGGTAATGATAGAATTTTAAGTGCTTCTTCTATTTTAGACTATATATTTAGAGAATTAGCGATATCATATCAAAATAGAGAGGATTTAGCTCATACTCCTTCAATTGGAAACAACGAAAATTCTAGTATAGATGAAAAAAATCCTGATGAACAAAATCAACTCTTAAAAATCGTTAGAGACATGACAAGCAAAGGTTTTGTTAGAAATAATTACAAAAAAAATCTTGTTGATATATCTGACGTGAAAATAAGCCTCAAAGGTAAAAAATAGTTATTTTTTTAATTTTAAAGAAATATTTAATTCTTTTAATTGATTTTCACTAACATTGGATGGAGCATTCATCATTAAATCTTGAGCATTTTGATTCATAGGAAACATAGTAACTTCTCTGATATTTTTTTCGTTAGCTAAAAGCATGACTATTCTATCTACCCCTGGAGCAATTCCTCCATGAGGTGGAGCGCCATAATTGAGTGCATTTATCATTCCACTAAATTTTTCATCAACTTGATTTTTATCATATCCAGCTATTGAGAATAATTTATACATTAGTTCTGGGATATGGTTTCTAATAGCTCCTGAGGAAAGCTCTATACCATTACACACTATATCATATTGATATGCTAAAATTTCTAAAGGCTTATCGAAATTTAGATTATCTATATCTCCTTGAGGCATTGAAAATGGATTATGACTGAACTTAATTTTTTTAGTTTCGTTATCTTTCTCATACATTGGATAGTCTACAATCCAGCAGAGTGCAAAAATATTATCATCTACTAAATTTAGATCTCGAGCAATTTTATTTCTAGCCAAGGCAGTAATATTTTCTAAATGTTTTTCTTTACTACATGCAAAGAAAATACTATCTCCTATTTTAGCACCTGTTTTTTTCATTATTTCATTTAGAGCATCCTTTGAAAAAAATTTCCCTACTGGGCCTCTGCCAGAAATTTCTTTGTTCATTTCAAAAGTGAAATATGCCATACCAGATGCGCCCTGATCTTTTGCCCATTTATCGACCCCATCAAAAAAACTTCTTGGCTTTTCTTTAGTATTTTTTGTAATAATACATCTAACTTTAGAACCTGATTTTACAAGTTTTTTAAATATATCTAATTTAACGTCATCTCTTAAAAAAATTTCTGTTATATCATTAATAATTAATGGGTTTCTTAAATCTGGTTTGTCAGTTCCATACCTCATCATAGAGTCTTTATAAGAAATTCTTGGAAATTTTTTATTTAGTAATTTCTTTTTTGAAAAATTTTTAAAAGTATTGACTAGAAGAGTTTCTACAACATTGAAAACATCCTCTTGTTCAACAAATGACATTTCTAAATCTAATTGGTAAAATTCACCAGGACTTCTGTCAGCTCTAGCATCTTCATCTCTAAAACACGGTGCGATTTGAAAATATCTATCAAAACCTGATACCATTATTAATTGTTTAAACTGTTGTGGTGCTTGCGGAAGCGCATAAAATTTCCCTGGGTTTAGTCTGCTTGGAACTAAAAAATCTCTAGCTCCCTCTGGACTTGATGATGTTAAAATTGGTGTTTGATACTCAAGAAAACCTAACTTGATCATCTCATTTCTTATGAATGAGATTACTTTAGATCTTAAAATAATATTTTCATGAATTTTTTTTCTCCTTAAATCTAAAAATCTATATCTTAATCTAATCTCCTCTGAATATTCCTGATCACTGAAAATTGGCATTGGCAATTCTTTACAAGCTCCTAGAACACTGAAACTTTTTATAATTACCTCCACCTCACCTGTATTTATTTCTTTATTAATTGTTTCATTTGATCTACTTACCACTTCTCCGTCAACTTTGATGACAGTTTCGAGCTGTATTTTTTCAAGAGTTGAAAAATTTGAATTTTCTTTCTCAATTATACATTGTGTAATTCCATAATTGTCTCTTAAATCAATAAATAAAAGATTTCCATGATCTCGTTTTTTATTTATCCAACCAGAAAGAAATACTTTTTTACCAATATCTTTTTTTCTTAGCTCATTGCAATTATGACTTCTGTATTTATTCAATTAATCTCCTAAAATTTCTTTAATTATACTCAAGTTTATAGATTTTTTTTTTTTTAAGCTCACTTCGTCGATCTTATATATAAAATCAAATATATTACTATAAGATCTATAAATTCTTTTAACTGTGTAATTAACTAACTTTTTTTCTATTGTAATCTGTCGGTCCGACAAATTTTTTATTAAAAGGGCAAAAACCAACTCATCGTCAGGTTTCTTAATATTTTGAATTAAAAAATTTTTTGTTCTTGATTTTAAATCAATTAAATTGAAATCCATCTCAGATATAGGTTTTAAAGTTGTAATTATAAGATGCTTATTATTTTGATCAATGGTGTTAATTAAAGTATAAATTAATTTTTCATTAATTTCCTCATTTAAATCTTCTATAATTATATTTTCGTGAAACTTTATATTTAATAAATCATTATTATTAAATTTGTGGGCATCAAAAATAATACCTTTAAATTTTTTTTGAAATATATTCATTAAGTGACTTTTACCTGAAAGTTTTTCACCACATATATTTAAAAAATTTTTTTCCCAATTTGGCCAATTATTTAAAAAATTGTAAACATGTTTATTACTTGATGATATAAAAAAGTCCTCGCTTTTTAAATTTTTTTCGTGATTAAATTTTATAATTTTTTGATTTATGTCTCTCATCTTACTTTATTGACCAAATCTTATTTTGAGTATTAAAACTGAAATTATTTTCTTCCATTATCTTTAAAAACAAACCTGGTGTCCCATTAAAAATTATTTGATAATAAGTAAAATTTTTATCAAGCTTAGTTATAAAATAATAATTTACAAAATCTAAATCATCTAAGTTTTTTTCAAAATTAGATAGGATTTCATTATTCCTATTAGTTATTTTAATATTTAGTGGAAGCTTAATTGAAGTATTGATTTTATTTATTTTTTTCCAATAATCTTCATAAATAATCTTTAATTCATTAATTAATTTACTATTTTTTTTTATATTATTTATATCTGAATAAGTAAAAGTTTGATTTTTTAAAACAACTTTGTTGTTATAAGTTATTCTTGATAAGACTCTCAATTGATCACCATTTTTAAAAACTAAAGATATAATTGAATCCTTTAAATTATATTTTGAGATTACCTCCTTAAAATCGTAATTTTCAATGTTTTCATAATTTTTTTTTATTTGATTTAAATCTTCTAGATCTTCAGTAGGTAATATATACTCTATCAAATGTGTTTTTTCCAAATTTTTATTCCAATTGTTGAATATTTCGTTGTTATTAAAAATTAATAGATCTTTTTTGTCTTCATCTATTATAATTGGGATAAATAAGAATTTTTTTTTTTTAGATATTGATGGAAAAATATTTTTTTCCTCTAAAAAATCATAAATTTTTTTTTTATTAAAAGATACACCTAAGTTTACGTAATATACTTCATTTATAAACTTTTCTTCTTGTATCGAAAAAGACTCGATCATCCCTTTAAGATTATTTATTTTAATATTATTAATCTTTTTTCTATCATTAGAATCAACTATTATCGAAATTAATTCAAAAAAAGCTTGTTTAAAACCTTCATCAATAACATCATTTTTATCAAAGTTTATTTCAAATGGTCTAGATATATCTATATTTTTTACATCAAAAGATTTAGAAAAAACTTTTTCTGTGGAAAAAAAAAATATATTTAGAGATAGAATTAAAAAAAAAATATATAAGATTTTAAATTTATTTATTTTTATCTTAAATACCATAATGTGTAGTGATGAGTAAAAATATATTAACATATAAAAAAAGTGGTGTTGATATTAATGCTGCTGATAAATTCGTTAAATTCATATCTAATATTTCTACAAGAAAAAAAGGCAAAAAAAAGTTGAATAATATCGGTGGTTTTGGATCAATTTCAAATATTCCGAAAAATCTTAAAAATCCTAAAATTGTTGCTTGTACAGATGGTGTTGGAACAAAAATTGAAATTGCTAACATGCTTAATAAATTTGATACAATTGGCATTGATCTCGTCGCTATGAGTGTCAATGATTTGATAGTTCAAGGAGCAAAACCATTATTTTTTTTAGATTATATTTCAATAAACAAAATTAATTTATCCAAATTGAAGTCTATTATTAATGGAATTTTAAAGGGATGTAAAATTTCAGAATGTAGCCTTGTGGGAGGTGAAACAGCTGAAATGCCTGGTACATACTCTAAAAATAAATTTGATATCGCAGGTTTTGCTGTAGGGATTGTTGAAGAAAAAAAAATACTTAATGGGAAAAAAATAAAAAAAAATGATTTAATTCTAGCGATTCCATCAAGTGGATTACATTCAAATGGATATTCGTTAGTTAGAAACCTTATTAATATTAAAAAGATAAATATAAAGAAAAATAAATTCCTGAAAAAAGAATTGATTAAGCCTACAAAAATTTATGTAAAAGAAATTTTGAACTTAATAGACAACAATCTACTTAACGGATGTGCAAATATAACTGGTGGAGGTATAGTAGATAACTTAAATAGAATATTACCAAGCAATCTAAATGCTGAAATAGATCTGCTAAATATAAATCCTCTTAAAATATTTTGTTGGTTAAAAAGTTATAATATAAGTGATAAAGAAATGTTAAAAACATTTAATTGCGGTGTGGGTTTTTGTTTAGTTGTAAGTCCAAAAAATTTAAAAAAAGTAATTAAATATTTTCCTAGTAGGTACAGACCTTATATAATTGGAAAAATATGTAATGGAAAAAAACAAGTTAAATTAAATGGTAAAATCAATTGGAATTAGAAAGCTAAAAACAGCAATTTTTATTTCTGGTAATGGGAGTAACATGAAAAATCTAATTAGATTTTCTAAAACAAAAAATTCTCCGATAGTTGTTGACTTTGTTTTGTCAAATAACAAAAAAGCTAATGGCATTATACACTTAAAAAAAACCAAAATTAATTTCAAAATTTTTAATTTTAAACAAAGAAATAATGATGAAAAAAAAATTTTAGATATTTTAGAAGAAAGGAAAATCCACTTAATTTGTCTTGCAGGATTTATGAAAATACTTTCAAAAAATTTTATCAAAAAATTTAATGGAAAAATACTAAATATACATCCCTCTTTATTACCGAAATATAAAGGATTGAATACTCATGAGAGAGTAATACTAAATAATGAAAAATTTTCAGGTTGTACTGTGCATATTGTTAATGAAAGACTTGATTCTGGAAAAATAATCTTACAGAAAAAAGTTAAAATAAGTAAAAAAGATAATTCAGAAACACTATCAAAAAAAATTTTAAAACAGGAACACTTATTATATCCAAAGGCTTTAAGAAAAATGTTGTCTAAGATTTAAAAAAAAAATCCAGTTCAATATTTGCATTTTCTATACTATCTGAACCATGAACAGAATTTTTATCTATAGATAAACCAAATTTTTTTCTTATAGTACCTTCCTTAGCGTCTTTTGGATTTGTTGATCCCATTAACTCTCTATTTTCAAAAATAGCATTTTCTTTTTCAAGTTTCATAACAACCATTGGCCCAGATGATAAATAATTGCATAATTCGTTATAAAATGGCTTTGTTTCGTGCACCTTATAAAATTTTTCTGCCTCTGATTTATTTATCTGAATTTTTTTTTCTTCAATAATTCTAAAACCATTTCTAATGAAGATATCTTTAATTTGGCCATCTAAGTTTCTTTCTACTGCATCGGGTTTGATAATTGATAATGTTTGCTCAATATTACTCATAATAATCCACGATTAATTGATTTAATAATCTCACTCCATAGCCAGTAGCACCACCTGAATTTAAAGCTCCTCCATATTTTGAAAACGCCATCCCAGCAATATCTAAATGTGCCCAAGGCGTTTTATTTAAAATGAATCTTTGTAAAAATTGTGCTGCTGTAGTTGAGCCTGCGCCTCCAACATAATTTATATTTTGCATATCAGCATTTTTAGAATTTATTAATTTGTCAAAATTTTTATGTAAAGGCATCCTCCATAATTTTTCCTCAACTTTTTCACCTGCTTTAATTAGTTCATTTGATAGCTTATCGTCATTCGAAAAAAGACCAGCGTACTCAGAACCTAACGAAACAATTATTGCTCCTGTCAAAGTGGCTAAATCAATCATAAATTTAGGTTTAAATTTTTTTTCTGTAAATGTAATTGCATCAGCAAGAACTAATCTTCCCTCTGCATCTGTATTTAAAATTTCGATTGTTTTTCCACTATACGACTTTACAATATCTCCTGGCCTCTGAGCATTCCCGCTTACCATATTTTCAACAAGTCCTACAACACCTACAACATTTATTTTTGCTTTTCTTAATGCTAGATTTTTCATCAACCCAACAACAGCTGCTGAGCCAGCCATATCATAAGTCATATCCTCCATGAACTTCGCAGGTTTTAGAGAATAACCACCTGTATCAAAACAAACCCCTTTACCAATAAAAGCCAATGGTCTTGAGCTATTTCTCGCTCCCATCCATTCCATAGTTACAAGATATGATCCTCTGATACTTCCCTGACCTACTCCAAGCAAGGCATTCATACCCAATTTTTTTAATTTTTTTTGATCATATATATTAATTTTTAAACCGTACTTTTTAAGCGATTTTATTCTTTTTGCATATTCATCTGGATGTAAAACATTTCCTGGCTCAGAAACTAAATCTCTTGCATAAAAAGTTCCTTGCTCTAAGGCTTTGAACTTTATTTGATCCAAATTAGAAAGGTTATTTCTTCTACCCAGGACGTTAAGAGTAATTAATCTCGTTTCTTTTTTTGATTTATATTTTTTAAATTCATAAGATTTTAACTTCAATCCATGAAGAAAATAACCAATAAAATTTTGGTTGTTGTCAATAATATTTTCTGTGTTAATGAAATATTCAGAATTTTTTTCAAGATTTATAAGTCCAAAAAGTTCTGCTCCTAAATTTTCTATTTCTGAATTTTTGATATTTTTTTTTATTGATACTAAAATTATTTTTTTTTTCGAAGTAAGATTAAAAATTAAAAGTCTTTTTTTTAGATCACTTGTTTTTAACAAGTCTGATATAAAGGAATAATCTGGGCTAGAAATATATTTTTTGATCGACCTTATATTAAACTTTTCCTCTACAAATAAGACTAAATTTGCAGAAGTTTTTTCTAATTTGCTTTTTTTAAAGCTTATTTTTATTGACATTCCTAGTATATGTGTACTTTAAGTTGTATAATAATTGTAAACTAATAGTTGAAAATATATAGGTACTATTTTGTAATATTTCAATGAAAAAATTATTATTTAGAAAATTATTAATTGACTGTTTAACCTTTTTTTTAATCACTCTTTTGAGTGCAAGTGTAATTATCTGGGTATTTCAAGCAGTAAATTTTTTGGACATAATGATTGAGGATGGCCGTAGTTATAAAGTCTATATAAGTTATTCATTACTTAATTTTCCTAAAATAGTAAGCAAAGTACTTCCTTTTATATTTTTTTTCAGTTTTTTTTATGTGATAACAAGATATGAAATTAACAATGAATTAATCATATTTTGGAATTTCGGTGTTAATAAGTTACAGCTTATTAATTTTTTATTTATATTTTCACTATTTTTAACACTAATACAAATTACACTATCTGCATTTATTGTGCCTACAACTCAAGAATTAGCAAGATTATTTTTAAAATCATCATCTGTAAATTTTTTAGAAAGTTTCATAAAACAAAAAAAATTTAATGATACTATTAAAGGGGTAACTATCTACACTGGAGCAAAAGATAAAAATGGAAATTTGTTTAATATATATTTGAAAAAAGAGGAAAATCTAAATAATTTTCAAATTACATATGCAAAAAAAGGAAATTTCATCACAAAAAAGGACAACCAAATTCTTGTCTTGTACGAAGGAGAAACAATTAATGTTATAAATGATAAAATAACAAACTTCAGGTTTTCAAAATCTGATTTCAATTTACAAGATTTTGATACAAATACGACTACTTATATAAAAACACAAGAACTTTCCTCAATAAAATTAATCATTTGTTATCTTAGACTTAATAAGTCAAATTTTTTAAATGCTACTTCAAATAATACCATAATAGAAAATTGTAAAATACAAAATATAGATAATATAATTAAAGAATTATACAAAAGATTTATTATTCCTTTTTATTTACCAACTCTAATGTTGATTATTTTATTTTTAATTCTAAAGTCGAAAGAGAACATAAATTATTTCAATTATAGAATTATTATTTTTATATTAGGTTTATCAACAATTATTTCATCCGAAATGAGTTTAAGATTTATTGAAAATAATATTTTAGAAAATATTAAGATCTTTCTTATTCCATTAATTGTTATGATTACTATTTATTCAATAATTTTTTTTAATTTGAATCCCATAGGTAGAAAAAGATGAAAACTTATATTAGATTTTTAAGTAAAATTTTCATCAATTCTTTTTTTTATGTTTCACTGATAATGTTTAGTCTGATATTTTTATTAAATTTGTTAAGTGAATTGGATTTTTTTAAAAACATGAATGTTGAAAACTCACTACCAATATATTTATCGCTTTTGAATTCTCCAACTTTTATCTTTGAAATGTTTCCTTTTATTTTTTTAATCTCTACCCAACTTTTTTTCATAACGTTATTTAATGATAATCAGTTAAATATTTTTAAATACTCAGGTTTAAAGAATTCAAAAATTTTATGGATCATAAGTTTAATAAGTTTTTTTTTAGGTCTATTAATAATAACAATTTTTTATAGTTTCTCCTCTAGTCTGAAAAATTTTTATTTAGACCTTAAGACAAGTTATACTAAAGATGGAAAGTATTTAGCTGTAATTACCAAAAATGGACTTTGGATAAAAGACGTAGTTAATAAGAAAACTCTTATCATTAACGCCGTAAAGGTTAATCAAAATTTTTTAGTTAATGCATATATTTCAGAATTTAATGAGAACTTTAAAATTAAAAGAAACATTGTTAGTCCAAAAATAGATATTTCTAACAAAGAATGGATAATATATGATGCAGAAATTTTTGATAAAAACAAAAGAGAAAAAATCAAGTCCCTTAAATTAGAGACAAATTTTGATTATTTTTTAATACAAAACTTATTTTCAAATTTGTCATCTCTTTCAATTTTAGAGCTTCTCGAACTAAGAGAGAATTATAAATCATTAAATTACTCCATAATAGATATTGATATACAGCTTCTGAAGTTAATTTCGTTCCCAATTTACCTTGTTTTAATGACCATTTTATCAAGTATAATAATGTTAAGTACCAAAGAATTAAAAAGCTCAATTTTAAAGATTTCGATTGGGCTATTCCTTTCGGTAATAATATATTACATTTTCAATTTTTTTAATGTTTTAGGAAAAACTGAGAAGATCAATTTATTTAACTCTATTTTAGTACCTTTAATTTTGTTAACCTTTATTAACTCAATAATGATAAGAAGATTTAATGAAAAATAAATTTTTATCAATATTCATGTTTTTTTTTATAAATTATTTTTTCTTATCATATGCAAATTCTCAAGACCAGTTCAGTTTTGACGTCACAGAAATTGAGATTTTAGAGAATGGAAATAAAATTGTGGGCTCAAAAAGAGGAGAAATTTTGACTAATGATGGAATTACAATAAAAGCGGATAATTTTACATATAAAAAAAATGAGAATACGTTAAATGCTTACGGAAAAGTTTTAATAGAAGATACTATTAATGATTATAAAATTTATTCAAACAATATTACTTATGAGAAAAATAACGAAAAAATTTTTACAAAGGGAAAAACGAAGAGTGAAATCTTTTCAAGATACATTTTGAACTCAAGTGATGTCACATTTTTCAGAGACAAAAAAATAATAGAATCAAATAAAAAAACTACTATCATTGATAATGATGAACAGACCTACGTAGAACTAAAAAAATTAAATTTTTCTGTTAAAAATGAAATATTGAAAGGCGAAAATATTTTAGTCACTTTAAATTACAATTTGCCTCAAAACGATAAATTATATTTTAAAAGCGGAATATTTGATTTTAATAAGAAAAGTTTTGTCGCCAAAGATATTCAAATTAATCTTGCAAAAGACATATTTAATAACCTAGAAAACGATCCTCGCCTAAACGGTGTTTCAGCTGAAAGTAAGAACAATATAACTACAGTCGAAGAAGGAATATTTACTAGTTGTAATGATGATAGTGATTGTCCACCCTGGGTAATAACATCAAAAGAAATTAAACATGATAAAAATAAAAAACAACTAATTTACAAAAACGCTGTTCTTAAAATTTACAATGTCCCAGTATTATATTTTCCTAAATTTTTTCACCCTGATCCAACTGTAAAAAGACAATCTGGTTTTTTAAAACCAAGCTTTAATAACTCAAATGTTTTAGGCTCATCAATAAATATACCTTATTACCACGTAATTTCTCAAAACCAAGATTTTACGTTTAGACCAACAATATTTGACGATGATATAAAGATGTTCCAAAATGAATATAGGATAAAAAATAAAAACTCATCATTATTTTTAGATTTTTCCTATATTGATAATTTTAAATCTGCACTGACTAATAAAAAAAATAGCATAAGTCATATATTCGCTAATTTTGATGCTGATTTGGCTTGGAAAAATTTTACTCAAAGCGATTTATTAGTTTCTGTAAAAAAAGTTTCAAATGATACCTATTTAAAAATTTTTGATAGTAACATTTACAAAAATGAAGTTTCACCTACAAACTATGATGTTCTAAAATCTGAGGCTAAGTTTATATTAAACAATGAAAATTATGATTTCACAACTGGATTTCAATCCTATGAAGATTTGAACCTTTCAAATACAGATAGGTATCAATTTATATTACCTTATTATGATTTTAATAGGCAGATATTTGAAAATGATTTTACAGGTATTATAAATTTTAGTTCGAGTGGAAGTAATGACTTGAATAATACAAATAACTTAAGAACAAAAGTTGTTAATGACTTAAGTTTCCAAAGTTCAAATTTTATTTCAAAAAACGGATTTAAAAGTGCATATAATCTTTATTTTAAAAATCTAAACACTATTGCTAAAAATGATAGTATTTACAAAACAAACCCTCAAATGGAATTAATGAGTATATTTGAGTTTAATACTAGCTTACCTCTCATAAACCAAACTAAAAATAGCACTAATTACTTTACTCCTATGGCGTCTTTAAGGTTAAATCCTGGGGATATGAAAGATTATTCATCTAGCGATAGATCCGTAAATGTAAGAAGTATATTTGATATAAACAGACTTGCTATTGATGATTCTTTTGAGGAAGGAAAATCATTAACATTTGGATTTGATTATAAGAAAACAACATTAAATGATATAAATAAATTTTTTAAAGCAAAAATTGCAACTGTTTATAGGGATAAAAAAGAGGAATTTATTCCAATAACCAGCGGTATAAGTGATAAAGATTTAAATATTTTTGGATCAATTTCAAACAATCTTTCGGATTTTCTAACTGTATCTTATGACTTTATTATGGACGATGATTTAAATTCTCTGAAATATAATTCTCTAAAAACATCAATAGCTTTTAAAAATTTTAACACTACTTTTAATTTCATAGAAGAAAATGGAGTCATTGGTGATACAAATACATTAGAAAATAATACGACACTTAAATTTGATGATGCAAATTTTTTTACTTTTAATACTAGAAGAAACAAAAAGATAGATCTCACAGAATATTACAATTTAATTTATGAATACAAAAATGATTGTTTAATTGCAGGAATAAAATACAAAAAATCATATTATGAGGACAGAGATCTCAAACCATCAGAAAATTTGTTATTTAGTATTACCTTAAGTCCATTGACAAGCTTTGAGCAAAAAGTTGATCAATGATTAAATTCTTAAGAATAGTTACTATAATTTTTTTTTTAATCTCAAATGCATATTCAGTTTTAGCTGTTGAAAATAAAATACTTTTAAAAGTTAATAATAAATTAATTACATCAATTGACATTTTAGATGAAATAAATTACTTAAAATCAGTAAACCAAAATATAGACAAATTAGAAAATAACAAAATATTCGAAATTGCTAGAAATTCTTTAATAAAAGATAAGATTAAAGAAATCGCTATTGGTCAAATTGTCGATAAAATTGAAATTAATGATAAAGACTTCAAAAGAATACTAATCTCAAACTACTCAAAGGCTGGATATACTGAGGTAGAGAAAATATATGAACATCTTAGCAAATTTAATATTAACAAGGAAATGCTGAGAAAAAAAATGACCATCAATGCTATATGGAATCAGTTTATCTACGATAAATACTCAAATAATATCAAAATTGATACCGAAAAATTAAAAAAAGATATTTTAAAAGATGAAAATCAAACAGAATATTTACTTTCTGAAATTTTTTTTGATTTACAAAATAATCAAACTTTAAATGAAAAATTTGATATCATAAAAAAAGGAATTAAAGAGAAAGGTTTTGAAAATTCAGCTTTAATATATAGTATCTCAGAAACTTCTACTTCTGGTGGTAAAATTGGCTGGATAAGTGAAACTTCAATGAGTCCAGAAATTTTAAAAAAAATTTCTAAAATCAGGATTAATGAGCATACAAACCCTATTACAATACCAGGTGGTTTTTTAATTCTCAAATTGAATGAAAAACGAATAACAAAGAGAAAAATTGAGTTTGAGGAAGAATTGAGTAGGGTTATAAAGATTAAAACGAATGAACAACTCAACCAATTCTC
>CABZHM010000013.1 GCA_902525625.1 uncultured Pelagibacteraceae bacterium | reverse complement strand
CAGGTCCTAAAGCAGATACACGTCTTTTGTGAGTTATTTCAGATAGTGGATTTGTTTGATCCATAAACTGTGAAAGTTGGGAGCTCGCAAAGAAGTCTTTCAAGGAAACTGTCAATGGTTTTGCGTTAATTAAATCTTGAGGCATTGCAGACTCAACATCTAATGTAGTCATTTTTTCTTTGATAGCTCTTTCCATCCTATAAACACCAATTCTTGCTTGATTTTCAACTAACTCTCCAACCGATCTCACTCTTCTATTACCTAAATGATCTATGTCATCAACTTCATCCTTACCATCTCTTAGTTCTAACATTTTATGTATAATTGCAATGATATCATCGTTCCTCAAGATGGTAATTTTATCCGAGCATTCTAAATTTAATCTAGAATTCATTTTTACTCTTCCAACGTCAGAAAGGTCATATCTATCAGAGCTAAAAAATAAGTTATTAAAGATTTGTGTTGCAATTTCAATTGTTGGAGGCTCTCCCGGTCTTAGCATTTTATAAATTTCGGTAATAGCCTCATCTCTAGTATTATTCTTATCATTTAAAATTGTTGTGAGTATATAGGGTCCTTTGTTAATAGAATTTGTTTTTGAAATATCTAATGAATATATTTTTGCTTCAAGAAGCTTATCAATAATCGTCTCATTTAACTCAGTACCTATTTTAAAATTTTCACTCTCATCTCCATTGTTAATATTAATATCAGTATGAAGAAATTTCCCATATAAAGACTCCTTTGAAACAAATATATCTTTAAGACCATCATTAAATAATTTTTTTGCATTTAGAAAATTTATTTTTTCACCTAATTGAATTACTACTTTACCAGTTTTTGCATCTACAACTTCCTCTGAAAAATTTTTTGATTTATAATTCTCTGGGTCAAATTTTGTTTTCCATTTTTCAGTTTTCGTATCGTAAGAAAATTTTTCTTTATCATAAAACTCATTTGCAATTTCAGATTTAGAAAAACCAAGCGCAAGCAACAAAGTAGAAGCAAGTATCTTTTTTTTTCTATCAATTTTAAAATATAAAAAATCTTTAACATCATATTCAAAATCTAACCATGACCCCCTGTTAGGAATTACTCTGCAATTAAATAATAATTTACCGCTGGCATGCGTTTTTCCTTTGTCATGATCAAAAAATACACCTGGGCTTCTATGCATTTGATTTACAACTACTCTTTGGACTCCATTAGTTATAAAAGTTCCACTATTAGTCATCATCGGGACTTCACCCATATAAACTTCCTGCTCTTTAGCTGAGAGAATATCTTTTGTATTATTTTCTTGGTCTATTTCATAAACAACTAATCTTAGAGTACATTTTAATGCAGATGAGTAAGTTAAACCTCTTGCTATGCACTCTTCAACATCAAATTTTGGCTTCTCTAATCTATAAAAGACATACTCCAAAGTTGCTTTGTCATTCAGATCCTCAATTGGAAATATGCTTTTAAAAACTCTGTCAAATCCTTTTGCTAAATCTCCCGCCTCTGGATTAAAATATGTCAGTTCATCATATGAATTTTTTTGAACTTCAATCAAATTAGGTATAGATAGGCTTTCTTTTAACTTGCCAAAACTCTTTCTAATATTTTTCTTTTCTGTAAAAGATATTTGCATTTATATTTCAATACTGATTAAACTAGTTAACCAGCATTTAAAAAATCCTTTTAAATTACTTAAGTTCTACTTTTGCGCCTGCAGCTTCCAACTTAGCTTTTATTTCTTCAGCTTCTTTTTTTGGCACACCTGCTTTAACTTCTTTAGGTGCACCCTCAACAAGGTCTTTTGCTTCTTTTAAGCCTAGTGATGTTGCCGCTCTCACTTCTTTTATGACGTTGATCTTTTTATCTCCAGCAGAAACAAGCATGATTGAAAAATCATCCTTTTCTTCTGCCGCCGCTGCACCTCCAGCTGCTACTGGTGCTGCTGCAGTCATTGGGGTAACACCCCACTTTTCCTCTAATTGTTTTGATAGCTCAGCAGCTTCAGCAACTGTCAAGCTCGATAAATCTTCAATAATTTTATTTAGGTCTGGCATATAATCTACTCTCTAGGTTTAGTTTCAGAAATTTCTGATGGTAAACTACTCATTTTTTCCGATCGTGCAAGCAAAATACTCACCAATTTTGAAGCAGAGGCATTCAAAATACCCACAATATTAGCTCTTGCTTCATCTAAAGTTGGTAGATTTGCAACATTTAATACTCCAGCTTGATCCAAAACCTCATTATCCATCATTCCCCCAATAAGTTTTAGATTCTCGTTATCTTTAGAAAATTTTGATAAAATTCTGGCCGACATGATAGCATCTTCTCCGAAAGCTACAGCCGTTGGACCTGTAAATAATTTTGATAAGTCCTTACACCTAGTTTTTTCTAAAGCTAATTTTGTAATTCTATTTTTTGTAATTTTGAAAATGATACCATGTTCTCTCATCTGTAATCTTAAATCATCAAGTTGAGACATTGTTAAGCCTTGATAATGTGTAACTAAGATCGCTTTGCTATTTTCAAACTGTGTAGTCATTTCAGTTATATAATTTTTTTTTTGTTCTTTATTCATCATAATTAAAAACTTTTTCCAAGTTTGAGTTTATATGAAACACCCATTGTTGAGGTGATAAATGCTGATCGAATTAAATCACCTTTTACAGTGTTATTCGATTTTTCTTTTTCAAGGGTTTCTAAAATTACATTGAAATTTTTTATTAATTTTTCATCGGTGAAAGACTTTTTTCCGATACTGACACCAATATTTCCATCTTTATCATTTCTAATTTCTACTTGTCCAGATTTTGCATCTTTGATAGCTTTTTTTAAATCATCTGTAACAGAACCTAATTTTGGGTTAGGCATCAAACCTTTTGGACCTAAAATTTTTCCTAATTTTGAGAGTTTAACCATCATAGTAGGTGTACAAATTAATTTTTCAAAACTCATTTCGCCAGTTTTAATCTTTTCAATAAAATCATCACCTCCAACAATATCTGCCCCTGCTGATTTTGCCTCTGATGATTTTGCCTCCTCACAAACAATTGCAACTTTAACTTTTTTTCCAGTACCTCCTGGTAAATTTACTACAGTTCTAATATTAATTTCATTTTTTTTTTGCTTATTATTTATTTTAAAACTCAAATCAACAGACTCATCAAACTTAGTTGTACAATTTTTTTTAACTACAGAAAGCAGTTTGTCTATAGACTCAGCTGGTAAATCTATAGTTTTTACTGGTAGTTTTTTATATCTTTTTGAGGTCATTAATCTTTAACCTCAATTCCCATTGATCTTGCAGAACCTGCAATAATTTTAACCGCTTCCTCTAAATTTAGTGCATTTAAATCATTCATTTTTTGTTTAGCAATTTCCTCAGCTTGCTTTTTTGTTATTGTAGCAACAATAGTTCTTCCAGGCTCTTGTGAACCACTTTTTAATTTAGCAGCTTCTCTAATAAAATAAGATGCTGGTGGAGATTTTATTTTAAAATCAAACTTTTTATCTTTGTAAACTGTTATCTCAACTGGAACTGGTTTACCTGCTAAAGATTTTGTTTTATCATTAAAAGCTTTGCAAAATTCCATTATGTTCACACCCCGCTGACCTAAAGCTGGTCCGACAGGCGGTGCTGGGTTTGCTTGACCACCTTTAATTTGTAATTTTATAAATCCACTTATTTCTTTTTTTGCTGCCATTAACTTACCTTCTCCACTTGGTTATATTCCAAATCTACTGGTGTTGGTCTTCCAAAAATTGAAACTGAGACTTTAAGTCTTGATTTTTCCTCATCAATTTCTTCCACCATTCCACTAAAAGAAGCAAAAGGTCCATCAACAACCTGAACCTTTTCTCCTACGTTGTACTCTATGCCAGATTTTGGTTGGGCTACACCATCCTTTATTTGTCCAAGTATTTTTTCTATTTCCTTATCTGATACAGGAACTGGCATACCTTTTGTACCTAAAAAACCACTCACTCTCTTAATACTTTTAATCATGTGATAAATATTATTATCCATTTCACTTTTTATTAAAACATACCCAGGAAAATACTTTTTTTTTCTTTGTATTCTTTTTCCTCTCTTAACTTCAGTGACATCATGAGTTGGGACAATAATCTCCTCAAATTTTTCAGAAATCTTTGCTTTGTCAGCCTCCTCTTTTATTAACCCAGCTACCTTATTTTCAAAACTTGAATGAGATTGCACTATGTACCAGTTTTTCATTAAATGCTCACCTTAAGTAATAAATCTAAAAAAAATTTAAGAACTTGATCTAATAAAAGAAAAAACAAAGACATTGCTATCGCCATAAGAGTGACCATCAGAGCCCCTTGTAAAGTTTCTTTTCCAGTTGGCCATGTAACTTTAAAAGCCTCTTGTTTAACTTCCTGTATAAATTTAATTGGGTTTTTCATTTTATTATCTAATATTGGCAGGAGCGGAGGGACTCGAACCCTCAGCCTCCGGTTTTGGAGACCGGCGCTCTACCAATTGAGCTACACTCCTATATAGTGTTTACTCTAAAATTTTAGTTACTACTCCAGCTCCTACAGTTCTTCCTCCTTCTCGAATAGCAAAGTTTAGTTTTTCTGACATTGCGATTGGAGTAATTAATTTTACTGTAAACTTAGCATCATCACCTGGCATTACCATTTCAGTACCTGCAGGTAATTCAACTTCTCCTGTTACATCGGTTGTTCTAAAATAAAACTGGGGTCTATATTTTGTAAAAAAAGGAGTATGTCTGCCTCCCTCTTCTTTTTTTAGAACATATGCTTGTGCCTCAAACTTTGTATGTGGTGTTACTGAGCCAGCCTTACATAAAACTTGACCTCTTTCAACATCGGTTCTCTCAACACCTCTAAGCAGAACACCTATATTATCACCAGCTTCACCAGAATCTAAAAGTTTTCTAAACATTTCGACTCCTGTACAAACTGACTTTTTAGTTTCTCTTATACCTACTATTTCAATTTCATCTCCAGTTTTAATTATGCCTGATTCAACTCTTCCTGTAACAACTGTTCCTCTTCCTGAAATTGAAAATACATCTTCAACAGGCATTAAAAAATCTTTATCTTTCGGTCTATCAGGTTGTGGAATGAACTCATCAACATTTTTCATTAATTCCAAAATAGATTTTTTTCCAATTTCTTCATCTCTACCTTCAACAGCTGCAAGTGCAGAACCTTTCGCAATGGGAGTTTTGTCTCCTGGGAATTTATAGGATGTAAGAAGCTCTTTTATTTCTTCCTCAACTAAATCTATCATTTCTTTGTCATCTACCTGATCAACTTTGTTTAAATAAACAACTATTGCCGGAACACCGACTTGTCTTGCTAAAAGAATATGCTCCCTTGTTTGTGGCATTGGACCATCTGCTGCGTTTACAACAAGTATTGCTCCATCCATTTGAGCAGCTCCTGTAATCATATTTTTTACATAGTCAGCGTGACCTGGGCAATCAACGTGTGCATAGTGTCTTTTTTCTGTCTCGTATTCTACGTGTGCAGTTGATATAGTAATTCCTCTCTCTTTTTCTTCAGGAGCTTTATCAATTTGGTCGTAAGCGATTGCTGTTGCTCCACCAGTCTCTGCTAAAACTTTTGTAATAGCTGCTGTTAGAGTTGTTTTACCGTGATCGACATGTCCAATAGTACCAATATTACAATGTGGTTTATTTCTTACAAATTTTTCTTTTGACATTACTTTTACCTCAATTTTAATTTTTATATTTCTTGGAGCGGGTAAAGGGAATCGAACCCTTACATCCAGCTTGGAAGGCTAGCGTTCTACCATTGAACTACACCCGCACAAACCCAAGAATAACACTCCAGTATTGTCAAAAATTTCATTGAATGGTGGAGGGGGAAAGATTCGAACTTTCGAAGACCGAAGTCAACGGGTTTACAGCCCGCCCCATTTGACCGCTCTGGAACCCCTCCCTTAGGGGGAGTGTCCTCATGTTCAATAAAGCTTTAAACAACATGCGTTTTATATATTTTATTTATGCAAATGCAACACGTGATTTAATGAGAAAATATCGAAAAAAACGTGTAAAATATGAGATATTTATGAGTAAATCATCATTTTTTATTGTGGGACAACATGCAGTAGTAGAGGCTCTAAAAAACCCAAAAAGAAAGGTGCTAAAAGTTTTTTTAACAGAGGAAAGTAAAAAAAATATTCATAGAAAAAATCCAAACAAAAATCTTTTGGATAAAGTTAAGATTTATTTTAAGACCAAAAAAGAATTAGACAAGTATAGCACTAGAGAAAATTTACTGCATCAAGGGTATGTTGCTGAAATAGAGCACTTAGAAAAGCCAATACTTAAAGAATTCATAAAAAAAAAAGAAAATATTACTTTAGTTTGTTTAGATGAGGTAACTGACCCCAGAAATATAGGAGCTTTAATTAGAAGCGCAACTTCTTTTAACATTGATGGGATTATAATTAAAGAAAGACATTATCCACGTGAAAGTAAACTTATGTACAAAGCTTCGAGCGGGGCTATTGAGTATATGAATATTTTTGAAGTATCTAATATTAATTCTACTTTAAAAAATCTTAAAGATAAAAATTTTTGGGTTTATGGTTTTGATGGGGACGCTAATAAAGATTTTACAAAAATAGATTGGAAAGGGAATATTGTTCTTTTATTTGGCTCGGAGGGATTTGGAATGCACCAACACACATCAAAATATGCAGATTTTTTAGTAAAGATAGGTATTGATAACAAAGTGGAAAGTCTAAATATCTCAAATAGTGCTGCTATTGTATTCCATTATTTAAATTACATAAAAAAAAGAGTTGATTAAATTAAGAATTATTAATAACTATTGCCCATGCCCTTGTAGCTCAGCTGGTAGAGCAATTGATTTGTAATCAATAGGTCCGCGGTTCGAGTCCGTGCGGGGGCACCATCAATAAGTTTCCCGTCTTAATTGTTCAATTTTAATTTTTTTTTGGAGGCTATTATTTTGGTCATATAAAAGATTAAACTTAATTTTTTTATTAGTTTTTATTATTATACTCTTAGCGTTTCTCACCTCTATATTATCAGCGACTGCACTTACAGGTCTTTTTTTTGAATTAAGATTTTTTATAATGATTTTTGAATTATCATTTATAATTTTCCCTTTCCATCTTCTGGGTCTAAAAGGACTAATAGGAGAAATAGATAACTTTTTTGAATTAAGGTTTAAAATTGGTCCATGAACTGAAAGATTATAAGCTGTGCTACCTGCTGGCGTAGATACTAACACTCCATCAGAAACTAATCTTTTGATGATTGATTTAGCACCCTGAGATATTGATAGTGATGCTGCTTGTCTACTTTGTCTTAAAATTGAAACTTCATTAATAGCAATATGCTTTTTTTTTAAATTACTACTGTTGGTTACTGTCATTTCTATAGGTGAAATAGAAATCATCTTTGCTTTTGACAAATTCTTTATAATATTTTTTGATGAAAACTTATTCATTAAGAAACCATAATTTCCTGAATTAATGCCATAAAAAATTTTTTTAGAATTTTGGTTTTTTTTCAAAGTTTGTAGCATAAAACCATCTCCACCTATAACTATTGAGATATTAGATTTTCTTAATTTGCTATTTTGTATAATTTTTGAAAGTAACTTTTTAATTCTTATAGAATCATGATTTTTATCTGAAATAATCTTTATTTTACTCATCCTAAATGGTGCCCTCGGCCAGACTCGAACTGGCACTCCGCAAGCGGCAAGGATTTTAAGTCCTTTGTGTCTACCAATTTCACCACGAGGGCATGAGTTATTTTCATGAGTGTTTATGCCAATATTTATAATTGAACAAGATGAATAAGTAAATTTTTTTTATTTTATCTCTCTAGATCCTAGAGAGATCCTAGTTATCCTATAAAATCTTTTAACTTTAAATATCAAAAAATTTATCCAATCTTTCATTTGTTTTAGTGTCTCCCAAAGCCCTTGTGATCATTTTTGCTGTACTAATATCAAGCTCAGTAGCTTTGTTTATTTCAACAAATCTAAAGAATTTTTCATTTTTTGGATCTATCGCAATTAAAGTAATATTTTTACATTTAAAACAAATGATAGAATAAAATTCATATCCTTGAAAATTTAAAGGTCCTGAATTAGATTTAACTATAACCAAAGTTGAACTCTCTCTTGTATTAACTGTCGCTGTGTCTTCTAAAATATTACATTTTGGACAAAATAAATTTTTGATATTATATTGTTCATTTTTATTCATTTAGTAGTTTTTTTACTTATCTACCAGATACTCTGCTAATAAAATTATATATATGTGTTGACCAAGTTGAGTCATACCCACCCGGAGCTTTTTTTAAATGTCCATACTTTTCTTTGTTTGTAAGATCAGTGTCCTCCAACTTATTAAAAATTGGCTTAATCATTTCACCTATAAATTTAGGTTCATTTTTATAAAGTTCGGCCTCTACATTTAAAATTTCAATAACTAGACCAGCAATACCTGGCATTTGTTTTGAATAATCCAACATGTGCTGCGTAAAATCTAATCCATATTCATTATTTCCTAGTGGAGAACTTGAATATCGAATTTGTATCATTTTTAAAAATATTTCATTTGGTTTTAATTTTTTATTTTTGGACTTAATTTCATCGTACATTTTAATAGCCCATTTTGACGTTGATCCAATAGAACCAAAGTTTGAGAATGCTGATAAAAATCCCATAAATTATGATATAGTTTTATCTTCTAATGTTCTAGCCTATTTTAAATGTTGCTATAAATCTTTAAAATTATCTCAAAATTACGAGATTTTATCAGTCAATTTAAAAAAAGATTTTTTAATTTTTTTAGGTATGATTAATAAATCTCTAAAGAGTAATAGTAAAAAAAACAAACTTAAAAGTTGGGTTGATACACCACTTAAAAGATAAATTTGTCTCGATGAATTATTTTCATAAAGGTCCTCATTTATTAAACGAATTTTGTTTTCTAAAGAAATTAATTCTTCTAATACAGCTCTATTAAATTCGTCTAGATAATAAATATTATGTTGTACATAAGATTGAATCACTTCTGAGGTTTTTAATTTTCTTCCATCATCTAAAGTAAGTATTTCTCCATCAACATAATAATATTCTGAATTTCTTGAAAAATTTTCATTAATTTCCTCTGAGGTTTCATGATTATCTTTTATTAAAATATTAAAGTACTCTATATAATTATAATTTTTAAATTCAGAATCTGGATTTAGATCTCTATTGTATGCTCTTAAGGTTTTTTTTGAAAAGATTTTTTTTATATACTCATCTCTAAATATATCCTCCATGAGTCTTGTTTGATCAAATAATCCTGAAAAGTATAAATAATCTTTTTTTTTTTGAGAAATATTTGAAGAGGAAAGTATAAAAACCAAAAAATCATTGCTTTTATAAGAAGTAACAACTCTATTATTAGTGTTTAATAATAAATTTCTTTTTTCCAATGAGCTTGATCTTTCAAAGGTCATTCGTCTGTTTTCGTCTTGTTTTTGTATAACAATTTGGTCCAGTATTAGAGTGAGTACCTGAAATAACCCAGCTAATAAAACCATAATCCATGAAAATCTTTTTAGAGAACCTCTTCTCATTTTAGTTCTCTCAATTCAAATATTTGAACTATTATAAATATGAATAATTGTAATAAAAATGCAAATAAAATTAATCTTGTAGATAATTTCGTATCTTCTTTAACTTTTTCATAAAGTTTAATTTTATTTCCATCGATAACATTGTTGTAATCCTGAAAATATAATCCGACTTGCATCATCAATTCTTCCGACTGATCAAGTTTGTTAAAAATTTCTTTATGGTTTTTTTTTGCAAAATAATCCTCTTGAAATTTAATATCTTTTTTTTCGGTAAATTCGTCTTCATCATCTATATCTTTTAAAATTTCTCTCACATATTCCATAATAAGATTGTTATCTTTGATTTTTTTTTTAATTTGATGTTTTTTTCTTAGTTCATCATTCCCCACCACAAGAGCATCTTGAAGAGCTAGATCAACAGTTACAGGATACCATGATAAAAGATGAAAATAATATCGTGCTTTGCTAATAGAAATAATCTCATTATCAGAAGTGATCATATAAATAAATTTATTGTCTCTATTTTCTAAATTATATGTTGCTGATTCATTTAACCATTCTTGAATTTTAAGTTCCTCAAATTCTAAAGCTGATAATTGGTTAGTATATTTTGAAATTCTGCTTTCAAAATAAATTGATATTGCTGACGAAATTAGTGCTGCTATAATTAAAAAAATTGAAAATTCAGCAACAAATTTTAGTTTTTTTTTACTCTTTTTAGAAGTTGTTAATAAATTCTTTATTAAAAAAGTTCTTATCATTTAAAAGAATTCTGCGAATTTTCTTATTACTGATAGAACTATGCTTATCTGGCCAAGATAACCCCAAATCAAACTTTGTTTTAATTTTCTCTTTTGTGCCTTATAAAATTCTGCACTTCTCCATGTACCGACAATTAGATAAATTTGAGATACAATAACAAATAAAGCATAAATAATTAATATTAGAAGAACTATTCCACTTGCACTATCAATGAATTGATCAGTAAAAAAATATAATGATGGTAAAGCGATTAGAGTACCTATTATTGTAAGACATACCCAATAACTAAAACCATAAGAAACTCTACCTTCCCAATAATTGATTAAATCTTTTTTAAAACCAGTTGGCTTACTTTTAGTTACCCTTTTTATTTTTTTTGGTTTAGGAACTGTTTTTGTATAAAGAAAAAAAGCACCCAAAGCTAAAAGAATTAATACCCACCAATAATTCTTATAATTTGTTTTTGGTGCGTAACGATCATATTTCTTCTTTGGTTTTTCTTGATTGATTACTTCTTTTTTTGGTTCTTTTTTTTTATTATCTGTTGTTTTAACAAATTGTTGATTGTATTTATAATAGTCTAATGGCCAATTCCTTGTGAATGTACCATAAGGATTCGATGCATATTGATTTATATTCCTTTCAAGTGTATTACTGCTTTTATAGTACAAGTCCCCCATGGAAGTTGCATATTTATAATTATTTCCATTTTTCCACGTTATTCGGGTAAAGAAAGTTAGATGAGAGGGATTAGCGGTTTTGTAGTATGTTGTTTCTAGAGTTCCATTTAAGTATGGATAGCCAACGTCAATTACATACTTTTGATATCTATTTGTTCCATCTTTAACAATAGCAACAATTCCCCAATTTGACTCTGTCCAAACACCCTCATATTTATCTATTTTTCTTCCCTCAAAAAACATTTTTACAGCTTGATCTATGGTTACTGGCCCGTTCTTAATAAGGGACCAATGTTTACTACTATTTACGTACTCAATTGAGAGAGCTAATGAGCTTAATGAAAAATATAATAATAATAAAAAACTAAATAATTTTTTCTTCATGCTCTTTTTTTTTTAATTTCTGAGACTCTCTTACATTTTTATACAAAAATATACTAAAAATAAGTGCAATTAATAATACACCTAAGAAATAGTAATTAGGAAATGAAACTAAAAAATTATAAGATCCATGAATTATATATGGAACTATAAGAGCTAAGCTTAAATTTTTTCCACCGGACACAAAAGCATACATTCCAAAATAAAAACCCATAATAACTCCGCAAAGAGCATGTAAAGGTATAGCTGAATATGATCTTGCATATGCCACATCAATTGGTTGTAGCCCATAATATCCAGCCAATCTATAAACGTAATCATAATTTTCTAGAGTAGCAAAACCTAATGAGACAACAGTTCCATAAACTATCGCATCCATTGGTTCATTAAAAGCTTTCTCTTTTAATATGTAAAAATATAAAACCAAAAATTTAAGAGTTTCTTCAACAAGCCCTCCAGCAAAAAAACCTCCTAATAAAGCATTATTCAATTCACTTTCTGTTTCAAAAGTGTCCAAAATAAAATCATTCAAATATCCTGCTGGTATAGTAATCAAAATTCCAAACAAAAAAGTAATAATGATTATTTTTTTTGGTTCTTTAAATCTGTCTGAAAAAACAAAAAATAATAAGATTAATATTGAGGGAACTATGGTTATGAGAAGTGTTTCCATTAAACTATAATATTATATTTAATGTCCAGATCCTAGGCAGATCCTAGTTTGACAAAATTTATTATTCATATTTTCCAATAAAAGCAATCTAATGATTTAAAAAATTAAGGGATTATAAAGGATTAAGACTATTAGAGACTATTAGAGACTCTAAAATTCCTCAATTCAAACTATTTTAAGTCCTTTGTGTCTACCAATTTCACCACGAGGGCATTAATGAATTTCATGAGTGTTTATGCCAATATTTATAATTGAACAAGATGAATAAGTAAATTTTTTTTATTTTATCTCCCCAGGTTCTAGTCTAGTTCTAGTTATCCCATTTTATCCTATAGAGTTTTGGTTAAATTTACTAAAATGTATTTACAATTTCTAGGGTTGCACCATATTCAGGTATTTGACTCATCAAGCTATAATTCGAACTCATTCTGATATCGAAACCATTTAAATCTCTCTTATAACTCAAAGATGCTTTGTCATTATCTAAAGTCATAGCATATTTAATATTGTCTGTTGGTATATAACCAAATCCTAAATATAAAGTATCGCTATGAGCATTGTCACTTTGATTTCTTTCATAAATAGTCATTATAGAAAAACCATTATCGGTTACTAAATCAAATCCAATATTTGCTCTTAAATTTTTTGAGTCTTGACCGATAGATTTTGTATATTCCGTAGTTTCCGATAGGTAACGATATGTTGCATCTGAAGACGGACTAAAATCTACTCCAAGCTCTAATCCACCATTTGGTTTGAACGTGAAAGAATTATAATCTAAAATATCACTTATTGTAAAACCAGCAGATATCATTCCAGTTTCAATTGTTTGAGTTTTGTAAACTAAAGCTGCAGGGCCTTTTTCTCTATATTTAGACAATTCTGTATAGCTTAAATCAATTCTTAAATTAGGAGTAATATTAAAATCTTCTTTTTTATATGTTGTTAAGTAGTTAAGTGAACCAAATATTTGTGCACCATCTCTTTCTCCTGTTCTAGTGCTACCTCCCCCTTTCCTAACATGATCAGTCTTTAAAGTGCTCACTCCAATGATGCCTTCAGTAAATTTTTCATCATCATGAGGAAAAGTCCCATAAACTGATAAACTAAAAGACTCAGTATCTAAATTAGTCCCAGATGTGCCGACATCAACATCATCATTACCAAATCTAAGAGCATAACCATATAATCTATTTTTGCTTATCTTTTTATCCATGCCAAGTGTAATGCCCTTGGTATTAATTTTTTTAGATGATGAAGTAGATGTATCTCCAGTTCTACCAATACTTACACTACCCTCACTCCAAAATGACCAATCATCTGATAATTTGTCTAGAACTTCATTTGTTTTATTTGATATAGGAATAATGTTAGAAAGCGATGCCATCATTGAATTTGAAAAATTTAATCTAATATTTTGATCACTTAATTGATCATTATTTCTATGTCTTCTTAACCAATACATACGGTTAAGAACTGGAGTACTTGCTTGAATAGCAATTTGTTTTGCTGTTGCAGTTTGAGACTCGATTGAGCTTAAAATATCTTTACCCCCATCGGAAGTAGTTATTGGATCATCACAAGCACCATCGATTATGCTCCAATTACAACTTAGGTTAAATTCATGAACTTTATTATTAACAAGATCATCGGGATCATCATCAATGATAAACATTTTACTTCCATCATTACTAAACACAACTTCTCTTGAACTTACACTAACAGAACTTACAGTATAGGTGCCTTCAAGTGATAAAGTAGAAACATCATAAGGTGTAGTTAATTTAAACTGATACATCAAATCTTGTGCTTCACTCATTGTTGTAATGGTATACATTTTAGTACCATCGTAATTAAAAGTAACTCCATCTATGTGACTTTGAAAAGAAATTAGGTCTTCAGTATTAAGATGAGTAACTGTGGAGCTAAGATCAAATCCTGTGCTTAGTGAATATTCATGAATACGCACTTGTGAATCATTTCCTACACCAGCAATAAACATTCTGGTACCATCATTATTAAATGCAATTGAATTTGCTCTTTGTTCTTGACCAGAGATAGAATATTCGCCATCAAATGTAGCAGTTGAAACATCAAATGCAGTGCTTAGTGAGTAGTAATCTACTTTCTTTCTACCAGCATGGTTAACAATAAACATTTTTGTTCCATCGTTATTGAACACTACTTGTGTTGCTTGTGTACTACTATTACTTCTAAATACTATTTTAGTATTATTTACGGTCGCCGTTGAAATGTCATATGGGGTAGTTAATATATGTTCGATAACTGCATCTGATGTTCCCGTAGCTGATACAGTATACATTTTTGTACCATCATTATTAAAGTTAAGTCCTAAATAAAATTCGTCATCAATTAATTTACTTTGCACAAAGGTTGGCTCCGCTATAGCTTTAGAAAAAAATAAAGCTAAAAAAAATACAATATAATGAATTTTATAAATACTTTTCACAATTAATCATTAATACCTCAAAAAATTCAAGAAATGAGTGCTAAAATTTTAAAACATTATAATTCAAATGTCTAGGTAGGACAAAAATAATGATGAAAAAATATCTTTAATAGTTATTATTATTTAATGAAATTTAATATTGTTAAATCTCATTTAAAAAAAAAATCACAGGCAAAGCTTGCTGTATCAATTAGCCTGTTTTTTGTGCTGTTAACTGCAACTGGATACCTCTTTAATTCTAAAGAAGTAATTTTTCTATTTTATATTTTTTGTTTTGTATTTGTCTACAATTTAGTAATCCAATTTTTATTAGAAAGATTTGATATTAAATCATGATTAAAAAATTTATTAAATTAAAGATATTAAAATTTTTACTAATTGGTGGGGTATCAACAGCTTATTTTTTTAAAAAATATTGTGATCAAAAAAATGAAGTAAAAAGTAAAAAAGAAAAAAAACTTTTGAATTAAAAGAAATATCAAACTAATAATTAAATTCACTTTATAAAAAAAAGAAATATCTTACTTATAAACTTTCGGTCATTATCTTCATCTAGAGTAGTAAATACCAACTTATTCAATTATAATTTAGTTTTCTATTGAATTTTCTTCCTTCATTAATATTGGTCTTCCGTCATGAGCGGTATTAAGTGGTATAATTTTTCCTTTATACTTTGCACATAAAGTAGGAGCACTTCTAAACTTGTCCCCTAACTTTACCTCTAAATCAACAATAACCAATTTTGCATCATCTAATTCTTTTAATATTTTCATTTTTTTCTCCTCTAGTTAAGTTTTCTTATATTTTTTAATCATTATCATAAGCTTTTTTCTCTCCAAATAGATCTTTTTTCCTCAAGGTGAATATTCTCATCTTTTTTCTTTGTGTGCCTGATATTCGTTTCAAATGATAAAGAGGACGGAGGTTGCTGATAATTTTTATCTATAAAATTTATTATAGACGAATAAGACGGATAAAAGTCCTCTTGTTCGTCAAAATTACTAAATTTCTTAAAATTTCTTGAAAATAAACCATTACCATCATCATAAAATCTTTCAGTGGTTAAACCATATTTTTCATAAGGATAATAATTTAGATCACTTTTATTTATATGATTTACCCAACTAGCATATGTCCAATATTCTCCAAAAGAACCATATATATTTGTGGCTTTTATTATTAAATTAATCCAATTTTGATCAGATTTGAAGTGATCTTTAAATTTTGATTTGAGACTTTTTAAATACTTTGTTTTAAAAATCATATGATGTGATGTAAATGTCCCTCTAATATCTTCGACAGGGTTTATTTCTAATACATTAATTATTAAATTTTTCCATGAATTTAAAACATCTTGGTTTCCATATGATTTATCTTGTAACAAAGCAAATTTTTCTTTTTTTTCATCAAGTATTGGCCAAGATCTAACTGGTAGTAAATCAGAATCCCATACTACAAAAACATCTTCTAATTCATCAATAACATCATTAGCCCCTAATTTAATAATTTGTTGGTACAACCATCCAGGAGAATAATTAGGTTTATTTTGAGTTATCTGTGAAACGATATCAGTTTTTGTTAAATTATATTTATCTAAAAAAAAGTTATCCTCATTCAACAAATTTAAATTTTTAATATTCCAGAACTTAGATTTTTCCTTTAAAATTTTAATTTCTTGATCCGACGTTACAACAAAAATTTGTTTTGGTTTATATTTTTGAGAAATTCCCTCGAGGACTGATCTTGTACTCCAATTCACATGGTGAATTGGAATTACAAATTGGTGCATTTTATTAATTTAAATTTGCTTCTTTTGCAATATTTTCATCTGCTTTAAAAACAGTAACCGGATCTTCAAGTCCTGCATCTGAACAAAGAGGTTCGACACCCAATCCTTTTCTGGGGTATTTTGAAACTATTATTTTATATTCTTGAATAATTTCTCTTAATTCAGACTTGGTTAGATCATTAATATATTTACACTTTCCGATAGCAATTGGAACTGGGATAGCTAAGTTACCACCTCTTTTTTGAAGAATTTTATCAAAACCTTCATTCATGCATTTCTCATCTAACAATATGTCATGCCATAAACTCAATTCATATTCGCTAAATAACTTTAAAATTCTATGCAAATCCTTTTCACTTAACCAGCCTCTTTTGTAAGACATAAAAGAACTTAAGGTCATTTCAACACTTATGGCATGACCATGTAATAATCCTGCTTTAAGTTCAAAGTTTGCACTTAATCCGTGGCCAAAAGCATGATCTCTAATACTGTGAACCTCGTGTAAATTATCATATTCACTCTCGACGTAACTTTTTAAAGATAAACCAATTATCTTTTTTGATTTTTTAACTATTTCATCTTGGGAATTACAATTAATTGTACCAAAATGTGTTTTCATTAAATCAAGTCCTGTATCCTCAAGTAAATTAAATAATTCTTTATCTCTAATTGCTGCCATTTTGTGTATTTCAGCAATACCATGACGGACCCATGAAGTTTTTAAACTTTTAAAGAATGATCTATCAGATATATTAAGAACTGGAGCATGGAAAGAACCTAGAAGGTTTTTAAATCCTCCCGCATCACAACATGATCTTGGACTTGGTCCACTATCTATCGCACTTACAACAGAAGTTGACAACATTATATATGGAGTGCTTCGATGATAAATAGATGCTGCAAAAGCTCCAATATCCCCTATAACTCCCCCTCCAATTATTAAGATGGGTTCATTTCTGTTCACGCCAAGTTTTCTAAAATCCTCTACTATCTTCTCAACATTTTTTATATGCTTATCAACCTCCATAGCTCTATAAACGAGTTTTTCTAAGACAATTGAATGATGATTGAAATAATTTTCAATTTCTAGTCCATAATTATCCTCAATATTTTGATCTAATAAACAAACACACCTTCCAAACGATTTGTATTGATCTCTCAAAAGAGAATTATTTATATCTAATGTATTTTCCTCTACTTTAATTGACGTGAAAGTATTTAGGTTCATAGTTGCTTCTATCTGTTGATAGTCGTTTGAACTTACAACATGACCACACGAATTTCTGTAACTCGAGGTTGGATATAAAGCTAAAGGATTTTTTTTCTCGTAATCTAAAATCAGTTTTTTATAAAATAAACTTTTTGAGCTGGTTAGTAAATTTGATATTAATTTGGCATTTCCAAACTCAGAATTATTAATTTTTGAAGATAGAATTTTTAATTCACTTGATAAATGCTTATTAAAAGGTTGCACAAGAAATGAAAGCTCTAGAAGAAACCTTTCAGTCGTCAAATTTAAAGAAGTTTTTAGTATTCTTAAATGAGGCAATAAAGAAATAGCGTTCAATCTAAAAAATTCATCTGATATCTTAAAATCATAAGGATCTATTTCAGTTAAATTTATCAACAAGTTTTTAAAATAATCATTATTTACAAAATCCTCCATCAAATTTGAATCAACTGGGGAGTTTTTATAGTTTAAAACAAAATATTCAGAAAAATTAATAATTGATTTAGAAATCATATAATTTAATAAAAATATCTAACAAATTAGTCAAACCGCACTATGTCTCATTATATAATTTAAATGTAGAATTCATCCTCAAGTAGAAATTATAATATGGTTAATAATATTATTTTTTCTGTCGAATTTTATAAAAGAGCTACTATTTTATTAACTTTTTGAAGTGTTTATATAAATATTTATTGTAATTTAAGCAATGAAAAAAAAAATTACGATTTTGATTTTTACCGACTTAGATGGTTCACTTTTACATAGAGATACTTTTAAATTCGACCCCATCAAACTTTATATTAGAAAACTTGTGAATAATGGGATTATTATTATTCCAAATTCAAGCAAAACTGAAAAAGAAATTGAAAAATTTAACGAGGAATTGGGTGTTGAGCTTCCTTACATTTCAGAAAATGGTTCATCAATTCATGGTTTAAATTTAATAAATAAAAATTTTCCAAACAAAATAATTCTTAGTAGAGAAAAAGAAGAATTGCTGAAAATCTTTAATTTAAAAGTTCCTGAAAAAATAAAAAATAAATGTATTTTAATTTCCAAATTAGTTAAAAAAAAACAAGAGGAAATATTTGGGCAAAAGGATGACAAACTCAAAAATGTTTTAAGTAGAAATTACACTTTGCCACTTTTATTCATTGGAAAAAAAACAGAAAAAAATAAACTATTAAAAATTTTAAACGATAATTCTTTAACTTTACAAGATGGTGGACGTGTCTCAAACTTATGTGATAAGGTTAATAAAGTAAAATCTATGAATAAAGTCATAAAAATTTTAAAAAAAACTGAAGATAAGATTAAAACTATTGCAGTTGGCGATAACTATAATGATCTAGATATGCTAAGAAATAGCGATATTCCTTGCTTAGTTTTTAACGATCAGTTTAAACTTGATCAAATTAATATTAATAACCTTGAATTTTCAAATAAACCATCTCCGGAAGGCTGGGCTGATGTGATTAAAATGGCTCTAGCTAAATTAAATCATAATGTCTAAACTTAAATTATGAGTGAATTTTCTCAAAATGGAATAATCTCGACTTTGCATGATTTTGGGACAAGATCCACCACAGAAATTGAAAAAGATTTATTAAAATTTTCTAAAGAAAGAAAAATGGAGTTGATTTTACCCTGTCTTTATTCAGAGCTAGAGGGTAACGCTTTACCTAATATTGTAGAGGAAATTAGTAAAACAAAATATTTAGATCATATTATAGTTGGTCTTGATAAAGCTAACGAAAATCAAGCAAAAAAAGCTTGGAAGTTTTTCAAAAAACTAAAGGCACCCTTTTCTCTTTTGTGGAACGATGGACCTGGACTAAAAAAACTTGATAAAGAATTAAAGAAAAAAGATCTTTCACCAAGTGAACTCGGTAAGGGAAGAAATGTTTGGTATTGTATTGGTATGTCTATTGCAAGAGATACTGCGCGTTCTGTTGCCTTACATGATTGCGATATAAAAACCTATGATAGGAGAATGTTAGCTAAACTTTTTTATCCAGTTGTAAACCCTCTTTTTAACTTTGAATTTTGTAAAGGATATTACCCAAGAGTTGCTAACGGAAAAATGAATGGCCGAGTTGCAAGATTACTTGTTTTTCCTTTACTAACTGCTCTCGAAAAGACTATTGGTGCTAGTAGCTATTTAGAGTTTATGAAGTCTTTTAAGTATCCTTTGGCTGGTGAGTTCTCTTTTAGACGGAATGTTTTACCAGAATTAAGGATATCTTCTGATTGGGGTATTGAAGTCGGTATTTTATCTGAAATGCAAAGAAGTTTTTCACCGCAAAATATTTGTCAGGTCGATTTAGCTGATACTTATGATCATAAACATCAAATTTTATCTAGCGACGATGAAACCAAAGGTTTATCTAGAATGTCAATTGATATAATAAAAACATTTATTAAAAAATTAGCTACTCAAGGAAATACATTTAGTAGAGAAAAATTTAGATCTCTAAAAGCAACTTATTATAGATCTGCTTTAGATTTAATTGATATTTATCGAAGTGATGCATACATGAATGGATTAAAATTTGACTCTCATACAGAAGAAAAAGCTGTTGAATTATTTGCTGTAAATATAATGAAGGCTGGAGAAGCATTTATTCTTAATCCAATGGATACACCTTTTATACCTACGTGGAGTAGAGTAAAAAGTGCAATACCTGATTTTTTAGGAAGGCTAGAAAGAGTTGTTAATGAGGATAACAAAAAATATAGTTAATGTTATCCAAAATAAACCAAAGACAGATTTACTCTAAAATTAATAATATATATCAAGCTCATTGCAAGAAAAAGGATATTAATTTTTATAGTACTGAAGTCATACAGCTTTTAAAACAATTCAACCAAAAAAATAAAAAAAAGACAAAGAATATATCTGAAAAAACTTCAATGCTTATATGCTATGGCGATAGCATTTTTGCCCAAAATCAAAAACATTCAATTAAAGTATTTGAAAACTTCTTTCAAAAAAAATTAAGTAAAAATTTTAACACTGTTCACTTTTTACCATTTTATCCTTCAAGTAGTGATAGTGGCTTTGCAGTAAAAGATCATTACAAAATAGATGGTAAGCTCGGCAATTGGTCGGATATAAAAAGTTTTTCAAAAAAAAGTGATGTGATGGCAGATATTGTCATTAATCATTCATCGGCGAGAGGTTTGTGGTTTAAAAATTTTTTAAAGTCAAAAAAACCTGGTAAAGATTATTTTTTAACTGTAGATTCTAAATTTAATACGTCAAAAGTTGTAAGGCCAAGAGATCATAAACTTTTAAAAAAAATAGGTATCTTTAATAAAACTGACTATCTTTGGCGAACATTCAGTCCAGATCAATTAGACTTAAATTTTAAAAACCCAGCAGTGTTATTACGCTTTATAAAAATCATGATTAACCTAATTAATCATGGAGTAACTATTTTTAGATTAGATGCAATTGCTTATATTTGGAAAGAAAGTGGAACGAAGTGTATTAACTTGAACAAAACACATGAAATCATAAAGCTCCTAAGAATCATTTCTGACTTACTTAATACTCAAACCTTAATAGTTACAGAAACAAACTTGCCTGAAAAAGAAAATTTAAGTTATTTTGGTAAAAATGATGAAGCTAACTGGATATATAATTTTTCCTTGCCACCTTTATTAATCCACGCTTTCTTATTTGAAAATAACTCCTATCTCTACAGTTGGAGTAAAAAACTTCCAAAAAGTAAAAATGGAAATTGTTATTTAAATTTCATTGCATCCCATGATGGAATTGGAATGAGACCCACTGAAGGAATATTAAGTAACAAAGTCTTAAAAGAATTTCTTAACAGATTAAAGAAAAATGGATCAAAGTTTTCTTATAGAAAAATTCATAATAAATCAAAAAAGGTTTATGAGGCAAATATAACTATATTTGATGCTTTAAAAAAAACTAATTATGATGATGGTAAGTTTGCATTTGAAAGATATATTTCCGCTCATTCGATAATGATAGCATTCGAAGGAGTCCCAGCGATTTATTTCAACTCCATGTTTGGAACATCTAATGATGAGGCAAAATTTGTGATCACTGGAAATAATCGAGACGTTAATAGATATAAATGGAATTTGAAAAATATTTCAAACAAACTTAATAATAAAGATTCTAAAGAGAATTATTTTTATAAAAAGATTTCAAATTTATTAAGTATCAAAAAAAAACAAAAAGCATTTCACCCAAACGCGGATAGAGAAAATATCAATCTTGGACCAAAAATATTTTCTTTTAAAAGAAAAAGTATTGATAAAAAGCAAACAATAATCTGCTTAACAAATCTCTCCTCGAAAATGCAATATTTCAAGTTAAGTAAAAAGTTTTTAAATTATAAAGACTTACTAGGAAGTAAAATATTTTTTACACCTGATAAAAAAATTAAACTGGATCCCTGTCAAACAATTTGGCTTTCTAACAGGTAAATTACTTTTCCCAATCAAATCTTGGAAAAGAATTAAAAATTTTAAATATGCCATCTGACCACTGATTGCATACTTTAGAATATTCATCATCAGCAATATTCAAACATTTTTGTGACAGAATTTTATATTCATTTTTTTTATAAACCACGAAGTCAATTGGTGGTCCAACTGTTAAGTCACTTTTTAAAGTAGAGTCAATTGAAATCAGGGCACATCTAGAGGCATCTCCAATTGAGACATCAGGTTTTATAACTCTGTCTAAAATTGGTTTACCGTATTTTACTTCACCAATTACTAGATAAGGTTTACTATCTGCTGGTTTGATATAATTACCTTGTGGGTAAACTAAATAAAGTTGCATCGGTTGATCTTTAATTTGTCCGCCAACTATAAAAGTTGATCCTAATAAAACCGTATCAGTATTTATTCCTTTTGGCATTGAGTGTTCAACGTTAAGAGATCCAACATAAGAGGCTATTTGATCAAAATCTTTACAGGTATTTAAATTCATTATTCCAGTTTTATCTTCTAAATCTTTTTCAATAGATTTATATACAGCTTGTGAAGTACCTAAATTTCCAGAGGTTACGATAATTATTGTTCTATCACCAACATCATACGTAAACATTTTAGTGTAAATATTTACATTATCTAATCCTGCGTTAGTTCTTGAATCTGATGCAAAAACTAGACCATCATTTGCTTTTATTCCTATACAATAAGTCATTATTTTTAAGCAATATTTTTAAAATTGTTTAATGTATAATCTATTTCTCACATAACAGGTATAACAAATATACAATTGAATTAATTAATTTAAAATTTGAAGATATTAAATGACCTCTAAATTATGGAAAGATTATAACGCGAAATATGCATATGATGGTTATTTTACAGCGGATAACAAATTAAGAAAACATGCACTTATAATTTCTAGTATCCTAGAAAAATATGGCAAAAAAAAACTACAAGAAATAGAAAAAAATTGTCAAAGTACGATTAGTGCTAGGGGAATAAATTTTAGAGTTTACGCTGCAAATAATAGAGCTGAAGAAAAAAAATGGCCTTTAGATATCATCCCAAGAATAATTCCTAAACTTGCTTGGAACAAAATTTCAAAAGGTTTAAGACAAAGAGCGAATGCTCTTAATCTTTTTATTGACGATATTTATAATCAAAAAAAAATTTTTAAGGATAAAGTAGTGCCCGAGGACATAATTTTAAAATCTCCTTATTATGTAAAACAATGCGAAGGTTTTTCACCAAAATTTAAAGCTTGGTCAAACATATCTGGGATCGATTTAATCAGAAATAAAAATGGTGAATATTTAGTGCTTGAAGATAACTTAAGAGTACCATCTGGTGTTTCTTATATGTTAGAGAATAGAATGGTTATGAGAGATGTTTTTCCAGAGCTATTTACTAGATATAAAGTTTCATCAATTCACCAGTACACAAATAAATTATACAATTGTATGGTTGAGTGTATTCCAAAAAAAACAGCTAACCCCCACATGGTTGTTTTAACTCCAGGAATTTATAACTCGGCTTACTTTGAACACTCATTTTTAGCAGAGCAAATGGGGATCGCTCTAGTAGAGGGTAAAGATCTTTTTGTTGAAGATGATAATGTTTATATGAAAACTGTCAAAGGACCTCTAAAAGTTGACTGTATATATAGAAGACTTGACGATAGTTTTTTGGATCCTAAAGTTTTTAATAAAGACTCTTTGATTGGAGTGCCAGGCTTATTTAAGTGTTGGTTAAAAAAAAATGTTGGTATCTTAAACGCAATAGGAACAGGTGTTGCTGATGACAAGGTTGTCTATTCGTTTGTTAATAAAATGATTATCTATTATCTAGGGGAACAACCTATATTAAATCAAGTTGAAACATATTTATGCCATGACAAACAACAAAAAAAATATGTTTTAGAAAATCTATCTAAGTTAGTTGTAAAACCAGCAAACGCCTCGGGTGGATATGGATTGATGATAGGACCCAAAGCGCCCAAAAAAGAAATTGAAGAGGTAAGACAGAAAATTTTAAAAAATCCAAGAGAATTTATTGCGCAACCACTAGAAGTATTATCAACTGGTCCAACTATAACTAATAATGATATCGAGCCGAGACATCTTGATTTAAGACCATTCGTTTTATCAGGAAAATCAAATTATGTAACTTCAGGTGGACTAACTAGAGTAGCTTTAAGAAAAGGCAGCACAATAGTTAATAGTTCACAGGGTGGTGGATCTAAGGATACCTTAATCGTTGGTTAAAAAATAAATTTTAAATTACTAGAGCTTTTTCTAAATATTTTAAATCAAGTTTACAATCTTTATACCCACGCTTGACTACATTTAAATATCTTTCTGTTGGAAATCTAAAAGGCGTTTTTTTTGTCATTGTATAAGTCATTACTTTGTAACCTTCATACAAAAAATAATATTTTTTATATAAAATTGGAAAATCTTCGTAAATATCTAGTTTTTTTTCATCACTTTTTGAAATTTCAAATAAACCGCCTGGGACAATTGAATTTTTTTTAGGTTCAATATCAGCTGCTCTATATTTACTTCTAAAAGTCAATTTAAAATTTTTTAAATCTATTTTTTTTAGAAAAATGCTATCCTTACATCTTCTTTTCATTTGAATATGGTGAAGATTGCTGCCGTAAGCAAAGTAAAGCATTTATCTTTCTACAATTTCAATATTTTTTTCTTTTATAAATTTTAGAATTTGGGTATTGCAAAAGTCAATTTTAGACTGATTTTCGGATCTCAAAACAATCGATACACCTAACTTACCAGCATGAAAAAAAGGATAACTTCCAATTTCGACATCTTGGTTTTGATCTTGAACTTTCATCAAAGAGTTAGCAATTTCACTTTCAACTGTTCTTAAATTAATTGTGTGACTTAAAATTGGTTCTCCACCAGCTAATTTATTCTTCAATCCGCCTAACATAGACTTCATTATTGATGGTACACCCGGTAGACAAAATACATTTTCAACACTAAATCCAGGGGCACCACTTGTTGGATTTAAAATTAATTCTGCATCTTCTGGCATCCATGCCATTCTTTGTCTGCCCTCATTGAATTCTCCTTTTTTGTAATAAGAATCTAAAATTTTAAAAGCCTCTTTGTGTATTTCATAATTTCGATTGAAAGTTTTTGAGACAGACTGTGCAGTAATATCATCATGAGTAGGACCAATCCCTCCAGTTGTAAAAACATAATCATTGGATTTTCTTAAAACATTAAGAGTATCAACGATAGTTTGTTCTACATCAGGAATAACTCTTACTTCATTTACTTTTATACCAATTGAATTAAGCCAAAGAGCCAATGTGCTCGTATTTGTGTCTTGAGTTCTTCCTGATAAAATTTCATTACCAATTATCAAAATTGCAGCATTAACTTTTTTGTTTTTACTCATTATTATATGTATAATTTGAAAATGGAATTTACCAAGTCTTTAATAAAAGGCAAACTAATCAAAAGATACAAACGTTTTTTTGTTGATGTTAAACTAGATAATCAAGTAGTTACGGCACATTGTCCTAACACTGGATCTATGAAAGGACTTCTAAATGAGGGAAATGAAGCCTATCTTTTAAAAAATGATGATCCAAAAAGAAAGTTGAAATACACACTTCAAATTCTAAAAGCTAAAGGAAATCTTGTAGGTGTAAACACTCATTTAGCTAACAAAATTGTTCACAATGGTCTAGAGAAAAATCTTATTAATGAGTTAAAGAATAATGAAACAATTAAACCAGAGGTTTTTTTCAATAAAGAGACAAGATTTGACTTTTTGGCTGAAAAAAACAATAAAAAGATCTTTGTAGAAGTAAAAAACGTAACGCTTTTTCGAGATAATAAAACTGCTGAATTTCCTGATGCAATTACCTCAAGAGGATCAAGGCATTTACTCACCCTTATTGATGCCATAAAAAAAGGTTACAAAACATACTTGATTTTTCTAGTGCAAATACAAAATATGGAAAACTTTAAAATAGCAAAAGACATCGACCCAGAATATTATAATAATTACCGGGTTGCTAAAAAAGCAGGAGTAAACTTCTTAGCTTACAGATGTAAAATTAGTTCAAAAAAAATTTTGATTGAAAAAAAAATAAAAATTATAAATGAATAATTATTCTGAAAAGTTTGAAAAAATGAGAGTTGCAGGAAATCTTGCTGCAAAAACTTTAGACATGCTCACTGAAAATATCAAAGAGGGTGTTACTACAAGCTACATAGATAAACTTGGCTATGAATTCATAAGAGATAACGGAGGTCACTCTGCACCGCTTTTTTACAGAGGTTTTGAAAAATCATTATGTACTTCTTTAAATCATGTTGTTTGTCATGGTGTACCCTCTGATGATAGAATTTTACAAGATGGTGATGCTTTAAATGTCGATGTTACCGCAATCATTGATAATCATTATGGGGACACTAGTAGAATGTTTTGTGTTGGCAAAACATCGGTAAAATTAAGTAATTTAATTGATGCTACTTACGAAGGAATGATGAAAGCAATTAAAATTCTTAAACCAGGTATTAAACTTGGTGATATCGGACATGAAATTCAATCCTATGTCGAAGAACGAGGTTTTTCAGTTGTAAGAGATTTTTGTGGTCACGGAATTGGAACGATGTTTCATGAGGCACCAAATATTTTACATTATGGTAATAAAAACACTGGCATGGAATTAAGGCCAGGTATGACTTTTACAATAGAGCCAATGATAAATGCTGGAAAATTTGAGACAAAACTTTTAAACGATGGTTGGACTGCTGTTACAAAAGATAAATCTTTATCTGCACAATTCGAGCATACAATAGGAATAACTGAAAATGGTTATGAAATCTTTACAGAATCTGCTAAAGGATATTCTAAACCACCATACAATTAATGATAAAAAGATACTCTCGTAAAGAATTAACAGACATATGGTCCGAACAAAATAAGTATAAGATTTGGCTTGATGTAGAAATTGCTGCAGCACAATCAATGGAGAAGCTAAACCAAATTCCAAAAGGTGTTTCTTCAACGGTTAAAAAAAAAGCAAGAATTAATGTAAAGAGAATTCATCAAATAGAAAGTCGGGTCAAACATGATGTGATTGCTTTTTTGACGTCTGTAACTGAAAAAGCAGGTCTTAAAGCAAGGTATCTCCATCAAGGGATGACATCGTCTGATGTTTTAGATACAAGTTTTAATATTCAATTGATTCAATCAGGAAAAATTCTTGTTAAAGATTTAGATCAAATTTTAAAAGTACTAAAAAAACAAGCTCGTAAATATAAATTTACTCCTTGTATGGGTAGAAGTCACGGTATACATGCTGAACCAATAACATTTGGTCTTAAATTAGCATCTTTTTATGAGGAGTTTAAAAGAAATAAAAAAAGATTAATCGATGCAATTAATGAGGTTTCTACATGTGCAATATCAGGAGCTGTTGGAACTTTTGCAAATATTTCTCCAAAGGTCGAACAACATGTTGCTAAAAAACTTGGGTTAAAGGTTGAGCCAATTTCAACTCAAATAATTCCTCGTGATCGTCATGCATTTTATTTTTCAGTCTTAGGTATTATAGCTGGATCCATTGAGAGAGTTGCAACAGAAATAAGACATCTTCAAAGAACAGAGGTCTATGAATTACAAGAATATTTTTCAAAAAATCAAAAAGGATCTTCAGCGATGCCACATAAAAAAAATCCTATCTTGAGCGAAAATCTCACAGGCTTATCAAGAATGGTAAGAAGTGCGGTTGTGCCTGCCTTAGAAAATATTGCTTTATGGCATGAAAGAGATATTTCACATTCAAGTGTAGAGAGAAATATCGGACCAGACGCAAACATCACACTTGATTTCGCTTTGGTAAGATTGGCCAATATATTAGATAATATGATTGTTTATCCAAAAAAAATGTTACAAAATTTAAATCTAACAAAAGGATTAATTTTTTCTCAAGAATTAATGTTAGAATTAACGAAAACTGGATTAAGTAGAGAAAAATCTTATAGAATGATTCAAAATTATGCAAAAAAATGTTTTGTGGAAAATCTAGACTTGTATAGCGTTATTCAGACCGACAAATATATAATGAGCAAGATTTCACCAAAAAAATTACGACTAATTTTTAGTTACGCTAAACATTTTAAGAATGTGAACTTAATATTTAGAAGAGTATTCAGATAATGAAAAAAGGTAAAAAATTATACGAGGGTAAAGCTAAAATCATTTATGCTTCTTCTGATAAAAATTTAGTTATCCAATATTTTAAAGATGATGCAACTGCCTTTAATAATCAGAAAAAAAGCACTATAGAAGGTAAAGGTGTATTAAATAATCGTATCTCAGAGCACATACTTTCTAATCTGTCTCAAATAGGAATTAAAAATCATTTGGTAAAAAGATTAAATATGAGAGAACAATTAATCAAATTGGTAGAAATTATTCCAATTGAGTTTGTTGTCAGAAATGTTGCTACCGGTTCTTTAACCAAAAGACTTGGAATTGAGGATGGAACAGTTCTTAAAGAGCCCCTAATTGAATACTGTTTGAAAGATGATGAACTTGGTGATCCCTTAGTAGCAGAAGATCATATCTATACTTTTGAATGGGCCTCAAAAAAAGAAATTGAAAACGTAAAGAAAATGATCCTAAGAATTAACGATTTTATGATTGGTATGTTTAGAGGCGTTGGTATCAAGTTGATAGACTTTAAACTTGAATTTGGGAGAATAAAAATAAACGGTAAGAATGAAGTTATTTTAGCTGATGAAATTAGTCCAGATACTTGTCGATTATGGGATTCTATTACGGAAAAGAAACTAGATAAAGATAGATTTAGAAAAGATTTAGGAGATTTAATACCAGCATATACTGAAGTTGCAAAAAGACTGGGAATTTTACATGAACAATCCAATGTTGCTGCAGTCAATGTTACAAAATTATCTTCAGTAAAAAAAAAGAGTAAATGAAGGTTTCTGCAATTATCACTTTAAAAAAAGATGTTCTGGATCCGCAAGGAAAAGTAATACATAAAACTTTAGATGGAATGGGATTTAAAGATGTCAATGAAGTAAGACAAGGTAAATATTTTGAGATCGACGTAAAAGAAAACGATCCAAAAAAGGCTCAAAAAATTGTTGAAGATATGTGTAACAAACTCTTAGCGAATCTTGTAATAGAGAATTATAAAATTATTGAGATACAATAATTGATGAAATCAGCAGTAATTACTTTTCCAGGTTCAAATTGTGACAGAGATATGCACGTCGCACTGAATAAGTTTGGTTTTAAAAATCAAATGGTCTGGCATAATGATAATGAATTACCTAAATCTGATTTGGTAGTACTTCCAGGTGGATTTTCGTATGGTGATTATTTGAGATGTGGAAGCATGGCTTCTAAATCCAAGATAATGCAATCAGTAATAAATTTTGCAAAATCGGGTGGTTTGGTAATGGGGATTTGTAATGGTTTTCAAATATTAGTTGAAAGTGGATTGGTTCCAGGAGTTTTGTTAAGAAATAGGTATTTAGAATTTATTTGTAAAAATGTTTTTGTAAAAATCGATAACAAAGATAACCCATATTTCAAAAATTTAAATAAAGAGGTATTTGAGTTTCACATTGCTCACAATGAAGGAAATTATTTTTGTACCAATGATCAACTCAAAGAAATAGAGGATAATAATCAAGTAGCTATTTATTACTGCAACAACAATGGAAAAACTGAGGAAAAATTTAATCCAAATGGTTCATTAAAGAATATCGCTGGTATTTTTAATAAGGAAAAAAATGTTTTAGGAATGATGCCCCATCCAGAGAGAATGATAGATAAAAGTTTATCTGGTGAAGATGGATCTTTTTTTTTTAAAAATTTAATAAATAACATCAGATAATGAAAATAAACGAACAGATAGCTATAGATCACGGTTTAAAAAAAGAGGAATATAAAAAAATTTGTGATTTATTAAAAAGAGTTCCTAATCTTACTGAACTCGGAATTTTCTCTGCTATGTGGAATGAGCATTGCTCTTATAAGTCCTCAAGACTTCATTTAAAAAAACTACCAACTTCTGGAGAAAAAGTAATTCAAGGACCAGGAGAAAATGCAGGTGTGATTGATATTGAAGACGGAGATGCAATAGTTTTCAAAATTGAAAGTCATAATCATCCATCTTTTATTGAACCTTATCAAGGAGCAGCAACTGGTGTTGGCGGTATTATGAGGGATGTTTTTACAATGGGTGCAAGACCAATTGCAAATTTAAATTCAATTCATTTTGGATCTTCACAAAATAAAAAAACAAAAAATCTTTTAAGAGGAGTTGTTCATGGAATTGGGGGCTATGGAAATTGCATGGGTGTGCCGACTATTGCTGGGCAAACCTCTTTTGACAGCTCTTATAATGGTAACATATTAGTCAACGCAATGACTCTCGGATTAGTTAAGAAAAACAAAATTTTTTATTCAAAAGCTGCTGGTCTTAATAAGCCTGTTATTTATGTAGGTTCAAAAACAGGGCGAGATGGTATTCATGGAGCAAGTATGGCATCAGCTAGTTTTGATGAAAAAATAGAGGAAAAAAAACCAACTGTTCAAGTTGGAGATCCTTTTACAGAAAAACTTTTACTTGAAGCTTGTCTAGAATTGATGGCTGGTGACTCAATCATTGCAATACAAGACATGGGTGCAGCAGGTCTTACATCATCAAGCATCGAAATGGCTTCAAAAGGTAATTTAGGAATCGAATTAAATCTAAATAAGGTTCCATGCAGAGAAAGCAAAATGACACCTTATGAAATTATGCTTTCTGAAAGCCAAGAAAGAATGTTGATTGTTTTGGAAAATGGAAAAGAAGATTTAGCAAAAAAAATATTTGATAAATGGGACTTAGATTTTGCTATAATTGGTAAAACAACTAATACAAAAAATATTGAATTATATTATGATGAAAGACAAGTAGCTACTATTCCAATTAATACTCTTGTTGAAAATTCCCCAATGTATGATCGAAAATGGAAAAAGACAAAGTTACCTAAAAAAAATTTAATTAAAAAAGAAGAATTTAAAAAATTTAAAATTAAAGAAGTTTTAGGCAAAATTTTATCAAATCCTAATGTTTGTAGTAAAGAATGGATCTGGCAACAGTATGATCACACCGTTATGGGAGATACAATTCAAAAACCAGGTGGTGATTCTGGTGTGGTGAGAGTTCACGGAACTGACAAGGCAATAGCTGCAACAGTTGATTCTTCGGCTATTTATTGTTGGGCACATCCTCTAACAGGTGGAAAACAGGTTGTTTGTGAAAGTTGGAGAAATCTTATTTCAGTTGGAGCAACTCCAATTGCTATAACGAATTGTTTAAACTTTGGAAGTCCAGAGAAAGAAGAAAACATGGGGGAGTTTGTTGAATGTGTTCAAGGAATAGGTGAAGCTTGTGAATATTTGAAATTTCCAGTCGTCTCTGGAAATGTATCGTTTTATAACCAAACAAAAGAAATTGGAATTAAACCAACACCTTCAATTGGTGGTGTAGGTTTAATGAAAAATTATAAACAAATGATAACGATGGACTTTAAAGAAATAAATAATCTTGTTTTAGTAATTGGTAAAACCGAAGGTCATCTAGATCAAAGTCTTTTTGCAAGAAACATATTAAACGAAAAGAATGGACCACCTCCTGAAATTAATCTTTTTAATGAAAAAAATAATGGTGAATCAATTCTTCAACTAATTAAAAACAATCTTATTAAAACTGCTCATGATGTTTCTATTGGTGGAATAATTACGGCTGTAAGTAAAATGTGTATTAAGGGGAATAAAGGTATAGAATTTAATAAACCTAAATATTTTATGAATGAAATCGAATACTTGTTTTGTGAAGATCAAGGAAGATATGTAATTGAGATAGACCCAAAAGATTTAAAAAAGGTTATCAGTATATTAGACAAAAACTCTGTTCATTTTGATGAATTGGGCAAAATTATCGACAAAAACATGATTATTAATCAAAAGACAAAAGTTACAATTGACGAATTAAAATCATATAATACTAATTGGCTTAAGGAGTATATGAATTAATTATGGCAATGGATTTAAAAGAAATCGAAAAACATATTAAGGAAGCTATGCCAGATGCTCTAATTGAGATACAAGATTTAGCTGGCGATGGAAATCATTATTCAGCAACAATTACTTCATCACAATTTAATGGTAAGAGTAAAATTGAACAACACAAAATGGTATATAATTCCTTAAAGGGTAAAATGGGAAATGAACTGCATGCATTAGCAATAAAAACAAAAGGGCAATAATGGATGATCAAACTAAAAATTTAATTCAAAATCATATTGATAATAATGAAGTTTGTTTATTCATGAAGGGAACGCCTGATGCTCCACAATGTGGATTTTCAATGGCAGTTGCAAATTTACTTAAAATCTTAGAAGTAAAATATAAGGGAGTTAATGTTTTAGAAGATCAATCTTTAAGAGAAGGTATAAAGACTTTCAGTGATTGGCCAACAATACCACAATTATATATTAAAAAAGAATTTGTTGGTGGATGTGATATCGTTAAAGAAATGTATGAAAATGGTGAATTAAAAAAAGTCTTTGATGATAAAGGTGTGAATTATAAAAAATAATTCTATCTAGAGTAATATTCGATGACTAGATTTGGTTCCATAACAATTGGATAAGGAACTTCCTCAAACTTTGGCACCCTTATAAATTTAAATTTTTTGTTCTTTTCGTCCATTTGAATATATTCTGGAGTTTCTCTTTCTTTATTTGCTAAAGCTATATCAACGATAGCTAATTGTTTTGATTTGTCTCTTATTTCAATAGAATCTTCCTCTTTCACCGAATAACTTGAAATATTTACTTTTTTTCCATTAACTTTAACATGACCATGATTAATCAGTTGTCGTGCAGAAAAGATTGTTGTTGCAAATTTTGCTCTATAAATTACAGCGTCCAGTCTTCTTTCTAACAAACCAATTAGATTTTCGCTTGTATCTCCTTTTAACATGCTAGCTTTTTTATAAATATTTCTAAATTGTCTTTCATTGATATTGCCATAATAAGCTTTTAATTTTTGTTTTGCTTGAAGCTGAATACCATAGTCTGAGGGTTTAGATGATTTGGTTTGACCATGTTGACCCGGTCCATAAGCTCTGGTGTTAAAAGGACTTTTGGGTCTTCCCCATAGATTTACTTTTAATCTTCTATCAACTTTATGTTTCGAGTTTAATCTTTTTGTCATTTAATATTGGGTCTTATAAACTTACACATTATTTTGTCAATCAACGTTTTTTACCCAAACTTGCAAATACGCTTGATAAAATACGTGTTTCTTTATCAGATAATTCCATTTTATAAAAAATGTTTCTTAAATTCTGTAGCATTATGGGTTTCTTTTCTTTTGGTTTGAAAAAATTAATATTTTCTAAATTATTTATACAGAGGTTAATCATTGACTGAATTTCTTTTTTTGATGCAGATTTAACTTTTTTTGACTTCTGAAACGGCTTAGTTTTCATTCTTATTATACTAGAGACAACTTGAGCTATAATAATTAAACTATGGGAAAGATTTAATGATTTAAACTTTGGATTTGTTGGAATTTGTAAAGTGTAATTAGCGTAACTTATTTCATTATTAGATAATCCTGAAGCTTCGGAACCAAATAGAAAGCCAATTTTTTTTGTATAATCAATCTTTTTTAAATCCTCTAGGTTGATATGCTTAATGTTTTTGTTTCTAAACCTCGCTGAAGTAGCTATAACGATCTCAATATCGTCTAACGCTTTTTCAATATTGTTAAAAACTTTACTTTTATTTATTATATCTTTTGCACCAACAGAGGTTGCTAAAATTTTATCATTTGGAAATATTGTTTTTGGATCTATCAAAAGTAATTTATTAAAATTAAAGTTTTTAATTGCTCTTGCGCATGCACCAATATTTTCAGATAATTGAGGATTATATAAAATAAATGAAATATTATTTTTTGACATGTTAATCAGTCAAACCATGGTCTCTATTATAAGATGATATCTTAGAAGTTGTTATGCCTTGCAAAAATTTTTTATCTACATCCCAAATAGAAACTTTTAATGGATAACATTTTGCAACATCCGACGAATGTTCTGATCCACAGTCTCCACCTGGGCAAGCAGATAAGGCTGCCAGTAGATCAGTCTCAGCAAAAAATTCTAAATAATCACCAGGTCTTACTGGGCTTGATTTCATAAAATATTGCTTAGTGTCATTGGTAAAACCAGTAAGCATAAATACATTTAATACATCGTGTACAATTTTTTCTGCTTCATCTAATTTGACATTTTTTTCCCTAACTAAAGCTCTAGTTAAATTTGAATGACAACAATAATGGTACTCGTTGTTTGAAGTTAGTTTATATGTATAAGGATCACATCTAGTACCAATAACATCATGAACCGAGCCTCCATCTTTATCATAACCATACCAATCTAATGTATCCCACGTTATTGTTGCTAATGATCTTAAATATGGGAAACTACTGAACATTTTGTCTCCGACTGAAATATGTGTTCCGTAGAGAGCTCTAGTTTTTCCAGAATAAAACTTTTCATTTAAATTATCAGCTTGAAATATGTTTAAATCTCCTACTTGTGGACCCTCAACACTTTCTATTCTAAAAAAATTACCTGATTTAACATTAAAAGTTTTGGCATCTCTTGGTGGAATTATAATTTCATCGACTTGTTTGATATGTTTTCTTGCTTCATGTAATATTTCAAGATTATTATTTATGGTATCATTTGGGTAACAAACTACGGGGTCTGCTCCTACCCTACTTCCAATATCAGTAGGTTTCTTAGAGAACTTCTTAATTTTCATTTATTTACTTGCAGGAGCTTTATCCTTAAATAATTTATAATCTAAACTATCTATAAGAGCTTTAAATGATGCATCAATTATGTTTGGTGATACTCCGATTGTAAACCAATTTTTTCCTCGAGAGTCTGTGCTTTCAATAGATACTCTTGTAGTAGCTTCAGTTCCGGTATTTAGAATTCTAACTTTATAGTCAACTAACTTTAAATCTTTTAAATATTCTGAATATTTTTCTAACTTTGCAACATTTCTTCTTATAGCGTTGTCTAAAGCATTAACAGGTCCATTACCCTCACCTTCGCAGACTATTTGTTCACCATCGACTTCTAATTTTGCTTTTGCTTTAGAAACTATTTTATCTTGATTGTTTTTTGAGACTGAAACGTCGTATTCCTTAATTGAGATATACCTTGGAATTTCTCCCATTACTCTTCTAGCCAGTAACTCAAAAGATGCATCGGCTCCATCATAACTGTAACCAATGAACTCCCTATCTTTAACTTCTTCTAATAATTTTTTAACTTTAGGATCATCTTCTTTAATATCAATTCCAATTGTTTTAAGTCTTGAGAGGATATTTGATTTACCTGACTGATCAGAAATAACAATATTTCTGTTATTACCAACATCTTCAGGATTTATATGCTCATAAGTTTTAGGATCTTTTTGAACAGCAGATACATGTAAACCGCCTTTGTGTGAAAGTTCATCTCTAATTCGATCAGCTTCTTTATAATCCTTATTTTCTCTAGCTTTATTTCTTAAGTTTATTACCTTTTCAATTTCTATTTCACTCAATGAAACTCTATTTTTTTTGAATTCCTGCCATTGCTCGTAGGTTTCATTCAATAATCCAA
>CABZHM010000012.1 GCA_902525625.1 uncultured Pelagibacteraceae bacterium | reverse complement strand
TTTAGCTAAACATGCTGCAATAATTGAATTTTCTGTAGCACCAACACTTATTTTGGGAAACTTTATAATATTTCCTTTAAGTCTTCCGTTGGTTTTAGCGAAAATGTAGCCATCTTTAATTTTATAATCCATACCAAGTTTTTTTAATGCTGAAAGATGATAATTTACAGGTCTAGCACCTATTAAACAACCTCCAGGTAAAGAAGTTTTAGATTTACGAAATTTTGAAATTAATGGACCTAAAACTAAAATTGATCCTCTCATCGTTTTCACAAGTGAATAACTTGCAAAAGTTTTCATCTTTTTTCTATTAATAATTTTTACGGTTTTTTTGTCTTTAGACAAAATTATTTTTGATCCAAGAGATTTTAGTAAATTAAGCATAGTCTTTATATCTCTTACTAGTGGTAAATTTTTAATAATTACCGGCTTATCAAATAGTAGGGTTGCTGCAAGAATCGGTATAGATGCATTTTTTGACCCTGATATTGAGACTTTACCCCTCACTTTACAAGGGCCTTCAATCAGAAATTTATCCATAAATTACTTTTTTATTTTAGCAACCTGTATAGTGGTTTGTCCCTGATATTTACCATTTTTTGATTTATATGTTGTTTCAGGTTGTGTATCAGATTTAAAAAATAAAAATTGAGCTATACCCTCATTTGAATAAATTTTTGCAGGGTTAGGAGTTGTATTACTTAACTCAATAACAATATTGCCCTCAAACTCATTTTCAATTGGTGTAACATTACATATGATTCCAGTTCGGGCGTATGTGCTTTTACCAACACAAATGCAGAGCACATCTTTGGGTATTCTGAAATATTCAATAGTTTTCGCCAAAACAAATGAATTTGGTGGAATAATACAATATGGTCCTTTTCTCTCTATAAAGTTTTCATCAGAAAAGTTTTTTGGATCAACTAGAGAGCTATTTACATTTGTGAATATCCTATATTCATCAGATATTCTAACATCATACCCCATGCTACTTAGTCCATAAGATATTTTTCCGTCAGATACTTGATGATCTAAAAATGGCTCAATCATATTATGATCATTACACATTTTTTTAATCCAAGTATCTGGCTTTATCGACATTATTTTGTTTTATTCTTATTTTTTTTTTGAAAAATTTTTCTTTTTTTTAAATTTTTCCTTAGCGCTTTGCTTAAGCGCTCATTCCTATTTTTAGTAATCATTCTTTATTTGGATTTGTAAGGAAATCTAAAGTTATTGGCTTTGATGCATCTAGAACCTTAGCTTTGCCACCCTCTTTTTTAGGACCTTCCTTAGCTAATCTTTTTGCTTTTTTTTCGGCGAGTTTTTTCTCTCTTTTAGCTTGCTTTTCCATTAACTTGGCACTTTTTGTAGATTTATAGTCGTAATGTATACCCATAAAATTTCCTCAGTAAGATATAAATCATATTAATCCAAAAATTAAGGCAATAATTTGAAAAAAATGCTCTATTATCTACATAAATATATTTAGTTTTAACGCTCCTATAGTTAAATGGTATAACGTGTCCATGGTAAGGATAAATTTCAAGTTCGATTCTTGATGGGAGCACCATTAATCACTAAAAAAGAAATTTCTACTAATGATTGTTAACAGAATAAGTCCAAAGAAAGCGATGAGAGGAATATAAATATCTTTTGAAAAGATAATATCTGTTACACCTGGAACTTCTACATTTTGATCAATAATTTTTTCAAATCCGCTACCTATTGAGACTATTAAAAAAACACTCGGTATGATTCCTAATAATGTTGCAAAAAAATAATTCCTAATTTTCACATCAAAAAGAATTGGCAAAAGACATTGTATTTGCCATGGAATTCCACCGACCATACGATAAATTAATAAATAAAGAAATTCTGATTTTTTAAATTTATATTCTAGATTTTTAAACTTGTTTAAAAACTTTTCTCGTATAAAATCTTTTAGAAAATAATTACCAAAGGAATATAAAAAAATTGACCCAACACTTAATCCTAAAACCACAACTACTGTTCCTATCCATTTTCCAAAAATAAAACCACCAACGAGAGCAACTGGTCCCCCAAAACCTAAAAAAGGGAACACCCATAATATAATGATTATAAAAAAAGATATTAAAGTAAAAAATAATTTAGAGTTCTTTAATTCAATAAAGTACGTCCTATTATCTCTCAAAAAGTCATAAGAAGAAATTTCTTGAAAACTAAATTTAGAAAAAAAGAAATATAAAAATAGACTAACCGCAAATAGATAGAGTGATCCAATTAATAATTTAATTCTTTTGCCTTTTTCCATTAAATTTAATGTTATATATAAATCTTATATTTGCTATTTATATATTTAATTATTATAAAGGGCCAAAATAATTAAAACAAATCACTTAATATGAAGCGAACATATCAACCATCAAATATAAAAAGAGCAAGGAAACATGGGTTTAGATCAAAGATGAAAACTAAAGGTGGAAGGAAGCTTTTAGCAAGACGAAGAGCTAGAGGAAGAAAGTCTTTGACGGTTTCTATTTAAGTCAATGAGAAGCAAAATAGTTGCTCTTTCAAAAAATGAAGAATTCAGATCATTACTAAAAGAGAAAAAAATATCTAATAAATTTGTCACTATCTTTTTTGGTCACTTAATTAAAAAAGATAATAAAAAATTAAATATCTCATTTGTAACAAAGAAAAAAATTGGAAGTGCTGTAAAGAGAAACAAAATAAGGAGAATGCTTAAAAATATTATGAATGACGCTGTCAAAAAAATATCTTTAAAATATGATTATTCATATCTTGTTATTGCTAAGTCAACTATGCTAAATAATGAATTTAAAATTATAAAAGAAACCTTATTTCAAGATTTTGAAAAAATTAAATAATGAGCATTTTTACAATTATATTAATAAAATTAATTCAAGGTTATAAATATTTAGTAAGTCCATTGCTTGGTAACTCGTGTAGATACTTTCCATCTTGTTCTGATTATAGCATTGAAGCATTAAAAACTTTTGGTTTTTTAAAGGGTGGATATTTAATTTTGAAAAGAATTCTTTCATGCCACCCTTTTAAAGAAGGTGGATTTGATCCTGTAAAAAAAGAAATGAAAGTTAAAAAATAATGGACTCAAAAAATGTCATAGCTGCAATAGCGTTATCCTCTGCGGTAATAGTTCTATATTCTTTATTTTTTGTACCAGAACAAAAAAATATACAACAAAATTTAATTGAAAAAGAAAAAGTTGAACAAAGTGGTGATGCACCAAGTTTAGAACAGAAGGAAACTCAAATTACAATTTCGCGAGAAGAAGCATTAAAACAAAGTGAGAGAATTCAGTTTGAAAATAATAACATTATAGGTTCAATATCATTAAAAGGTGCATCAATAGATGATTTAACTTTTAAAAATTATAAAGTAACCCTTAATAGTGAACAGAGAGTAAATTTATTAGGACCAAGAAATATAAAAGAGGGATATCTTATAGAAAGTGGGTTTGTTACTTCTGATAAAAATATTGATGTCCCTAATTCAGATACAATTTGGTCAATAGAGGGTGATAACAAACTTACAGAAAATTCTCCAATTAAACTTTCGTGGACCAACAATCAGGGTTTAAAGTTTGAAAAAATAATATCATTAGATGATGAATATCTTTTTACAATTAAACAAAAGGTAATAAACGAGAGTAGTAATAAATATGACTTTTATTCGTACGGACAAATAATAAGAAATGAAATTCCAGAAATTATTGATTTTCTGATTCTTCATGAAGGTCTAATTGCAACTTTGGACGGGGAGCTAATAGAAGAGGATTATGATGACATTCAGGAAAAAAAATTTACTAAAGTTGCGACTAGAGGGTGGCTAGGAATAAGTGATAAATATTGGATTACTTCTTTAATACCACCAAAAAACAAAGAGTTTAAAACAACATTTGACTATAAAAATAAATTTAGAGCGAATTTTATTTCAACAGACCCTTTGGCATTAAATGAAAAAAGCTCTATCGAGGAGGAATTACAAATTATTGTTGCTGCAAAAAGAGTAGATGTAATTGATGGCTATGCTCAGTCGTTGAATATTGATAAATTTGATTTAGTAATTGATTGGGGTTTTTTATACTTCATAACTAAGCCTTTATTTTACGGAATTGATTATTTTTTTAAACTACTTGGAAACTATGGTTTAGCGATTATAGCTATCACTATTTGTATTCGTTTGGTTTTTTTCCCATTGGCCAACTTTTCATTTAAAAGCATGGCAAAAATGAAAGTGCTTCAACCAGAAATGGTTCGTTTAAAAGAGTTACATAAAAATGATAAAATGAAACTTCAACAAGAAATGATGGCTTTATATAAAAAAGAAAAAGTAAACCCTATGTCAGGTTGTTTACCGATACTCGTGCAGATTCCGGTATTCTTCGCTTTATATAAGGTTTTGTTTGTAACTATTGAAATGAGACAAATGCCATTTTATGGATGGATCGCCGACTTAAGTGAGCGTGACCCAACTAGCATTTTCAATTTGTTTGGTTTTCTGCCTTATGATGTTCCAAGTTTTTTGGTTATTGGGGCTTGGCCAGTAGCGATGGGAGTTTCAATGTGGGTACAACAAAAATTAAATCCTGCACCTACTGATCCAATGCAGGCTAAAATTTTTGCTTTCTTTCCACTTTTCTTAACTGTAATACTTGCACCCTTCCCAAGTGGTTTAGTTATTTACTGGACAGTGAATAATATTTTAACAATGGCTCAGCAAGTATTTATTATGAGAAGAACAACTGTAAAAACGACAACCTAAATTTTTAATTTAAAATTAATCAATGGACTTAAAAAAAATACTTCCTGAAAACGGGCCTCCAATTAATGAAGTTAATAAATACATTGAAAAATATAAAAATGAATTAATAGTTATTAAATACGGAGGGAACGTTTTAATTGATAGAGGTATTTTCGATAATTTTATTACTGACTTAAGTATTTTGAATAAATTAGGACTCTCGGTTATTGTTGTTCATGGAGGAGGTCCAAGAATAAAAAGAGAATTAGATAAATCTAACATTCAATCGAAATTTATAAGAGGACTAAGAGTAACTGATGAAAAAATTATAAATGTTGTTGAGTCAGTTTTAATAGATTTTAATAATGATATTGTTAACTCTTTAGAGAAAAAAGATATAAAGGCATTCTCAATTCATACTAAAAAAGATAATATTATTGAGGTAGTACCAATATCAAAAGAGCTTGGTTTTGTCGGTCTACCAAATGAAATTAATAACAATATTTTATTAGACAATATTAAGCAAAATAGAGTACCAATTATTTCTCCATTAGGCTTAGATAAAAATAATCAAACACACAATATCAATGGTGATACTGCTGCAATGGCTATAGCCAAATCTGTCAGGTCAAGAAGATTATTATTGATGACAAATGTTGATGGTGTTTTAAATAAAAAAAAGAAACTTATAGATGAGATATCTTCATCTGAGATTTTAGAAATGATAAAAGATGAGACAATTACTGGAGGAATGATACCTAAAATAAATGCTTGTCTAGAGGCTGTTAATAATGGAGTTACAGCAGCAGGTATAATTAATGGGACAAAACAACACTCTTGTTTGTGGGAAATTTTTTCAGACAAGGGATCAGGTACATTAATAAGAAAATGAACTTTAAAGAAAAAAAATATCTGCTACTTGATCTTGATGGTGTTTGTTATGGAAAGCACAACAACTATTCTTTAGAGCGCGTATTTGGTCAAGTCTCAAAGAGAATGACACAATTTATATCTGAAAAACTTAAAATTGATGAAGATAAAGCTAAAGAATTACAAACAAATTATTTCTATAAGTACAATACATCATTACGAGGATTAATGGTCCATAATGGGATATCACCAGATGAATTTTTATCCTACGTTCATGAAATTGATTTATCGTTTATGAAAGAAGATAAAATTATGAGAAATGAGCTTAAACAATTAGACATGGAAAAATTTATCTTCACCAATGGTAGTGCCGAACATGCTGCTAATATTTTAACTCATCTGGGTATTTATGATTTATTTGGAAGAGATAAGGTTTTTGATATTAAAGATGCTGGTTATGTACCTAAGCCGGAGGCAGAAACCTTCGACTTGATGGTTAAAAAATTTGGTATAAATCCTAAAGAGACTATTTACATTGAAGATATAGCTAAAAATTTAAGTATAGGTCACGAACGAGGTTGTACAACTGTTTGGTTAATTAATGATGAGCATTTTGGAAAAATGGATGCAGACAAAGATTTTATTTCACACAAAATCGAAAATCTGTCTTTATTTCTAAAAGAAATAAGGCTATTAAAAAGTAATTAATTATGTCTTTAGAAAAAATAATCAATGATACTTGGAAGAATAAAGATCAGGTAAACCAAAATTCTGATCAAAATTTAAAAGATGCTATTAACCAAGTTATTGCTGATTTAGATAGTGGTAAATCAAGAGTTGCTGAGAAAATAAATGGAGAATGGGTAACTCATCAACACCTAAAGAAAGCTATAATGCTAAGTTTTAGAATTTATCCTATGGAAAATTTGAATGGTCCTTATAGTAGTTGGTTTGATAAATCGCATTTATTAAAAGGTAAAACTGCAGGATGGACCAAAGCTGATCATGAAAAAGCAGGTTTTAGAATGGTTCCGAACTCACCAGTAAGAAGAGGTTCATTTGTTGGAAAAAATGCTGTTCTAATGCCATGTTACGTCAACATTGGAGCATATATTGACGAAGGAACAATGATAGACACTTTTGCAAGAGCTGGTAGCTGTTGTCAAATAGGTAAGAATTGCCATATATCCGCAGGTTCGGGCGTTGGTGGAGTTTTAGAGCCCGCGCAAGCTTTACCAACAATTATAGAGGATAATGTATTTCTTGGAGCAATGTCCGAGGTAGTTGAAGGCGTAATTGTTGGAGAAGGTTCAGTTTTAAGTATGGGCATGTATATTGGTCAATCAACTAAAATAGTTGATCGAAAAACTGGAGAAATTACTTATGGTAAAATACCACCTTATTCAGTTGTAGTTCCGGGCTCGTTGCCTGATAAAAATAATTCTTCTTCACCCTCCTTATATTGTGCAGTAATAATTAAACAAGTTGATGAAAAAACAAGATCTAAAACTTCTATTAACGACCTCTTAAGAGACTAAGAATGAAAAATTTAAACGAGTTAAAATTAGCTAAAGAGCTAATCAGATTTCCTTCCATCACTCCAATTGACGCTGGAGTAATAAAATTTTTAGAAAAAAAATTAAAAAAAATTGGTTTCAAAACAAAAATATTGGAATTCAAGGAAAAAGGATTTCAACCTGTGAAAAACTTGTATGCAAGATTAGGATCTAAGAAGCCAAATTTTATGTTTGCCGGACATGTTGATGTTGTACATCCAGGAAACATTAAGAATTGGACAGTAAATCCATTTAAACCATCTATCAAAAAAGGTCATTTAATTGGACGAGGTGCAAATGATATGAAAAGCTCAGTTGCAGCTTTTGTATCTGCTGTAAGCACTTTTTTATCTAAGAATAGAAAATTCAACGGATCAATAAGTTTACTTATTACAGGTGATGAAGAAGGTGATGCAGTAAATGGTACCAAAAAGGTTGTAGATTACTTAAAAAAAAGAAAAGAGAAAATTAACTTTTGTCTTGTTGGTGAGCCAACAAATCCAAACAAATTAGGTGAGATGATAAAAATCGGACGTAGGGGGAGTTTAACTGGTAGGTTAACTATATTTGGATTGCAGGGCCATGTTGCATATCCGCAAAGAGCTAATAATCCCTCAACTATAATTGTAAAAATTTTAAAAGAATTAAAAGATATTAAATTTGATAGAGGGTCAAAAAACTTCCAACCTACAAACTTGGAGGTGACAAAAATATATATAGATAATAGTGCTGATAATGTTATACCTGCAACAGCCGAAGCAACATTTAATATAAGGTTTAATAATAAGCATTCCTCAAAATCTTTAAAACGAAAACTAAATAAGTTTCTAATTAAAATTAACAAAAAAAATAAGTCAAAGTTCAAAATTGATTACAAAGTTTCGGGTGAAGCATTTCTAACAAAGTCAAATGAAACAACACATATGATACAAAATATTGTAAAAAAAGTTACAAAAATTAGACCAAAGTTATCTACTTCAGGCGGAACTTCAGATTTAAGATTTATCAGAAAAATATCAACTGGTCTGGAATTCGGTTTAGTGGGAAAAACGATGCATAAAGTAGATGAAGCTGTATCTTTAAAAGATTTAAAAAATCTTAAGAAAATTTATGAAAATATTTTAATAAATTATTTTAAATGAAAACAGCGATCATAAATTCTGTCTCTTATGAAAAACATAACACTGGCGATGGTCATCCTGAGCAGCCCAAAAGAGTAATTGTTATAAAAGAAAAATTAAAAAAAAGAAAAGACTTAATCTGGGATAAGCCAGATAATGTTCCTGAAGATATTTTGTCTATGACACATTCAAAGGACTATATAAATTATTTAAAAAATTCTTTTCCTCAAAAAGGCTTTAAGTTTCTAGATGGCGACACAGTTGTATCACCCGAAAGTAAAAAAGCAGTTTTTGATGCTGCAGGTTCAACAATAAGAGCAATAGATGGAATAGAGAGCAATCAATTTAAAAATGCATTCTGTTTAGCTAGACCACCTGGGCACCATGCTGAAAAAAATAAAGCCATGGGATTTTGTTGTATATCAAACGCAGGAGTAGCAACAAACTATCTAGTTGCTAAATATAAATACAAAAGAATTGCCTGTATAGATTTCGATGTACACTGGGGTAACGGAAATTATGATGTTATGCGTAATAATAAAAATTCATTATATATTTCTACGCACCAATATCCTTTTTATCCTGGAGGTGGAACAGATAAAGATAAAGGAGATTTTAATAATTCATTAAATATCCCTTTGCCTGCTGGCACAAACTCAGAAGAGTACTTTAATGCATTTGACAGGGTGTTAGAAAGATTAGTTCAATATAAACCAGATTTTCTTTTATTTTCAGCAGGTTTTGATGCACATAAAGATGATCCATTAGCTCAATTTCAACTAAATTCAAAAGATTTTTATGAGATTACTAAAAGAACATTAACAGCTACCAATAAGTTTACCGCAGGTAAAGTTGTCTCTATACTCGAGGGTGGATATGATTTAAATGCTTTAGCAGAAAGTGCTAATGAGCATGTTAATGCATTAGTTGAATTTAATTGATAAATACCTCTTCCATTATAAATCACATTCATGAAATTATACAAAATAAAAAAATCTAAAATTGATAACAAAGGTCGTGGACTCTATGCTACCAAAGATATCACAGAAGGTACAAAAATTATTAATTACTTAGGAAAAATAATTACAAATAAAGAGGTAGAAGAGTCAGACAAATATGACAATAAAAAACCTATTTACCTTTTTACTTTGAATAGAAAATATACTTTGGATGGTGACTTCTCATTTAATATTGCTGGATTAGTTAATCATAGTTGCGATCCAAACGCTCGTTATGATGGAAAGGGTTTAAAAATTTGGATTACAGCTGATAAAGATATTAAGAAAGGTGAAGAGATAACTTGTGATTATGGTTTTAGTTTTGATAAAGAAGATTACAAACAATTTCCTTGTAAATGTAAATCAAATAATTGTTGTGGCTTTATAATTCGTGAGGAAAGTCGATGGAGAATTCATCGTAAATTTGCGATGAGTAATAAAAAAAAATTAATAAATAACTCTAGTTAAATAGAGGCCTTGTGATGGTGCAGGTGGGGCACATAGTGATCTTTTTTTAGAATTTATAACATTAACAAATTTTTTTAATGTCCATTTTTTTTCCCCAACATATTTTAAACAACCAACCATTGACCGTACCTGCTGTTGTAAAAAAGATTTTGACCTAAATTCTATTTCTATCTTATTTTTTTTGTATTTGATTTTTACGACTTTAATAGTCTTTATCGGACTTTTAGCTCTACAACTAGATTTTCTAAAAGTACTAAAATCCATAGTTCCTATTAATTTTTTTGCACTTTTTCTCATTAATTTTAAATCAAGATTTTTCATAATATGCCAACCCCTATTTTCATCCAAAACTGGTCCGCTGACCCGATTTATTATCACGTAATTATAAACTCTCATTTTAGCTGAAAATCTAGCATGAAAATTATTACTTCTTTTTTTAATCTTAAGTATTGCTACTCCATCTTTATTCAAAAAATGATTTATTGATTTTAAAAATTTATCAAATTTAATAATCTTATTTCTACAATCAAAATGAGCTGATTGTTCCTTTGCATGAACGCCAACATCTAATCGTCCAGCTCCAAATATTGTAACTTTTTCTTTTAATAATTTCGAAATTTCGTCCTGCAATATTCCCTGAACTGTTTTTCCTTTTTTTTGAATTTGCCATCCCCTAAAATTGGTACCCACGTATTCAATTAAGATCTGATATCTAAACATATAATAAATTTGTGCCTTTTTTGATTTTAGAGCCCAGCATAAATTCACTAATTTTTTGTGGTCTTTTTCCTTCTCTCTGAATTTCAAGAATTTTAATAGAATGATTATTCTTACATGCTATTTCTAACTTATTTGAAATTACTTCTCCAACTTGACCTGCACCATTTCCAACTACAGCTTTCAAAATTTTGTATCTTTCATCATTAAAACTAAAAAAAGCACCTGGGGACAGAAATAAACCATTGATTTTGGCGATAATTTTAGAGGCATCATCACTCCAATCAATTTGAGATTCATCTTTACGAATTTTTTTTGCATAACTTGCTTTTGAATGATCTTGGTCAATAAATTTGGCTTTATTTGTAAGTATATCATCTACATTCCCTAAAATTTTTTCTGCAGCCAAAACAGAAAGTATTTCAGAAATTTCTTCAGCATTTTGGTTTTGACCTATCTTAATTTTATATATATTGCTTACTGGTCCACTATCTAATTCCTCATTTATCTTCATGATACTTATTCCTGTCTCAGAGTCTAAGTTCATAATTGATCTTTGAATTGGCGCTGCTCCTCGCCAGTAGGGAAGAATTGAAGCATGTATATTAACAAAACCTTTTTTAGTTAAGTTTAAAAAATTTTTTGGAATGATTTGACCGTAAGCGCAAACTATTGCAAGATCGGCATCTAACTTTTTTAAAAATTTATACTCTTCGTAATTATTTTTAAAAGTCTTCGGTGTTCTACATTCTATATTTAAAGTTTCCGAGATATTTTGTATTGGACTTTTATTTATTTTTTGCCCTCTGTGAGATTTTTGTGGTGGTTGAGTATATGTCGTCGTAATATTATAACCATTTTGATGTAGAGATTTAAGAATAGGAACACAAAATAATGGAGTACCCATAAAGATAATCTTATTCGCCATCTTTAAACTAATATTCTATCTGGTTTTTTTTTAATTTTTGAGATTTTTTTAATAATAAAATCTTTTTTTAATTTTGATAAATGATCAATTATCAATTTTCCATCTAAATGATTAATCTCATGTTGAATACAAGTTGATAAAAGTCCTTCACATTTAAGATTTTTTTTTGAGCCTTTTGCATCGATATACTCAACTTCACATATTTTTGGTCTCTCAATTTCAATAAATGTTTCAGGTATCGAGAGACATCCCTCCTCATAAACTGATGTATCATCACTTAAATTCTTAATTACTGGATTGATTAATACTATTGGTTGATTCTTTTCATCTTTAGTTGAAACATCAACAACTAAAATTCTTTTAAGAATACCTATTTGTACAGCAGCAAGACCAATTCCGTTTGAAACGTACATAGTTTCGAATAAGTCATTTATCAATTTTTTTTCATTAATACCAATTTTTTCAACAGGATCAGAAATCTTTTTTAAAATTTCATTTGGCACTGTAATTATTTCTTTAGCACTCATACGCAGAATAATTAAACTAATTTTTAAACTTTTAAAGGAAGAACTTTAAGTAATATCTTATTTCTTACAAAATCTATATTTAATTGATTTAAAGCACTTATAATAAAATAAATTGTATCTTCATCCATTCTTTCAAGTCTATCTGGACCGATAACCTCAACAATTCTCAACAATGTAGCGCCTATCTCGTTGTTGTTAATCATAATTTGTATATCTGTAGGCATTTCAGATTCATTTATCGCATACAAATCGTCAAATTTGTTTGAGATTTTAATTCCATCAGATTTTAATGACTCAAGAAAAATTATATCTTTTTTTGAGAACGAATATTTTTTATTTTTTCGTATTTTCCTTAAAAAATTATCGACATCTTTTTCAATTTTTGATTTTGCATAATCTCCATTAAAATAATTAATTAATTTGGATTGATGCATAATGTCATTGTTATATTTGATTTTATCTGAGTAATTTTTATTAATTTGAATGTTTGTATAATAAAAACTAGTTAAATTATCAGGTATTTCTAATGGATCCATTTCTTTGAGAAATTTTTTTAGTTGAATGTCGAAAGCATTATTTAAATTATCCTTTTTAAAAGATGTTTTTAAAATTTTTATAAGTTTCAATTTTTCTATCATTTCAGACTCAAGTAAAATCCTTTGATAAATCAAAGCCCGAGCTTCAATATTAGATAGAGATTTATAAATTTCTTTTACATTTAAAAGTTGATTTATATTGAATTGAAATCTCTTATAAATTTCGAATAACTCTTTTTCAGAGTAATTTTTATTATGTACTGCTTTCTCTATATTTGAAATCTTATCTAGCTGAGTGGTTTCTATTTCCTTCAAAGAAGTTAACAAGTCTGATGATGATAGGTATTTCCAAATAATCTTGTTTGTTTTCTCTCCCGGCTCGAATTTAAATTTTGGGTTTGTTTTATGGGCTAAATGAAAATCTAATATCGATTTTTCAGATATTGTCTCATCAACTTTTGATATATATCCTAATAAATAATTTATTTTTTTTTCAAAATATTTATTATCAAATCCTGATTCCTTTTTTAAATCTAAAATTAATTGTGCTTCTTCATTTTTATCTGAGATAATTAAACAATAAATGTTAAATTTAGAAAGGTATTCATCAGTGATTGGTTTTGAGTTTTTTGTAAATATTCTGCACGCTTTTTCTACTTTTGCATTTGATAAATGTTGATCAATCAAGAATTTTGCTAGTTTTGGGTTATCATTTAGAATTTGGTTTTTTGTTAAATATTCCTCGATTAAATCTAAATTTGAATTTTTAATTAACCAATCAGATTTAAATTTTAAAAATTCTTTTTCGGTGATATTATTTTTAGGTTGATTGGCATTTGTTAAAATAGAAATATTCATTATTTCTGATGCATCTTCAGAAAGATTTAATTTTGCTATTCTGCCAAACAAATTTTTTAATTGATCTCCATTTGAGTTCATCCACATATCTAAGTCTAAATCGTAATCTTGAGGATCATATAATCCTGTAATTTTTATTTTTTTAGAATTTAAAGAGGTATCTTCGATTATATCCACTATTCCGTTACTTTTTTCTATTTTGAAAATACTAACCTCGTTAGTTAAATTATTATTGTCATTTAATGGGGGATCTAATTCTAAACTTTCATTATTTTTTTCTTCACTTGATTTCCAAATGTCTATTGGTTCATCCGTAGCATGTGAACTAAAAGATATAGATAATAAACAAATATATATTAAAAATTTCTTACTTAATAATTTTAAAGTTTTCATTTGGAATAATTTTTTTTATATCTTTTTTTGGAGTGGGAAAATCAACCCTATCCAAAAATAAAACAATCCCAAGAATAAATAGAAGAATTAAAGTTAATTTGATAAGTATTCCGATTAAACTTTGTCTTGAACTTGTTTTTTTATAAAATTGCATATAAATTTAAGTAATTTCAAATTAAGACATATTTGTGTTTTTTCAATAAAGAAACTTATGGAATCAAAAGAAAATATTGTTTTTTTAGGTATGATGGGATCAGGTAAATCAATTATTGGACTATTAATATCAAAAAAATTAAATTTACAATTTTATGATATCGATCAAATCATTGAAAAAGAATTAGAGATGAGTATTTCAGATATTTTTAAAAAAAGGGGGGAAAAGTTTTTTAGAGAATTTGAAGAAAAAATTACACTTAGAGTCCTTAAAAAAAAAGAAACTGTTATTTCACTAGGTGGTGGTGCTTATATGAATAAAAAAATTAGAGAGGAAATTAAAAAAAATCACTTTTCTTTTTGGCTGAACTGGAACTCAAAAACTTTAGTAAAAAGAATTCAAAATAATACTAAAAGACCTATTGCAATTAAGTCTAGTACTAGTGAATTGCTAGATTTGATAAAGAAGAGATCTAAAGTCTATTCCAATTCAAAATATAAAATTAATTGTGAACAATTATCGAAAAATGAGATAGTAAATAAAATTATAGATATATATGAAAACAACAAAATTATTAGTAAAAACAAATCATTCTAAATATTGGATATTTATTGGTTCTAAACTTATATCGAATTTAGGTGAGATTATAGAAAACCAATCGATTGAATTTAGGAGATGTTTATTAGTTATAGATAAAAATGCTCCAACAAAAAAAATTTACGAAATTAAAAAGAAGCTAAAGAAGAAAAAATTGTTTTTTCATTACCTTAGTGCAAATGAAAAAAACAAAAATCAAGACACTACAAATAAAATTTTAGAAATTTTGTTAAAAAATAATTTTTCAAGAGAAGATTGTCTAATAAGTGTTGGCGGAGGTATAACGGGTGATATAAGCGGTTACGCTGCAAGTATTTTTAAAAGAGGGTTAAAATTTATAAACATACCAACTACACTTTTAGCACAAGTAGACTCTTCAATAGGTGGCAAAACAGGAGTTAATTCGAAACATGGAAAAAATCTAATTGGTAGCTTTTATCAACCACAATTAGTGATAAGCGACATTGAATTTTTAAGTACTCTTCCAAAAAGAGAGATTATATGCGGATATGGTGAAATTCTAAAACATTCATTAATATCTAATAAAAACTTTTTTAAATTTCTTAACAAGAATTTTAAAAAAATCTTAGCCTGTCGAAAACCATTTATTGCAAAAGCAATTTTTGAAAGTTGTAAAATTAAAAAAAGAATAGTTGAAAAAGACGAAAAAGAAAAAAATATTAGAAAAGTTCTAAATTTTGGTCACACTTTTGGTCACGCTTATGAGGCCAGTTTAGGTTTTTCTAAAAGGCTAAACCATGGTGAGGCAATAATTTTGGGTATGTCTAGTGCACTAAAATTCTGTAAATTAAATAAAATTTTATCTTCGAAAGATTATGATATTATTTTAAATCATGTAATGAATAATAAATTACCGAATAATATAAAAAAATTTTTTTCATTAAAAGATACAAATAAAATTTTATCATTTATGGTTAACGATAAAAAAAATACAACAAACAAAATTAATTTGATTTTATTAAAAAAGATTGGAACACCAGTAATTAATAAAAGTTTTAATAAAAACAAAATAGAGTCATTTTTTAGAAGCGAATTATTTAACTAATTAAAATTTGAAGAGAATGTATATTACTTTTTAATTCTTTATTTAAAATTTTATATATTTTTTTATTACTCTCAATTCTGTTCATCTTAGAAAGCTCATTAGAGGATATTAAAATTCGTAAATGAAACTTTTTTTCATCATTACCTTTGTGCCCAATATGTAAAAAAGACTTGTCCTCAATTTCAATATTTTGTATTACAATTTTATTCTTTAATTTTTTTTTTACGATTGCAATTAATTCGTTTATATTCATATATTAATTATATCATGAAAAATATTTGTGACTGGAATAATTGTAAGGAAGTGGGTGAATTTAAAGCACCTATAGAAAAAGATAACAGCAAAAAATTCAGAATGTTGTGTTTAAAACATATTAAGGAATTTAACAAAAATTGGAATTATTTTTCAGGTATGAGTGACAGTCAAGTAATTAACTTTTTAAAATCTGACATGACGTGGCATAAACCTACACAAAGTTTTAGTTCCTCAGATAATTTTTTCAAAGTGCTGTGGAATAACACCTTAAAAGATGATAATGAGAATAGAAATATTAAAAATGATTATGATTACATGCGTCAATTTAAATTTGATCATAAAGACATAAAGGCTTTTGAAATATTAGGATTAACCGTAGGAATGAAATGGGCAGAAATCCAAGAGAAATTCAAAGTGCTTGTCAAAAAATTTCACCCTGATATGAATTTAGGCAACAAAAAATATGAGGAAAAACTAAAATTAATTACATTAGCTTATACTCAATTAAAAAACACTTATAAAGAAAAAATTGATACCTAACTTAACATTACAACCAGATATAAAAGTTTCAATTAAACAAACTTTTGGAATAGACTCGCAAATGGAAGTTGATGCTTTTTCTGAAAAAAACGATTATGTTCCTGAAATAGACAAAAACTATAAATTTGATAGAGATACTACTTTAGCTATAATATCTGGGTTTGCATTTAATAAAAGAGTTTTAGTCCAAGGTTATCACGGTACAGGTAAATCTACTCATATAGAACAAATTGCTGCAAGATTAAATTGGCCATGCATTAGAGTAAACTTAGACAGTCACATAAGCAGAATTGATTTAATAGGAAAGGATGCAATCATTTTAAAGGACGGTAAACAGATTACAGAATTTAAAGAAGGAATACTTCCATGGTCTATTCAAAATCCTGTAGCACTAGTTTTCGATGAGTATGACGCTGGTAGACCAGATGTAATGTTTGTCATTCAAAGAGTTCTTGAAGCAGAGGGAAATTTCACACTTCTGGATAAAAATAAAGTGATAAAGCAAAATAGTTACTTTAGACTATTCGCTACTTCGAATACTATAGGTCTTGGTGACACGAGTGGTCTTTATCATGGCACTCAACAAATTAACCAAGGTCAGATGGATAGATGGAACATAGTTACTACATTGAATTATCTAAGTCTTGAAAAAGAGATGGAGATTATCATAGCTAAAAACAAAAATTTCAACAACTCTAAGGGTAGAGAAAAAATCTCAAACATGATCAAGGTGGCTTCATTAACAAGAAAGGGATTTATGTCAGGTGATATATCAACAGTTATGAGTCCTCGAACAGTCTTACATTGGGCAGAAAATTCTGAAATATTTAAAGATACTGGTTACGCATTTAGGGTAACCTTTTTGAACAAGTGTGATGATTTAGAAAAGAATATTATTGCTGAATATTATCAAAGATGTTTTGGAGATGAGCTACCAGAATCTCTTGCGAATATTCAAATTTAATGACAAAAAATCGTAACGATACAAATATTAAAAATAAGGTAAAGCAAGCACTTATATCCACCGTTAAAGTCATTTCTCAGGATTTTAAAAAAAATATTAAAATTATAGATGAAAAAACAACTAAAAAATTTGATTTTATTGATTTAGATAATCTTGTCACAAAAAAGGACTTTCTTAAAGCAAGAGCCACCTCAGATTCTATAGCGTTAAAGAGGAGGTTCTCAAATGAAAATATCTATAAAAAAAACTTGCCATCAAACTCCTCTTGTAAATCTCTTTACTCAATTGCTGAGAAAATCCGATATGAATGTTTGGGGGCAAAAATGCTAAAAGGAATAAAAAAAAATTTAGAAGATAATTATAATCAAATCATATCCTCAAAAAAAACTGAGAAACCAAAATTTAAAGATGACGTCAATATATCTGAAGCTTTTGAATTATATATGCTTAAAAAATTTCATGGTATAAAGCTTAATGATATTACATCACAAATATTAGATTTTTGGGAAAGAGATTTTGATAAGACCATTAAAGAACATATTGATTTTTTAAAGAATAATTTAAACCATCAAGAAAATTATTCTTACAAATTCTCAGAACTATTAGAACAAATGGATATTTTTCAGGCAGAAGAAGCTGAAATTAATGAAGAAAATCATCAAGATGTACAAAATAATCCTTCAGATGAAAATCAGGACTCAACGGATGAAGATAGCAAAGATCAAAATAAAGATGATAAAACCGAAACAAGTTTAGATTCAGAGTACGATATATCTGAATATAAATTGGATGAGGAAATTTTTGAAACTGATAGTGATCAAAATAATGACAACCAGATAATTATAAAAAATAGTTTTAAAGATTTAAACATTGATTATAAAATTTATACAAATCAATTTGATGAAATAATCAAAGCTGAGAATTTAGAAAATTTAGATGACGCTAGCAAACTTAGAAAAACTCTTGATCAACAATTAATAGGATTTCATGATATTGTAACTAAACTTGCTAATAAATTACAAAGACAATTATTGGCAAAACAAAATCGTTCATGGAATTTTGATTTAGAAGAAGGTTTATTAGACAGCTCTAAATTGACTAGAGTTATAATGGATCCATTTAATTCATTATCTTTTAAAAAAGAGAAAAATTTAGATTTTAAGGATACTATTGTAACTTTGTTAATTGATAATTCGGGGTCCATGAGAGGTCGACCAATAACAATAGCAGCTATATGTGCTGATATTTTATCAAGAACCTTAGAGCGTTGCTCTGTAAAAGTTGAAATTTTAGGGTTTACAACAAAAAATTGGAAGGGAGGTCAAAGTAGAGAGTTTTGGAATAAAAATGGAAAAATAAAGTTACCAGGAAGACTTAATGATTTAAGACACATTATTTATAAAAGTGCCGATGCTCATTGGAGACAGGCGAAAAATAATTTAGGATTAATGTTAAAAGAAGGCTTACTAAAAGAAAATATTGATGGTGAGGCAATATCATGGGCATTCAGTAGATTAAAAAAAAGAAGAGAAGAAAGAAAAATTTTGATGGTCATTTCTGATGGAGCCCCTGTTGATGACTCAACTCTTTCGGTAAACTCTGGAGACTTCTTAGAAAAACATCTGAAAAAAGTTGTAAAATTTATAGAAGATAAATCTGATATTGAAATTTTAGCGATTGGTATTGGTCACGATGTATCTCGATATTATAATCGTGCTATTAAAATAACCGATGTTAATGAGTTGGGTGACGTAATGGTATCACAATTAAGTTATTTGTTTGATAAAAAAAAGTTTAATTAAATATTAAATAGATCTTTATTTCTCCATTTTATAGTGACTTCTGCACCAGTTCTGGTTTTAGAATTCCAACATTCTACTGATGCAAAGTTTTTTTCTAACAATGTTTTTCCAATAAAAATTCCCAACCCTAAGCCAAGCTTTTCTTTTTTAGAAAAAGCGATTGACTTTAAGTAAGGTTCACCAATTTTTGAAATTATGTCATTAGGATAACCGTCACCATCATCTTCAATTGTAATAGTGGTATTCTCATTATTTGATTTTAAATTTATAAAAATTTTACTTTTACAAAATTTATTTGCATTACCGATAAAATTTCTCAGACCATAAACAATTTCTATTGATTTTGTAATTCTTTTTGGGGTTGCATCTTGTTCAAAATTAAAATTGAATTCGTTATCACTTGTTTCTTTAAAAGATGTGATAATCTCTTTTAATAAATCTCTCATGGTTAAATCATCATCAATAAAATTATCTTCAATATCAGGATTTAATGATAGTCTTCTCAAAATTTGGTTGCATCTCTCAACTTGGCTTGACAATAACTCAATATCTTGAATCACATCTTTTTGGTTTTTTAATTGTTTGGTTAACTCTTGGGTAATTATTTTAATAGTAGATAGTGGAGTGCCTAATGAATGAGCAGCTGCTGCGGCTTGTCCACCTAAAGACAACATCTCATGTTCCTTTGCCATAATTTCCTCCATTTTATTCAAAGCCTCTTTTCTTAAACGAGACTCTGTTCCAAAAATTATAGCGAAATAATTAAAAAAAATTAATGCTAATATTAAGGCAATAGGTACAGAGTAATAAATATAATTACTTATATGATAATGTAAATTTAAAGGCGCAGGCAGATCTTTTGAATAAAATGTAAGAAAAGCTATGACTAAAGAGGTTAATAATACAAGTAATAGATTAGTTCTTATACCAAGGTTTGTTGACGCAAAAACACTAGGGATGATCAAGAATATTACAAATGGATTTTTTATTCCACCAGTTAAGTAAATTAAAACACCTAACTGCATAATATCTATCAACAAAAATAATAAAGCTGATCTATCTGATAGTTGAGTTTCCTTGTGAAGAAAAACTAGATATAAATTACTAATTATGCCAAAAATAATTATTATATTAGAAAAAAGAAAATCAAAATTAAAATTAAAAAAAAAATACACTAGATAAACTGAGATTAATTGTCCAATTATACCTATCCATCTTAAGTTGATATATGTAGATTTTTTTAGTGTGTGGTATTTCGAAATTTCGAAGAACCCCATATTTAAACGTCTAAATTTTGAACATTTATAGCATTTGATACAATGAAATCTTTTCTCAAAGCAACATCACTACCCATTAACGTATGAATTAGTTTTTGATCTTTGTTTAAATCGTTGGAGTATTTTACTTGCAATAAGTTTCTTGTCTCAGGGTTAAGTGTTGTGCTCCATAATTCCTCTGGATTCATCTCTCCTAATCCTTTAAATCTTTGAATGTTCATTCTAGATTTTTCAACTTCAATTTTTTTAATATATTCTTTGGAATTTTTTTTCAAATTTTTAATTTCTTTTGTATTTCTAACTATATAGTTATCTAGTTCTTTTTCATCTTTGATATAAACACCTTTGTTACCTTTATTTATTTTAAATAAAGGTGGTTGAGCCAAATAAATATGTCCATTTTCAATTAATTTATTGAATGGTTTATTATTAAAAAAAGTTAATAATAATGCTCTAATATGTGATCCATCTACATCAGCATCTGTCATAATTATTATTTTACCATATCTTAAATCTTTAAGATCTATTTCTTGAGATTTTGGATCGAGTCCAAGCGCATTGATTAATGTGACAATTTCATTTGAAGAAATCATTTTGGATAAAGCTTTAGTTCTTTGATCGTCACCATTACCATTTGAATTATTCTTTAATTTAAGATCTTCAACATATGTATTTAAAATCTTACCCCGCAAAGGGAGAACTGCTTGATTTGATCTATCTCTTCCCTGTTTTGCAGAGCCTCCAGCAGAGTCACCCTCAACAATAAATAATTCAGTACCATCTTGTTTTCCTATCTGACAATCTGCTAATTTTCCAGGAAGTCCGCTCAACTCAAGTGCGCCCTTTCTTCTAACATTTTCTCTTGCTTTTCTGGCTACGTCTCTTGCGAGAGCAGCTTGAATTACTTTTGATAAAATAATTTTAGCAATAGATGGATTTTGATCAAACCAGATGGATAATTTCTCATTAATAACTGTTTCTACAATCATCCTAACTTCTGAAGAAACTAATTTATCTTTGGTTTGAGATGAAAATTTAGGATCTGGAATCTTTGTGGATAGTACGCAAGTTAAACCCTCTTTAATATCATCACCAGAAATATTAAATTTATTTTTTTTGAGTAAATTATGCTCACTTGCATATTTATTTACAACCCGGGTCAAAGCGCTTCTAAATCCTAATAAATGTGTGCCTCCGTCTTTTTGAAAAATATTATTAGTGTAAGGGTAAACTTCCTCTGAATAAGAAGCATTCCATTTTAAAGAACATTCAATCTCTATATCTTTTTTTTTACCCTCTATATAAATTGGTTTTTTAAACAAATCATTTCCATTTTTATTCTGAAGTTTCTCTTTTTTTTCATCTAAAAAATTAACAAATTCTAGAATTCCTCCGTCAAATTTAAACTCATTAATTTTCTCTTTTTTTGTAGTAGCATCGGCCAAGGTTATTTTTATACCTTTGTTTAAAAAAGCTAACTCTCTCATTCTTTTAGTTAAAATTTTTTCACTAAATTTAGTTGAGGAAAAAATCTCATTAGATGGTTTAAAATTTATAGATGTGCCTGTGCTTTTTGATTTTCCCAATACTTTTAATGGAGACTTTGCTTCTCCATTTTTGAACTCTATGAAATATTTTTTTTCATCTCTATGTATTTCAAGTTTCAAATTTTCTGAAAGAGCGTTAACCACTGAAACTCCAACACCATGTAAACCTCCAGAAACTTTATAAGAATTGTGATCAAACTTTCCACCAGCATGAAGCTGAGTCATTATTACTTCTGCTGCTGATTTTTTTTCACCTTTATGTATATCTACTGGAATTCCCCTTCCATCATCACTAACCGTGACTGAACCATCAGAATTAATCTTTACATCAATATTTTTGCAATGTCCTGCTAAGGCCTCATCTATTGAATTATCTACGACTTCATATACCATGTGATGTAATCCAGTACCATCATCAGTATCACCAATATACATTCCCGGTCTTTTTCTGACGGCGTCTAAACCTTTTAGAACTTTTATTGAGTCTGCCTGATAATTGTTTTTTGTCATTTTTTATATTTTTGGAAAATGTAATTATAACATTTTTTTTTAAAATTTGTTTATTTATAATTAAACGATTAGCTATAATTTCTAAAAAAATTGCCCTTCTTTTTTTGATTTTTTATGGCGGAGAGGGCGGGATTCGAACCCGCGATAGAGTAAACCCTATACACGCTTTCCAAGCGTGCGCCTTAAACCCCTCGGCCACCTCTCCTACTGATTGGAGTATAATCCAATAGCGATTGTAAACAAAATTTAATATATTAATTATTCAATGAACACCACAGTAATTATAGTTTCGTATGAAAGTGAACATCTAATTGAACCCAACATAAAATCTTATGATGAAAATACAAAAATTATAGTAATAGAAAATTCACAAAATCTCTCATTAAAGAATAAAATAGAAAAAAAATATAAGAACGTTGAGATAATTTTAAATAAAAATTATGGTTTTGGACAGGCCGCAAATCTTGGTGCAAAATTAACAAAAACTAAAAATATTCTTTTTTGTAGTCCTGATAATTTTGTAGAAAAAAACTCTATAAAAAAACTTGAGAGTCTTAATGAAAAATTTAATGATAAATCTAGTGTTTTTATACTTTCAGACGAGAATAATTGTCCAGCCAATGTTGAAAAAATTAAAGAAACTAGAGGCATGTTGTGTTTTTTTATAGAAAAAAAAATATTTCTTAAACTATCAGGCTTTGATGAAAAATTTTTTTTATACTATGAAGATGCAGATTTTTTAAGAAGAGCTTTAAAGGAAAAAATTAATATTTACCAAGTACCTATCAAATATTCTAACAAACTAGGATCCCATGATAAAAGATTTAATCATCCTGTTGAAGTAAATAGGAATTGGCATCTTATGTGGTCTAAATTTTACTACAAAAAAAAATATTACGGTTACATTTACTCTTTTATATCAACTTTACCTTATTTAATACGATCATTAATAAGACTAATAATTTACTCAAAAAATTCTACACAAAAAGAAATATATTTAGCTAGAATTAGTGGATTATATAATTCATATATATTAAAAGAACCTTGGTATCGGCCAAAGATAGATCGAAAATGAGAAAAATTTTAATTACAGGTGGTTCGGGGTTTATTGGTACAAACTTTGTAAATTTAGTTTCATCCAAAAATTACAAAATATTAAACATCGATAAATTGTCTGAAATTTCCACCCCTGAAAGGTTCAAAATAATTAAATATCCAAATAAATATTTTTTCATCAAAGATGATCTTAAGAACTATAAAAAAATTTTGGATACTATTAAAAAATTTAGACCTGATTTGATAATAAATTTTGCGGCCGAAAGTCATGTTGATAGATCAATAAATGATCCTCTCAATTTTATCAAAAATAATATAAATCTTTCGATAAATCTTTTTTTTGCCTACTCTCATTATTTAAAAATCAAGAAAATAAAATTTTTTCATATTTCTACTGATGAAGTATATGGATCCCTCATTAAAGGATATTCAAAGGAAACTGATCCTTATGATCCTTCATCACCTTATTCTGCCTCAAAGGGTAGCGTAGATCTTATCGCGTCATCATTTAACAGAACCTATAAAACAAATATTAAAATTATTAATCTTTCGAACAATTATGGACCCTATCAATATCCGGAAAAGTTTATACCAACTTTAATTTTACATTACCTAAAAAATAAACCAGCGCCTATTTATGGTAAAGGTAAAAATATTAGAGAATGGATACATGTAAAAGATAGTTGTGAGGCCATTTTAAAAACAATAATGTCTAAGAAAAATTTTAAAAAGATCAATATTGGTTCAAGTTTACGAGTTTCTAATATAAAAATTGCAACTATCATTTTTAAAATAATGAAGTCAAAAGGATTGACAGAGCTGAGTAAAAAAAAATTTTTAAGAACTGTAAGAGACAGACCTGGCCATGACGAAAGATATGCACTTAATACAAATTTCTTTAAAAAAATAATCAATTATAAAATACAAAAAAGTTTAAAAGTTGGGTTAGAAGATACAATTAATTGGTATCTAAATAACAAAAATTGGTTAAAAAGTACTCACAAAACCTATAACTACAAAAGGCTCGGTTTAATTGATTAAAAAAGCAATAATATTATGTGGAGGCACAGGTTCAAGAATGTTTCCTGTAACCAAGTCGATGAATAAACAATTAATTCCTTTATTCGATAAACCAATGTTTTATTATCCGTTGTCTTTAATGATGCTTTCTGGAATTAAAGAATTTATTTTCATAATTAACGAGAGACAAGAGGTCAATTTTAAGAAATCGTTAGGTGATGAAAAAGATTTGGGTATTAAGATAAAATATATTGTGCAATCTGAGCCAAGAGGTCTTCCAGATGCATTTATTTTATCTCAAAAATTTATTCATAATGAATCTGTGGCAATGATACTTGGTGATAATTTTTTTTATGGAAATATGCTATCACCTATTATAAGAAACTCTTTTAAAAAAACTCTTGGTTGTAATATATACCTTTATCCAAGTAATAATACCTCAGCATATGGAGTGGTAGAATTTGACAGAAAAAATAGAGTAAAACGTATTGTTGAAAAACCAAAAAAAACTAATTCAAATTTGATTATTACCGGACTTTATGTTTTCGACAAAAACGTTTCTGAATATGCAAAAAAACTCAAACCTTCAAAAAGAGGTGAAATAGAAATTGTTGATTTAATAAATTTTTATAAAAAAAAAAGAAGGTTAAGTGTTGTCAAGCTTGGTCGAGGATCAGCTTGGATGGATGTGGGTAATTTTCATGATCTACATAGTGCTAACAATTTTATTCAAAATATTGAAAGTCGACAAAGCTTTAAGATTGGCTGTTTAGAGGAAATTGCTTTAAATAACAAATGGATAACCAAAAAAAATATTTTGAATAGAATTAGATTTAACAGAAACAGTAAATATTCTCAGTATTTAAAAAATTTAATTTGAAATAGATGCTTCCGATTAAATATAAAAGTAAGTTGTTTAAAGATACGCGTGGATATCTAATAGAGATAACTTCAAAATTAATAGTTTCAAAATTTTCTTACAGTATCCTAACAAATTCAAGAAAAAATGTTCTAAGAGGTATGCATTTTAATAAAAATATGGATGAAGAAAAGTTGGTTTATATAATTGACGGTAAAATTTTCGATGTCACAGTAAATTTAAACAAAGGTAAAGATTTTGGGAAAATTTTTTACCACAATTTAAAAAAAAATGATGTCCTTTTTATACCAAAAGGATTTGCACATGGCTATTCGTGCTTAGGTAAATCAAATACAGTTCTTTATCTATTAAATAAAAAATACTCAATTAAAAATAGTAGTGGATTTATTTGGAATGATAAAAAATTTAAAATCAAATGGAATATAAGAAGACCAAATTTATCCAAGAAAGACAAAAATTTAAAAGAATATATATTATCGTGAAAACAATTCTAATTTCAGGAGGTCAAGGAAAATTTGCTCAAGCAATCAAAAAAGTTAATTCAAAGTACAAAATCATTGCTCCTGATAAGAATGAGATGAATATAAATAGTTTGTCCTCGATAACTAATTTTATCAAGAAAAAAAAGGTAGATTATTTTATTCATGCAGCTGCATTTTCAACACCTATGATTGACCATAAAAAGAAATTAGAAAAAAGTATTTTAACCAATATAGTGGGAACTGCTAATGTTACCCTGGCATGTATTAAAAAAAAAATTAAACTTATTTACATTTCAACTAATTTTGTTTACCCAGGAAAACAAGGGAACTATACAGAAAAAAATTATTTAATGCCCTTTAACGAATATGGTTGGTCCAAACTTGGAGGTGAATGTGCATGCCATATTTATAAAAATTCGTTGATCCTGAGAGTTTGTATGAACGATGATAATTTTCCACACAAATCGGCTTTTAGTGATTATCTATCCTGCTTTATGAAAAAAACTGACGCAGCAAGATTAACTTTAAAACTTCTAAACAAAAAAGGAATAATAAATATTGGGGGGAAAATTCAAAGTGCTTACAACTTTGCAAAAGAACTAAATGCAAATGTAAAAAAAATTAAGATAAGTAACAAATCTAAGAATTTGATTGGAATTAACACGAGTATGAATACAAATAAGCTCAAGAAGATTATTAATATATGAAAAAAATTAGTTTTTTAAACTTAGGAAAACATCCAATAACAAACAATTTTTTGAAAACCAATAAACCAAAAAATGAATTTTTTTATAATCTAAAACTGATTTATCATAAAGAAACTAAATTAGTCTCTTTAGATAATTTTGTACCCCCAAAAAAAATGTTTAATGATAAATATGCTCACAGAGCATCAGCATCCATAACAATGCAAAAAGCATATAGAAATTTAGCTAATAAAATAAAAAAAAAGTTTAAACCTAAATCAATTTTAGAAATTGGTAGTAATGATGGTGTCTTTATAAAATATTTTTCAAACATAAATAATATAGGGGTTGAGCCTTGTAAAAATTTGGCAGATCTAACCTCAAAAATGAAAATTAAAACTTATGACAAATTTTGGACATTTCACTTATCTAATAGAATTTTAAGTAGACATGGGAAATTTGATATAATCTATTCCGCTAACACAATTAGCCATATTCATAATTTAAATGAGACTTTTAAAGCTATAGAAAATTCACTTAATTCCAATGGAATTTTCATTCTTGAGGATCCCTCTTTATTAAAGTCTCTTCAAAAATTATCTTATGATCAATTTTATGATGAACATGCTTATGTATTTTCAATAACTGCACTAAAAAATATTACTAAACAAAGTGGTTTAGAGGTATTTAATATTGAAGAACTTAAAACTCATGGTGGCTCAAACAGAGTGTATTTTAAAAAAATTAATAACAAAACAATTAAAATTTCAAATAATGTAAATAAACATTTATTAAAAGAAAAAAATTTTGGAATAAATAATTTACAAACTTATCGAATTTTTGCCAAGAAAGTTTTGAGATCAAGAAAAAATCTGATAAAAATTTTTCAAAAAATAAAAAAAGAAAAAAAAAACATAATAGGATATGGTGCTACCTACAAATCGAGCACAGTCCTAAATTTTTGTAAGATAGATAAAAAATTTATAAAATATTTTTTAGATACTACCCCAACAAAAGCTGGTAAATTTACCCCTGGTACTCACATCCCTATAAAAAGATATAACGGTATACCAAGTAATGTGGACTATGCCTTTTTAGGGGCATGGAATTTTAAAGATGAAATATTTAAAAAGGAAAAAAAATTCATCGATAGAGGTGGTAGATTTATTACTCATGTTCCATCCCCAAAAATTTTATGAAAACTAAAAAAAACGAAATACTTAAACTAAGAAATGAATTATCTGGTAACTATAAATCTCTTAATTCGATTAAAGATATCAAGAACTGGTATAGTAATATAATAAAAAAATCTAAAATAAAAATCAAAACCATACCTCTTAATAAATGTAATAATTGGAAAATAAATGCTAAAGGACAAATGACCCACACTACTGGCTCCTTTTATAGAGTAGAGGGAGTAAGAGTGATTAAAAGTTTTAAAAGAGAAGTAAATAAAGGTTGGGATCAACCAATGTTCACAGAACCCGGCTATGATGGTGGAATATTAGGCCTTTTGAAAAAAGATATAAACAAATCACCGCACTATCTAGTTAATGCAAAATTTGAACCTGGTAATTATAAATTTATTCAATTAAGCCCTACGGTTCAAGCTACGTTTAGTAACATCGAGAGATCTCATGGAGGTAGAGAGGTAAAATATTTAAAATATTTTAAATATCCAAAAAAAAATAATTGCAAAGTCATCTTTAAACAGTGGGTGTCTGAAGAAGGAGGAAGACTTAAAAACAAGAGAAATCTTGGAATTCTAGTTGAACACATTGGAAAAAGTAAGGTCAAAATTGGATCTGATTTTAAATGGATTACTTTGAACCAAATTAAAGAATTAATTTTAGAAAATGCAATTGTAAATCCTCATTTAAGAACTTTGGTTTCTTTTATATAATGTACAAACTTGCAATATGGTCTTTTAGTAATCATTTTCAAAATAAAGTTTTTCCAAGTATTAAAGATAACAAAAATATTAAGATAAAATATATTTTAACTAGAAAAATTAACAAAAATAAAGATTTTAGAAATGTTAAATGGTTAAAAAATAAAGATGAGTTAAAATCAAAAAAAGATATTGATTTTGTTTATATTTCCTCAAGAAACTCTGATCATTTCAAAAATATCAAATTTGCATTACAAAACAAAATCAATGTTATATGTGAAAAACCAATTTGTTTAGAAACTTCCCAATTAAGACAATTAGTAAAAATTTCAAAAATAAATAAAGTCAGATTTTTTGAAATAATACAATATAAACATCATCCGGTATTTTTAAGATTAAAGACAATTTTAAAAAAAAAACTTATTGGTAATATTAAAAAAGTAGAATCGGAATTTAAAATACCACTAAAAGAAAAAAATAATTTCCGCTTTTCAGAGAAAATGGGAGGCGGTGCGATAAACGATGTTGGATTTTACCCTATATCAATAATGTTTACTTTATTTAACTCAAAAAAAATAAATATTTTAAAAAAAAAAATTATAAAAGAAAATAGATTAGATATTAGAGGAGATTTAACTGCTGAAAACGAAAATAAAGTTCTTTTTAAATTAGCATGGGGTTTTAAGTCATTATATAAGAACTATATTACAATCATAGGCACAAATGGTAAAATGGAAGTTAAATTTATTTTTTCAAAAAAAATAATTCAAAATGCAGAAATAAAATTTTTACGTACCAAAAACAAAATTTTAAAGATAAAAAAAGCCAATCAAATTAATTTAGCATTTAACGACATGCTTAAATCGGATTTAAATTATTATAAGGATAATTTAAATCTTAGTTTTTCAATATTAAAAACAATTGAGATCCTTAAAAAAATCAGAATATAATTATATATTAATAAGATCAAAAAACTTATTAACACTACTACTTTTCGTAAAAAACATTGTAACTCCAATTATATTAATCATTTGATAATTTTTTTCATTCATTAAATTTATTATTTTTTTTTTATTTTCACTATTTAAATCAAAACTATTATCTTCAACTGAAACCAATTGCGGTTTAATAACATCGAATTTAATACTTTGTAAAATATCAATTTCGTTTCCTTCAGTATCTATATTTAGATAATCACATTGAGTAACGTTTCTCTTTTTTAGAAGATCATTAAGTGTAAAAGCATTAATTTTAATTTTTTTTTGATGATTATTTCTTTTTATCAGTGAATTTTGTTGGTTTATTTCAGAATTTTGATAATAAATTGTTTCGCCACTAAAGTTTGTTATTGCACAATTTACATTGAGATCATTCGGTCTTGCAATTTTAAATAATTCGATAGAATCTTTACTTAAATCAATATTCAATCCTCTCCATCCCTTTTGAAAAAGTAAAAAGGTCAAGGAACCTTTAAAAGGATGATAAGCTCCTATATCAATATAAAAACCAGAGCTTAAGTTTTTAAATACACGATTTATGAAAATATCCTCAGCAAATTCTCCATAATGAAAATTAGGTTTTTTATTTCTGTAAATTTTTTGAATTTTATAAATCCAGTTAAAAACAAAATTTTTTTTAATTACAGATCTTATGCCCATTTTTAAATACCCAAGTATTTATTATTCATTTTTCTTTGTTAATTTTTAAAACTCCAATAAATGCTTCTTGGGGTATTTCTACTCGACCAAATTGTTTAGATCTCGCTTTCCCTTTTTTTTGTTTTTCAAGCAACTTTCTTTTTCTATCTGTAGCACCACCACCGTGAATTTTGGTTAATACATCTTTTTTGAAACCTTTAATTGTCTCCCTTGCAATTATTTTTCCACCAATCGCAGCTTGCACAGGTATCATAAAATTATGTCTAGGTATCAAATCTTTCAATTTTTCACAAACTTCTCTGCCTGTCTTTTGTGCAAAGTCTTTGTGTATCATCATGGCTAAAGCATCAACGGGCTCACTATTTACTAAAATACCAAGTTTTACTAATTCGCCATCTCTATGACCTATTATCTCATAATCAAAACTTGCATATCCGCTTGTCATTGATTTAATTCTATCATTAAAATCAAAAACGACTTCATTTAGTGGAAGTTCGTAAGAAATAACTGCTCTATTTCCGGAATAACTTAAATTTGTTTGAACTCCTCTCTTGTCCTGACACAATTTAATTATAGGTCCTAAATAATTGTCTGGTGTTATAATTGTAGCTTTTATCCATGGTTCTTCGATTGATTGAATGAGTGTTGGATCAGGCAAACTTGACGGATTTTGTAAATCCTTAATTTCTCCGTTATTCATTTTAACTTTATAGACAACACCTGGTGTTGTTGTTAATAAATTCACATCAAATTCTCTCTCTAATCTCTCAGATATAATTTCAAGATGCAGTAATCCTAGAAATCCACATCTAAATCCTAAACCTAAAGCCGAAGATGACTCTGCTTCATAAGAAAAACTTGCATCGTTCAGTTGTAATTTTGCCAATCCATCTTTAAGTTTTTGATATTCAGAACTGTCCACTGGAAATAAACCACAAAAAACTACCGGTTTACTTGGTTTAAAACCTGGCAAAGCTTCAACTTTTGGTTTTGAAGCGTCACAAATTGTGTCTCCAACTTTAGTCTCTGATAATATTTTTATGCCAGTAGTTATAAATCCTATCTCTCCAGAGTTTAGCTCACTAATATCTTTTGGTTTTGGAGTAAATAATCCAACTTTTTCTACAATATAATCTTGATTGGTTGAAAGCATTTTAATTTTCATATTTTTAATAATTTTTCCATTAATAACTCTAACTAAAATTACGACTCCAAGATAAGTGTCATACCAACTATCTACTAGCAGACATTTTAAATCTTGGTTTAAATTACCCTTTGGTCCAGGTAGTTGATTGACTATTTGTTCCAATATGTCGTCTATACCCTCACCTGTTTTTCCTGAACATGGGATGGCATTTTCAGTTTCAATACCAATCACATCTTCAATTTGTTTTTTTGTTCTATCTAAATCTGATGCTGGTAAATCGATCTTATTAAGAACAGGTATAATCTCATGATTTATATCCATAGCTTGATAGACATTTGCTAATGTTTGCGCTTCTACACCCTGTGTACTATCAACAATAAGTATAGAACCTTCACATGCATAGAGAGATCTACTTACCTCATAACTAAAATCTACATGACCAGGTGTATCTATTATATTCAAAATATATTCTTTACCATTTTTAGATTTGTAATTGAGTTTTACTGTTTGAGCTTTGATGGTAATCCCTCTTTCTCGCTCAATTTCCATTGAGTCTAATACTTGAGCTTTCATTTCTCTTTCAGTTAATCCTCCACATCTGTGAATTATTCTGTCTGCTATTGTGGATTTGCCGTGGTCTATATGAGCAATTATTGCAAAATTTCTTATATTATCAATAGTGGTCATTTTTATTAAGAACGTATCTTCGCGCCAGTTTTATTTTCTACTGTTTCAATAATTAATTTATTTATATTTTCTAAATCATTATCATTTAATGTTTTCTCTGTAGATTGGATAGTAACATTTATTGCTATCGATTTCTGACTCTCAGGAATATTATCACCCTCATAAACGTCAAAAACTTTAATATTACTGATCAAATTCTGGTCTGCGCTTTCAATAGCATTAATTAAATCTTGCGCATTAATGTCTTTATTTACGATGAATGCAAAATCTCTCTCAGATTTTTGGTAATCTGAAAAATTAAATTTATTTTTATGATAATTTAAGGTTTTTTTTGGTATTTTTAAATTGTCTAAAAAAATTTCAAAACCTACTAAAGATTCTGTCTTCATATCAATTTTTTTAGTTATGCTTGGATGAATTTCTCCAAAATAGGCTGCTACTAACTCTGCTCCTTTTTTTAAAAATAATCTACCAGATTTACCAGGATGATAATAATTTGGAGTTTTGCTGTCTATAAAAAATTCCTCTGATTTATGCCCTGCTTCAATTAAAGTTTGGACTACATCTTTTTTAACATCAAAGACATCAACATTTCTCTCTTTTTCAATCCAAGATAATCTTGATTTTTTTCCTGATGACAAACCACATACCACTGTGTTTTGTTCACCTGGCTTAGAACCAGTAAAAATTGGGCCAATTTCATAAATTGATAAATCTTTAAAACCTCTATCAAGATTTTTATTCATATATATTATCAAGTTTGAGAATATTGAATTTCTCAAAACATCTAATTCAGTACTTATTGGATTTACAATTTTAATTTCTTTCTTAGTTCCTCTGAAATAATCATTGTAATTTGAGTCTGTAAATGACCAAGTTATTGCTTCTAGATAACCTTTTGATGCAACTGATCTTTGTAAAAAATGAAATAATTTTTGGGATTTATTTAAAGTAGATTTCTTTCTTTCTTTAATTGGATCTATAATCCTTATTTTATCGTAACCACTTATTCTGACCAATTCTTCAACAATATCTACTTCTTGTGTGATATCAGGTCTCCATGATGGAACAGCTAATTCAAAAAAATTTTTTTTCTTTTTAAATTTGAAACCAAGATTTTCTAAAATTTTAAAAATTTCTTTAGTAGAAATTTTAAAACCCACTATTTTCTCAAATAAATTGATATCAAATTTGACTATTTTTGTTTTATGAGTTTCAATTTTTTGAATGTCGATTTTACTAATTTTACCACCACAAATTTCTTTGATCAATATTGCAGCTTTATTTAAGCCATTCTCTATTGATAATGGATCAATGCCTCTTTCAAATCTAAACTTTGCATCAGTGTCAAGATTCAATTTTTTTGAAGTAGTCCTTATCGATCCAGGTTTAAAATAAGCCGACTCTAATAATATATTCTTTGTATCTAATTCTGTTCCTGATCTTGTTCCACCAATAATTCCACCCAGTCCTAAAATACCTTTATGGTCGCTGATTACACACATTCCATCTTCCAGCTTATAATTCTTGTTATCTAAAGCGGTAAATTCCTCTCCTAATTTTGAATTTCGAACAATAATACCTTTTTCTATTTTATCAGCATCATATGCATGTAACGGACGATTAATATCAAACATTACATAATTTGTAATATCGACTATTGCAGAAATTGGTTTTTGGCCTATTGAAATTAATTTGTTTTTAAGCCATTTAGGACTTTCAGTATTCTTTACGTCAGTAATAAGGCAACTACCAAATATGCTACATCCCTGTTTTTTTTCCTTTTTTATTTTTACTTTTAAAGGTTGTCTAATATTTGATTTAATTTTTTTTTCCTTAAAAACAATTAATTTTCCAAAGCCTGAAGCAGCCAGATCTCTTGCAATTCCTCTTATACCAAGACAATCTGGTCTATTAGGTGTTATAGATAAATCAATCAAATTAGATTTTGATTTTGAAAAATAACTCTTACCAATAATTTTTTTGTATCCTGATGGTAATTCAATTATAACATCACTCTTGTCAGATAAATTTAATTCAGACTCTGAACAAAGCATTCCATGAGAAGTTACTCCTCTTATTTTAGCTACAACTAGTTTTGTTTTAGTTTTTGGGATAATTGATCCTGGAGGGGCATATACTGTAATTAATCCCTCAACTGCATTAGCAGCCCCACATACAACTTTTTTTAATTCTTTTTCTCCGACATTAACATCACAAACTTTTAGCCGATCCGCATTTGGGTGCTTTATTGTTTTAATAATTTTAGCTACTTTAAAAAGCTCTTTATCTAAGGAAAGATTTTGCACTCTTTCTACCTCCAATCCAACATTGGTAAGTTGCTCTAAAAGATTTTTTTCTTTAAAATTTGTCTTTAAATGATCTTCAAGCCAGTCAAATGTGATTTTCATCTACTCAAACCTCTATAATTTGTTGGTACATCTAAAGGATCAAATCCAAAATGATTTAACCATCTATAGTCACAATCGAAAAAAGCTCTTAAATCATTAATCCCATACTTTAACATAGCCAACCTATCAATACCCATCCCAAATGCATATCCTTGAAACTTTATTGGATCTACTTTAACATTTCTCAAAACATTTGGATGTACCATCCCACACCCCAAAATCTCTAGCCATTGATGACCTTCACCAATTACTATTTTACCATCCTTCATCTCGTATCCTATATCAACTTCAGCAGATGGCTCTGTGAAAGGAAAATGACTTGGTCTAAATCTCATTTTAATTTTATCCAATTCAAAAAATTCCTTAATAAAATAATTTAGACATCCTTTTAAATGTCCCATATTTATATTCTTGTCTATATGAAGACCTTCAACCTGATGAAACATAGGTGCATGTGTTTGATCGCTATCCGACCTATATGTTCTGCCAGGAGCTATTATTTTAAACGGTGGTTTATCTTTTAACATTGTTCTAATTTGAACTGGAGAAGTATGAGTGCGTAATAATCTTTCTTTTTTTTCATCAAGATAAAATGTGTCATGCATATCTCTAGCTGGATGATTTTCCGGCGTGTTAAGTGCAGTAAAATTATTATATTCACTCTCAACATCTGGACCTTCTTCAACGCTAAAACCAATTTCAGAAAAAATCGAGGATATTTCATCTATTGTTTGTGACACAGGGTGAATTTTACCTCTTACAAATGGTCTCTCAGGCAAAGTAATATCAATTTTTTCTTTTTGTAACTTTTCTTTAATTTCCTCGTTTTCAATTTCCTTTATTTTCAAATTAATTAAATTTTGTAATTCATCCTTAATAACATTCAGTTCTGAAGCAAATTTTTTTCTCTCAGTTTCTGCAATGGTTCCTATCTTTTTAAATTGGGATGAAACTAATCCATTCTTGCCAAATAAATCAGATTTCATTTGATTTACTTCTGACAAGTTTAATTTACTTTTCAGTTTCAAAAGAAATTCATCTTTTATTTTTTTAAGATCTGACATTTTTACAGATTATTTCTTCAGTGAAATAAAACAATAGTGAAGATTAATTTAGTGCAGATTGTGCTTTTTGGACAATAGTTTTGAAGGCTTCTGGACTATCATAAGCTATCTCAGCAAGTATTTTTCTATCAATTTTAATTCCACATTTATTTAGGCCATTAATAAATTTGGAATAAGTTAATCCTTCAGCTCTTACACCCGCATTAATTCTTTGAATCCATAAAGATTTAAAATCTCTTTTTTTATTTCTTCTATCTCTATAAGCATATTGCATTGCCTTTTCCATGGCTTGTTTTGCAACTCTAATAGTATTTTTTCTTCGACCCCACTGACCTTTAACAGCCTTTAAAACTTTTTTATGTTTTGCTCTACTTGTAACACCTCTTTTTACTCTAGCCATTTTAACCTCTTAAACTATAGGGCATGTACGACTTAACAATTTTTCCATCTTGTTTTGACATTGTGGTAGTGCCTCTTAATTTTCTTATTTGTGAATTAGTTCTTTTAATCATTCCATGCCTTTTGCCAGCCTGGGCCATGATAACTTTTCCCCTAGCTGATATCTTAAATCTTTTTTTTGCTGAGCTTTTGGTTTTTAATTTTGGCATAATTGAGCGAGGTTATACATACAAAGAAATAAATTTACAACCTATATTAAGGCTTATAAAGGCTGGATTACCATAATCATTTGTTTACCATCAAACTTTGGATGTAATTCTATTTTGCCAATATCTTTCATATCCTCTTTAATTTTAGCCATAAGCTCGTTCCCAAGGTGAGAGTGTTGAAGTTCGCGACCTTTAAATCTTATTGTAAATTTTACTTTATCACCTTTAGCAATAAATTTTTTTGCATTTTTTACTTTGAATTCATAATCATGGGTTTCCGTAACAGGTCGCATCTTTATTTCTTTTAATGAGACTATTTTTTGCTTTTTCTTTGCAAGGTTTGCTTTTTTTTGAGCATCATATTTGAACTTTCCCATATCCATAATTTTACAGACGGGTGGATTAGCATTAGGAGATATTTCTATGAGATCTAATCCCTCTCTCTTAGCAATTGTAATTGCCTCATTTGTACTCAAAATTCCTAAATTATTTCCATCATTTGCAATAACCTGAACTTCGGGTGATGAAATTCTATTATTAGATCTCGGGCCACGATCTTTAATTCTTTTTTGGAAATAATTTTGTTTACTGTCTGCCACTAAATTTTAAGATACTTTGTTTAGTGCAGAAAAACTTTTTAAAAATAAATCTAGTTTCATATTTTCTTGTTTATTAGAGTCCAATCTTCTAATGGTTACACTCTTACTGTCAACTTCTTTTTTACCACAAATAAGTAGAATTGGTATTTTTGCTAAAGAATGTTCTCTAATTTTATAATTTAGATTATGTTTTTTTAAGTCAACAATTGAACTTATACCTGCATCTTTTATTTTTTTAGTCACTTCTTTTGCATAGTCCTCAAAGTCTTCAGAGATAGGTATTACAACAGTTTGTAAAGGAGAAATCCAAAATGGGAATTTGCCTGCATAATTTTCAATTAATATTCCAATAAATCTCTCAAGTGAACCAAACATTGCTCTATGTAGCATGACTGGTACTTTTTTTGTTCCATCCTTATCCACATAGGAAGCATCTAATCTCCCTGGTAAATTTAAATCAACTTGTACTGTCCCACATTGCCAATCTCTACCTATTGCGTCTCTTAAAACAAATTCAATTTTAGGTCCATAGAAAGCACCTTCCCCTTTATTTATGCTATATTCAAGTTTGGTAGCTTTTACTGCTTCCAATAAAGAGGCCTCTGCTTTATCCCAAACATGATCTTCGCCAATTTTTATCTCAGGTCTGTCTGCGTATTTCAAAATAACGTTTTCAAATCCTAAATCTTTATAAATATCTAAAATTAAATTTGTTACGTTTAAACATTCGCTTGTAATTTGATCCTCCGAGCAGAAAATATGCGCATCATCTTGAGTAAAAGCTCTCACTCTTAAAAGACCATGTAGTGCACCCGAAGGTTCATATCTATGAACTTTTCCAAATTCTGTAATTCTTAGTGGTAAATCTCTGTAACTCTTGAGACCTTGATTAAAAACTTGAATATGACCTGGGCAATTCATAGGTTTGATAGCAAAAACTTTTTCGTCAGGTGTTTGCGATGTATACATATTTTCCCCATATTTTTCCCAGTGACCAGATTTTTCCCAAAGTAATCTGTCTAATACCTCTGGTGTATTTACTTCTTTGTATCCTGCTTTATCTTGTTTAACTCTTAAATAATTAATAAGTTTTTGAAAAAGTGCCCAACCCTTTTCATGCCAAAAAACAGAGCCAGGACTTTCTTCTCTAAAATGAAATAAATCCATTTCTTTACCCAATTCTACTTATTTGTGGTAAAAAAGAAGTTGACAGTATGATCTCTTTTCTCAGCTTCTTCAATTCTTCTTAAATAATCATCTAAGTCTTTTTTAGTTGCCCAACCAGTTCCATAAATTCTTTGAAGCATTTCATTATTAGAGTCACCACGCCAATATGCCCCTGATACTTTAGTAAGTTTAAAGGCTTTACCAATTTTACCAGATGATAACAAATGTGGCCCTCTACATAAATCATGCCAATTATCGCCGTGATGGTAAATTGAAAGTTCCTCACTTTCGGGAATGCTTTCGATGATTTCTGCCTTATATTTTTCGCCAATCTTTTTGAAATGTTTAATTGCTTTTTCTCTATCCCAAACTTCTCTTTTTGTTTTTACGTCTTTGTCTATTATTTCTGACATCCTTTTTTCAATTTTTTTAAGATCTTCATCAGTAAATGGATCCTTTCTTGCAAAATCATAATAAAATCCATTTTCTATC
>CABZHM010000011.1 GCA_902525625.1 uncultured Pelagibacteraceae bacterium | reverse complement strand
TAACAAAAATTAGTGAAAAAGATGAATTTGATCAAAAAATTATCCTCACAAAATTAAGAAAAGAAATTATATATAAAGAAAATACAATTTTAAATAGCTTGTATAAATCTGCAACCAAAAAAAAAATACCTATTAATACCATTATCGAATTTGCAAGAATTTATGGATTTGAAGTTGATTTTCAAAGGGATATTAAAAAACGCGATAGCTTCCAAATTATGTACGAAGTTTTTATGGATGACGACAAGAGAATTATCGAAACTGGAGAGATTCTTTTTGCAAACTTAAGATTAAGCGGACAAGACAAATCTTTATATTTTTTCGACTTTGAAACAAATAAAGGGCACTTTGATAAAAATGGTAAGAGTAGTCAAAAAGCACTAATGAAAACTCCTATAAACGGTGCTAGATTGTCATCTCCTTTTGGAATGAGAAAACATCCCATTGATGGGTTTAATAAAATGCATCGAGGTACAGATTTTGCAGCGCCTAGTGGGACTCCAATAATGGCTTCTGGAAATGGAACAGTAAAAAAAGCAGGATGGTGTGGTGGTGGAGGTAATTGCGTAGTTATTAAACACAACTCAACATATCAAACAGTCTACGCACATATGTCAAAATTTGCTGTCGGTATCAGAAGTGGTGTAAGAGTTAAACAAGGACAAACGATTGGGTACGTAGGCTCTACCGGTAAATCAACCGGACCACATCTACATTACGAGGTAATCATGAATGGGAAAAAAATAAATTCTCAGAAACTTAAATTACCTTCAGGAAAAATACTCAAAGGTAAAGAGCGTAAATTATTTGAGACTTCAAAAATTAAGTTGGATGTTTTAAAATCTGAAAAAATTATTGGCTTAAACTAACTAACTTTAGTCTCAATTTTATTATTTTTTAACTCCTTACCTTGTGATAAATTTTCGTCTTGTTTATCATTCTTCTCAGAAAAATTATTACCAATTTCTTTATTAGATTTATCATCCAAAGATTTTTTTTGAAATTCTTTTTCTTTTAAAATTCTCGTGAAATGATCAGCGTGTTGAAAATAATTTTCTGATAATATTTTATCACCAGATGACAATGCCTCTCTAGCTAAATTACTATACTTCTCAATTAATTTTGAGGCATTATGATTATTTCTTCCAGATATTTTTCTTTGAAAATTATCATTATGTGAAAAGTTGTTATTATATTTCATTCTTTCTGAGCTAACCTTAAAAGTTCTTTCATTTCTTCTAAAGTTATTTCTCCTGGAATTATTATTTCTGAAAGTAACCATAATTTATTTCCTTGTGCTTATTATGCACCTGTTTTTTTTGGATAAGTCTTTAACAATCTCATTTATATAGAATTCATTTTGTTTCAAAATACTTTTCACACTCTCTGCCTGATCAAAAGCTATTTCAAGAACTAATTTGCCATTTCTTCTTATTAAATTAGATGAATTAAAAATTACTTTTTTTAATTTCGATAACCCATCTGAACCACCATCCAAAGCAGGTTTTGGCTCATAAAAACTAACCTCTTTCTCCAAATATTTTAATTCAAACTTTTTAACATATGGAGGATTGGATATTATTAAATCATATTTGCCATATCTAAAATTGTCAATATCTGTTTTAAGTAACTTCACCCTACTAGATAAACCAAGTTTTTTGCAATTAATCTTGCATATTTCTAATGTTTTTTTTGAAATATCAATACCGGTGCCATAAAAACTTTTTCTTTCCTTTAAAATAGATAAAAGAATACACCCTGAGCCTATGCCAATTTCTAAAACTTTTAATTTGTTCTTATTTTTTGTTAATTTTAAAGTTTTTTCAACAATAATTTCTGTATCTGGCCTTGGTATTAGTACATCTTTTGTGACCATAAACTCATATTTCCAAAATTCCTTTTTTCCAGTAAGATAAGCAATTGGTTTTTGTTTAGATCGCTGAATTATTAAATTTTCGTATAAATTATAATCCTCTTGGGATAAATTAGTATTTAAGTTTAAAATAATATCTGCGCGATTTTTTTTTATAACCCGTGACATTAGAATCTCACTATCAATTTTGTAAGATTTAATTCCACTTTCTCTCAATATTGTGTGTCCTCTTTTTATTGCCTCAAATATATTCATTAATTAAAGATTACTTAGACTTTCTTCTTGTGCTTTAAGTGATAAAGACTCTATCATCTCATCAAATGCTTCACCTTCTAAAAACTCCTCAAGTTTATGAAGTGTTAAACTTATCCTATGATCTGTTACTCTGCCTTGAGGATAATTATAAGTTCTTATTCTTTCTGATCTGTCACCTGTTCCAATTTTACTTTTTCTATCTTTTGATCTTTCTTGATCAATTCTAGATCTTTCTAATTCATAAAGTCTGGCTCTTAAAATTTTTAAACCCTTGGCCTTATTCTTGTGTTGTGATTTTTCATCTTGTTGAGAAACAGAAATTCCACTTGGAACATGTGTAATTCTCACAGCACTATCAGTTGTATTAACAGACTGCCCGCCAGGCCCGCCAGCTCTAAAAACATCAATGCGTAAATCTGAGTCATTTATTTTTAAATCAACTTCCTCAACTTCTGGCATTACTGCAACAGTCGCAGCAGATGTATGCACTCTACCTTGAGTTTCTGTATCCGGAACTCTTTGTACCCTATGAACACCACTTTCATATTTTAAAGTAGAATAAATATTGGTACCTTTCACAGAAGCGATTACTTCTTTTAAACCTCCGGCATCACTTTTTGAAATAGATATAACTTCTAAAAACCATTTTTTTTTATTACTAACTTTTTCATACATCTTAAAAAGATCAGAGGCGAACAAACTTGCTTCAAGACCTCCTGTACCTGCTCTAATTTCAATTATCGCATTTTTTTTATCTGCTTCATCTTTAGGCAGTAGAAACAATTTTAATTTTTTTTCATTTTTTTTGTGTAGTGTCTCTAATTCTTTAAGTTCAATTTCTGCCATTCTTAACAGTTCTTTATCGTTATTTTGCTCAACTAAAATTTTCTCTAACTCAAGTTTATCTTTTTCAAAAGAAATGTATTTTTTTGCATCACTTATTATTTCATTTAAATCTGAGTATTCTTTTGATTTTTCAGCAAAAAATTTTTTATCTATTTTTCCCGATGATAAATCTCTCTCTAAGTCTGAATGTTTAGCAATCAAATCTTCGATCGTTTTTAAAGGTATCATATTAACTATTTTCTAGTTCTGAAGCTTTCTTTTCAACTTCTAAAACAACTCTTTCGATCATATCATCTGTTAAAACTTTCTCTGATTGAACTCCCGACAAATAAAGCATGTTACTTCCTTTTTTGCCTCCTGTTATCCCTATATCAGTCGTTGCTGCCTCCCCTGGACCGTTAACGACACAACCTATTATTGATAAGGTTACAGGTTCTTTTATATGTGAAAGTTTTTTTTCTAAAACTTTCACAGTTTCTATAACTTGAAATCCTTGTCTAGCGCAAGAGGGACACGAAATAATTCTTACACCTCTCTCTCTTAAATTTAATGACTTAAGGATCTCATTTCCAACTTGAACTTCCCTTATTGGATCATCTGATAAAGAAATTCTTATCGTATCACCTATACCGTCCAACAGTAAAGCACCTAAACCAATTGAGGACTTAATGCTTCCAGACACAAAGCCTCCTGCCTCAGTAATTCCTAAATGAAGCGGGTAACGAATCTTTTTTGAAAGTTGACGGTAAGCCTCTATTGATAAAAATACATCTGAAGATTTTACACTAATTTTTAAATTTTCAAAATTTTCGTCCTCTAAAATCTTTATATTTCTTAAAGCACTTTCAACTAAGGCCTCTGGACAAGGTTCCCTAAATTTTTCCAGAATATCTTTTTCCAATGATCCAGCGTTAACACCTATTCTTATAGAGCAATTGTTATCTTTGGCTGCTTTAATGACCTCTTTAATTTTACTTATGTTACCTATGTTCCCAGGATTTATTCTTAAACAGTTAGCACCATTTTTAGCTGCCTCTATTGCTCTCTTAAAGTGAAAATGAATATCTGCAACTATAGGAACATCAACATTTTTCACTATCTCTTTTAATGCTTTTGTTGATGGCTCATCAGGACAAGATACTCTAACTATATCAGCACCTTCATTATGAATTTCATTAATTTGATTAATTGTAGATTTTATATCCGTAGTAAGTGTATTTGTCATTGATTGAACTGTTATAGGATTATTCCCACCAACTTTTACTTTACCAACATTAATTTCTTTAGTTTTTTTTCTTTTAATGTCTCTAAATGGTCTAATACTCATTATTTAATCTTCTAGTTGAAATTCTTTATGTAAAGCAAGTAAAGCTTTTTTTATATTTTTTTTGTCAATCAAGACTGAGATTTTAATCTCAGACGTTGAGATTACTTGTATATTAATATTTTTTTTTGCAAGAGCTTGGAACATTCTAAAAGTTACACCGGGAGTACTAATCATGCCAACACCAATAATCGAAACTTTAGAAACATCTTTTTTTAATAATATCTTTCTGAATTTAACAAATTTGTTTGCATTAATTATCTTTTTTGTTTTATTCAGATCTTCTGTTTTAATTGTAAATGTCAAATCTGTTTCTTTTCCGTTAGCAGAAATATTTTGAACAACCATATCAACATTTACTAAATTCTTCGACAAGGGTTTAAAAATCATTGCAGCTACGCCTGGCTTATCTTTAACACCAATCAAGGTTACTTTTGCATCATTCTGAGTCGATGAAATTCCAGCAATTATTTTATTGTTTAGTATGTTTTTTCTTTTTGTAATTAATGTTCCAGATTTTTTTTTAAAAGAAGACTTTACCTCAATATTAATTCTATTTAAACGTGCATCTTGAATTGAAATCGGTTGCATTACCTTTGCTCCTAGAGATGCCATCTCTAGCATTTCTTCATAAGAAATAACTTTTATTTTTTTTGCATTTTTAAGTTTATTTGGATCAGTTGTATAAACACCTTCAACATCTGTGTATATTATGCATTTTTTTGCTCCAAAAAATTTTGCTAACATAATAGCACTTGAGTCTGAACCGCCTCTGCCAATTGTTGTTACTCTATCATTTAAATCTACTCCTTGAAAACCAGTGATAATAGGTATTCCACCTTTTTTTAAATATTTGATAATTCTATTTTTATAAATTGAAACAATTTTCGCGTTTTTATGTTGGCCACTAGTAATAATTGGTACCTGCCAAGATAACCAAGAACGAGATTTAAGGCCAATATGATTTAATCTTGCTGCTATTAAAGAACAAGACACCTGTTCACCTGATGACAAAAGAACATCATACTCTTGGGGTGAAAAGTTACTACTTATCTCTTTAGATTTTTTTAATAATTCGTTAGTAACTCCACTCATTGCGGAAGATACGACGATAGGTTTAAATCTTTTTTTATAATAAGAGTGAATTATTTTCACAACATTTTTAATTCTATCAATGCTACCAACGGAAGTTCCCCCAAATTTTAAAACTACAATTTTCATGAATTAAAATTTTAAATAAAAATATTGATTAAATACATCTTGTATATAAAGTTTAATAAATATGAAAACTAACACAATAAATAAAAAAGAAATAGAAAAATTTTCTAAAATTGCCGAGGAATGGTGGGATCCTAATGGTAAATTCAAACCTTTGCATAAATTTAATCCAATTAGAATTTCTTACATAAAGGAAAATATTATAAATTCTTTTAATCTTAAGGACAAAAAAGATAATCCTTTATCAGAAATTAGAATTTTGGATGTAGGCTGTGGCGGGGGATTATTGTCCGAACCTATGTCAAGACTTGGAGCTGAAGTTTTTGGGATTGATGCATCAGATAAAAATATCAAAATTGCAAAGCTTCACGCAAAAAAAAGTAATCTAGATATTAAATATTTTTGTTCATCTCCCGAGAAGTTTGAAATAAAAAAAGAATTTGATGTCATATTAAATATGGAGATCATTGAACATGTGGGCGATGTAGATTTTTTTTTAAAATCTTGCTCAAAACTATTAAAAAAAGATGGGATAATGTTCGTGGCTACATTAAATAAAACATTAAAATCATACCTATTTGCAATTATTGGTGCTGAATACATTTTAAAATGGCTTCCCATAGGAACTCACGAATGGGAAAAATTTATAAAACCAGAAGAGTTAATTAATTTTTCAAATAAATTTAATCTCAAATTAAGTGATTTGAAGGGGGTAAAATTTGATTTGCTAACTAATGATTGGAAATTTAGTTCCGATACATCTGTAAATTATATTGCTAAATTCATCAAAAGCTAATTTTTTTTATCTTCTAACCATGGTATTAATTCAGTCTCAATTCCCTCGTCGCTTAAATCTTTAAGCTCTTCTTTTGAGACGATACCGTATATCCCTTTATCTTTTTTTTTATTTTTATAATGGATAGATCTTGCCTCATAAGCAAAATTTTCACCAACATATTCAAAATTTTCTTTAATAAATTTTTGATATTCGATAATTTTTTCATCAATTTTTTTATATCTGTAATTTCTTTTCTTCATATCTCTTTGCCACGACTTATTAAGTAACTTAGGTGCCATAAGAGTTTTTTCGACTTTTTCTGACCCACAATTGTGGCAATTTAAGAAATTTTTTTTTTTCAATTTTTCGTATTCTAAAGAGGAAGCAAACCAACTATCAAATAATAATTTACACTTTTTGCAACAAAGTTTATATTTGATCATAATATTTAATTAATTACTCTTTTACATAATTCAACTGATTTAACTTCTATAATCTGAGTTGATCTCAATATATTTTTTTGTAAGATCCATGGTATAGGTAGTAAATTTTTTTGAGCCCTTAAAGATATTTATATTAATCTCAATATTGTCTTTTTTCATATAATTTGCAATATCAGTCTCATTATAACTGGTATTCAATTTTCCATTATTGATAATTGATAATTCACCAAATTTTAAAGATAATTTTTCTAAATTTATTAATACATTTGATTTTCCTATGGCCATAATAATCCTTCCCCAATTCGGATCTTCTCCTGCTATAGCAGTTTTTACAAGAGGAGAATTCGCCACTGAAAAACCTATTTTTTTTGCTTCAACTTCATTTTTGCAATTTTCAACGTTTATAGTGATAAATTTTGAGGCTCCCTCGCCATCAGAAACTACCCTTTTTGCTAAATTTAAAAGAACTTTTCTTAAAGCCTCCTCAAAATCTCTAATTTTTTTTTCATTAAAATTTTTAATTTTAGAATGCCTAGCTTTACCAGTAGAAAAAATGCAAACCATATCATTTGTACTCGTATCTCCATCACAACTTATTGCATTAAAAGTTGTAGAAATATTTTTTCTAAGTAGTTTTTTTAAAATTTCATTTGGTATATCAGCATCAGTAAATATATACCCTAACGTTGTTGCCATATTAGGCTGTATCATGCCTGAGCCTTTTGCTAATCCAAATATTTTAACAGAGCATCCTCCAATTTTACAATCTTCCATTGCCATTTTAGGTTGAGTATCGGTTGTCATTATTGCTAAGGCAGCTTTCATCCATATATATTTATTTTGTGTATATTTGATATTTTTTACGAGCTCTGTAATCTTATTTTTGATTTTTTCCTCTGGAAATATTTCTCCAATTGTGCCGGTGCAGCCGAACATTATTTCTTTAGATTTAATTTTTTTTGGGGTGTTCTCATCAATTTTTTGTTTATTTGTTAATTCTTGAGAGACTTGCTCAGCTATTTTTTCTAGACTCTTATATCCTTGTTTACCTGTAAAGCAGTTTGCATTTCTAGAATTTACCATAAGAGAAAATATTTTCTTAGATTTTTGATTTAAATTCCACTTAATATTTTCAGAAATTATTTTTGACTGTGTGTAAACTGATGCATAATTTGCTCCATCTCTGAAGTAAAACATTACTAAATCATCTCTTGCATTTTTATAAAGGTGTGCACATACAGTTGAAATAGAAACACCATCAATATGATCCAAATCTTGATATTCCAACATTCTCTTGTTTTTTGATTTTGATAGTAAAAAATTAGATAAATTTATACCCATAGTATTTAAAATATTTATTTATTAATTATATTAAAGGATATAAGTAAATAATAAATCAAAAAACCAATGTTTAATCCATTAAAATTTATTTCAAAATTAATTAAATCGAACAACCAAAAAGAGCTAGATAGAATTGGAAAAATAGTTCAAAAGATAAATTCTTTAGAAGAAAGTACTAGAAAAATTGAAGATTCTGATTTTCCTCGCAAAACGATGGATTTAAAAGAAAAATTAAAGAATGAGATTGATATTAACAAATTACTCCCGGAAGCTTTTGCTTTGGTCAGGGAAGCATCAAGAAGAACAAGAAATGAAAGACATTTTGATGTACAGATTATAGGTGGAATAGTTTTACACGAGGCAAAAATCGCTGAAATGAAAACTGGTGAAGGTAAAACCTTAACAATTGCTTTATCAGCATATTTAAATGCATTATTTGGAAAAGGTGTTCACATTGTAACTGTTAATGACTATTTGGCAAAAAGAGATTGCTTAGAAATGGGAAAAATTTATAACTTTCTAGGCTTATCGGCGGGTTTTATAAATAATAATCAAGACGACAAAGAAAGAAAAGAAAATTATAATTGTGACATCACTTATGCGACTAATAGTGAGTTAGGATTTGATTATCTTAGAGACAATATGAAGTTTACCAATGAAGAAATGGTTCAAAGAGAACATTTTTTTTCAATAGTTGATGAAATTGACTCATGTTTAATAGATGAGGCAAGAACTCCTTTAATAATTTCAGGTGCTGCTGAGGATAAAACTGACAAATATCTAGCTGTGGACAAATTAATAAAAAGACTAGATAAGTTAGATTATGAGATAGATGAAAAAGATAAAAATATTTTGTTAACAAATAAGGGCATAAATAATGTAGAAAAAATTTTTTCTGATACAGGTATATTAAAAAATAATAATTTTTACGATGCAGAAAATTTGAATTTAGTACATCATGTAAATCAAGCTTTGAGAGCAAATCATTTATTTGAAAAAGGTAGAGACTATATTGTTAAAGATAACTCGTTAAAGATAATTGATGAACTTACAGGAAGAATACTAGAGGGAAGAAGATTTAGCGATGGGCTTCATCAAGCTTTGGAAGCAAAAGAAAAGGTTGAAATTCAAGCAGAAAATCAAACTTTAGCCTCTATAACTTATCAAAATTATTTTAAACTTTATAAAAAAATTTCTGGATGCACAGGTACTGCGGTAACAGAATCTGAGGAATTTTTTGAAATTTATAATTTACAAGTTGTGGTTATACCAACAAATAAAAAGATGATAAGAAAAGATTTTAATGATCAGATTTTCAAAACAGAGCAAGAAAAAAATACCGCTATAATAAATAAGATAGTTAACAGCAACAAATCTGGACAACCCCTTTTAGTTTTTACTTCTAGCATAAACAAATCAGAAGTTTATTCAAATTTACTAAACCAGAAAAAAATTCCACATGTTTTACTAAATGCTAAAAATCACGAAAATGAAGCTGAGATAATTGCTAACGCAGGAAAAGAGGGATCAGTAATCATAACTACAAGTATTTCGGGAAGAGGAGTAGATATTCAACTTGGAGGAAAAAAAGGCACTATTGATGAGGAGAAACTTATTAAAGAAAAAGAAAAAATTAAATCTTTAGGTGGTTTGTTTGTTATAGGCACCGAAAGAATGGAGTCAAGAAGAGTTGACAACCAAGCTAGAGGAAGAGCTGGACGTCAAGGCGATGAGGGAAGTTCAATTTTCTATGTTAGCTTGGAGGATGACCTAATGCGGATATTTGGATCAGATTCAATGAACAAAATGCTTGAAAAATTAGGACTAAAAAACGGTGAAAGTATTGATCATCCATGGATCAACAAAGCTTTGGAAAGAGCCCAACAAAAAGTGGAGGCTAGAAACTTTGATATAAGAAAAACTCTTATTAAGTTCGACAATGTATTAAATGATCAAAGACAAGTAATTTTTTCACAAAGAAAAGAGGCAATGAACAGTGATAAAATTTTTGATTATTCTAATAATTTTTTAGATGAAATAAAAAAAAACATAATAGATTTAAAAATCCAAAAACTTTCAAATCCAAAAAGCCAACATTTTGAAAATCAAATCAAAACTCTCCTGGGTAAAAACTTTGATGAAAAAGATTTAGAAAATTTGTTAAAAAAAAAAAATGATGATCTTATGAAGCTATTGTCTGAGAATTTTGAAAATAAAAGAAATGAAAGAATAAAACTCTTGGGTGAAAAACAGTCTAAAGAAATAGAAAAAAGAATTTTTTTACAATCAATTGATATCAATTGGAAATCTCATATCCAATATTTGGAACAACTAAGACAAGTAATTGGATTAAGATCTTATGGGCAAAGAGATCCTCTTATTGAGTACAAAAAAGAAGCTTTTACATTATTTGAGAACTTGCTAAAAAAACTTAAGCAAGATTATATTAATGTTCTAATGAATCTCAAATTTGTTGAGACATCAAATAAAGAATTAGAGGAAAAACTGAGAGAAAAAAATTCTATAAATAAGATAAATAAAAAGGTTAGAAGAAATGAGCTTTGTCCCTGTGGCTCAGGAAAAAAATTCAAAAAATGTTGCGGCAGTCTATAAAATAATTAATAATGAAATTAAAATTAAAAAGCCTAAAAGTGAATATAGAGTTATTTTATCTTTTAAAATTCTATAAATTTGATCTTTAGAAACATTTAAATTACTCAATTCATCAGTATTGGTCACAAATCCTTTACTTCTTCCAATTTTAATAAACTTATTTTTTCTATCATTATAAATTTCATCAGCAGACATGGAGTGAAAAGTATTCAAACTGGATGTTAGTACCTTGCTTACATTTTTTAAAATAAACGCTTTATCCCTATGAGCACCGCCTACAGGTTCCTCTATAATTTCATCAATTATATTTAGTTGAAGTAAATCCTTTGCAGAGAGTTTCATTGCTTTTGCAGCATCTAGCATTTTTTTTGGGTCCCTCCACAGAATTGTTGCACATCCTTCCGGTGAAATAACTGAATAAATTGCATTTTCAAGCATTAGAACTTTGTTTGATGAAGCTAAAGCGATAGCACCGCCTGAACCACCTTCTCCAATAATGATTGCTATTGTTGGAACTTTTAACTTCATACAACATTCTATAGACCTAGCAATTGCCTCTGCTTGACCCCGCTCTTCAGCACCTACACCTGGATATGCTCCTGGGGTATCAATAAAAGAAATTATTGGTATACCAAATCTATCAGCAAGCTCCATTAATCGAATAGTTTTCCTGTAACCTTCTGGTCTCATCATGCCAAAATTTCTTTCTATCCTACTGTCTAAATCCTCCCCTTTCTCTTGACCAATTACTAAAACAGATTGATTATGAAATTTCGCAAAACCAGCAATAACAGATTTATCTTCACCATAATACCTATCACCAGAAAGTGAAATAAAGTCATCAAACAAATTATCAATAAAAAATTTTGACTTAGGTCTATCTTCATGTCTCGCTACCATAGTTGTTTGCCAGGGATCTAAATTAGAATAAACTGACTGTAATCTGTCGTTTATTTCCTCTTGAGTTTTAGAAATTTTTTTAGTGTCTACTTCAGAAATACCACTCTGATTATATGGGTCTTTAAGTTTTTCTAGCTCTTCATCTAATTCTTTTATCTCTTTTTCAAAATTAAGGTAGTTTTTCATTGTTTTTTATTATGAATACTTAATTAACAAAAAAAGGCAATAAAATGATATTGAATTAAACATGTAATTGTTATTAAATAGTGTATTCTTTTAAAGAATAAAGTTTTAATATCGGGAGAGACTATTTTAGCGCCGAAGGAGCAACCACCCCGGAAACTCTCAGGCAAAAGGACCGATCAAAGCATAACACTCTGGAAAGAGATTGATTTCCGCCGAAGGAGCAAAACTCTCAGGCAAAAATACAGATGGGGTGAGAATTAAAGTGCTATGCAAGAAAAATATGTTAAAATTAATAACCTACAAGTATCTGAAAAACTATCAAACTTTGTAAATGATGAATTATTAAAAAGTACAAATATATCTACTGAAAATTTTTGGTTGGGTCTTGAAAAAACTCTTGATGAACTTGCTCCAAAAAACAAAGAATTAATTAAGTTTAGAGAAGATTTGCAAAAGAAAATAAATGAATGGCATATCAAAAACAAAGGTAAAGAATTTAATTTAATAGAGTATAAAAAATTTCTATTAGAAATTGGTTATCTAAAAAATGAAGGGCCTGATTTTAAAATAGAAACTGAAAATGTTGATGAAGAAATTGCAAATATAGCTGGACCTCAGTTAGTAGTGCCAGTCATGAATGCAAGGTATGCGTTAAATGCTGCGAATGCAAGATGGATGAGTTTATATGATAGTCTTTATGGTACAGACGTAATTGAACAGTCTGAAGATAGCGTATCTGAGAGGTATGACCCTCTAAGGGGTGAAATGGTTATTAAATATGGTAGAGATTTTTTAGATAAGTACTTCCCATTAGCTGGATTAAGTTGGAATCAAATTACAAGTTTGGCTGTTAAATATGGCAAATTAAAAGTTTTAAAAGGTGCTGATATTTTTGATTTGGAAGATGAAAATAAATTTATTGGACACAGAGGTGAAAGTGATAATCCGTCTGCAATTATTCTAAAAAATAATAGTTTACATATTGAAATTCTAAAAGACTCTAGAGCGTTTGCCGCTCAACAAGATCACGCTGGAATAAGTGACATAATATTAGAATCTGCAGTGTCAACAATTTGTGATAATGAGGATAGTGTAGCAGCAGTCGACTCGGAAGATAAAATTAATTGCTATCGAAATTGGTTAGGCCTTATGAGAGGTGATCTGAAATCAAAATTTAAAAAAGAAGGTAAATTATTTGAGAGAAAGCTAAACCCAAATAGAAGTTATATCTCAAAAGATGGTAAAGGTTTAAAGTTACATGGTAGAAGCCTTTTACTTATAAGAAATGTTGGTCATCTAATGACTAACTCGTCAATTTTATTAAAGGATGGAAGTGAAATACCTGAGGGAATTATGGATGCATTTATAACAACAGCAGCTGCAATACATGATATTAAAAAGAAAACCAATTCAAGAACTGGATCTGTGTATATAGTTAAGCCTAAAATGCATGGTCCAGATGAGACCGCGTTTACAGATTTAATTTTTACTAAAGTTGAGAAAGTTCTAAATCTACCTAAGTATACTTGTAAGATTGGTATTATGGATGAAGAAAGAAGAACGTCTGCAAATTTAAAAGAATGTATTAGAAGTCTTAAAAATAGAGTTTTTTTCATAAACACTGGTTTCTTAGATAGAACTGGTGATGAAATGCATACATCAATGGAAGCCGGCCCTATGATTAAAAAAGGTGATATGAAATCATCTAAATGGATTAATGCATACGAAAATAATAATGTCGATATTGGTTTGAAATGTGGGTTTTCAGGAAAAGCACAAATTGGAAAAGGAATGTGGGCAATGCCAGATAAAATGAAAGACATGATGGATCAAAAAAAAGGCCACCTAAAAGCAGGAGCAAACTGTGCATGGGTTCCATCTCCAACAGCGGCTGCTTTACATGCTTTACATTATCACGAAATAGATATTTTTAATGAACAAAAAAAATTAATGAATAGAGAGCCAGCTAAAATAGATGATCTCTTAACAATCCCAACAGCAGATCGACCTAATTGGTCTGTCGAAGATATAAATAAAGAAATTTCCAATTCTGCACAAACTTTATTGGGTTATGTTGTAAGATGGGTAGATCAAGGTGTGGGTTGTTCTAAAGTACCAGATATTAATAATATAGGTTTGATGGAAGATAGGGCAACTCTTAGAATTTCATCTCAGCATATAGCCAACTGGATCCATCATGGAATTACAACGAAAATACAAGTTACTGAGATAATGAAAGAGATGGCAAAAATAGTTGATAAACAGAATAAAGATGATCCATTATATGTTAAAATGAGTAGTGATTATGAAAACTCTATAGCATTTCAAACTGCTTGCGATCTTGTGTTCAAGGGTAAAGAACAACCTTCAGGTTACACCGAACCATTACTTCATTTAAATAGGTTAAAAAAAAAATCTAATCTTAGTTCGAAACCAAATTAGATCGATTTTTAAAAGCAGAAATTAAAGTCCCATCATCTAGATTTTCTATCTCACCGCCAACCGGTAAACCTTGCGCAAGTTTAGTAATTTTTACTTTGATATTTTTTAAACTTTCTTGAATATAGTAGGCAGTCGTTTGACCTTCTATTGTAGCACTCGTAGCTAAAATTACCTCTTCAATTTTGTCTTTTTTAACTCTCTCTACTAAAGAGTCGATTAATAAATCCCCTTTTCTATTTCCTGCAGATGAGATTGTACCACCAAGAATATGAAAATATCCCTGATATATATTAGAGCTCTCAATAGACCATTGGTCAGCAATATCCTCAACAACACAAATCTTATCAAATTTTTTTTTTGAGTTTTCACAATTATCACAACCTACTAAAGTAGACTTTAAAGAACCACAATTTTTACATCTAGAAACATTTTTGTAAATTTGAGCTAATACTTTAGCCAAAGGTTTGATCAGTTGATCTCTATCATTCATCAATCTTAGAACAATTCTTTTAGCTGATTTGGGTCCTAATCCAGGTAATTTGGAAATTAATTTAATTAATTCTTCTATCTCATTTATATTCTGCATTATTTATAATGGCCATTTAAATCCAGGAATACCAAACCCACCCGTTGCTTTTGAAATTTCCTCAGTTGTTTTTGATTTAAGTTGAGATTTAGCACTATTATGAGCTGCAACAATCAAATCCTCAATTATAGTTTTGTCCTCTTTCACAATTTCATCAGATAACTCTATTTTTTGCATTTCTCCATCTCCATCCAAAGTTATCTTTACAGAATTTGATCCTGAAACTCCTACAACTCTAATTTCCTTAATCTTTTGTTGGCTTTCCTTCATCTTTGCTTCAAGCTCTTTCGCCTTATCTAGAATTTTACTAAAATCAGTCATTATCAACTCCGTTTTTATTTAAATTTACGTCTATTAATTCGGCATCGGGAAATCTTTCCATAACACTTTTAAATATTTCTGAGTTTTTCATTTCATCAATCAATATTTTCTTAGAATTTTTTTGTTTATCATTTATGGACTCTTGTCCTTTTAATTTACTAAATGTAATAATCCATCGTTCATCTGTCCATTCAAAAAGTTTTGATGATAGATTTTTTACAAAATCTTTATCTAAACTTTCATTAAAGGATATTTCAATTCTATTTTTTTCAAATTTTACAAGATTAACGTTTTTTTCTAATTCATACTTTAATTTTATTTCCTTTTTTTTTGAACAAACTTCAATTAATTTCTCAAAAGTATTTATATTAATTTTATTTTCTGTTTTGATTTCTGTTTGAACTTCTGGTTTATTTTCATCTTCTTGTGCAATATTCTTTATTTGATTGATTGTTTTAGATGTTAACTCACTTTCTGTATTCTTAACTAGATTTTCACTTTTTGTTTGAACTTCAATTTTTTCAACTTTATTTTTAAATTTCGCAGAACTTAAATACATCAATCTTATTAGGATCATTTCAATTGAAAAGTGTGGATTAGAAACTATATCTAGCTCATCAAGTGAGGAGATGACAAATTGCCAAAATAATATTAATATCTCTTGGTCTACTTGGTTTGATAGACTTTTAATTTTAAAAAATTCTTCATCATTCAAAGAAAAGTTTGTGCTTTCTAATGTTAATGAATTAATATTCTTGAAGTAATAAAGTATCTCTAAGAAATCATTAATAAAAACCTTTGGTTCAACACCTTGATCATAAATCTTTCTATAAATACTTATTACTTTTGTTTCTTCGCCTTTTAAAATTAGCTCAAATAAGTCGATTAATTGAGATTTATCAAAGTATCCAAAAATTCTCTGCGCTGAATTTAAATCTAACTCTTTTTCCTCATCCAAACTTAATAATGCTCTATCTAACAAAGATAAGGCATCTCTAACAGAGCCTTCTGAAATTTTTACTATAAGCTTTAGAGCATTGTCTGTTATTTTTCCATTTTCTTTATCTTTAATTTTTTTAATATATTCTAATAGTTCAGATGATTTAATTCTAGACAAATCAAACCTTTGACATCTAGAAACTACAGTAACTGGAATTTTTTTAATTTCTGTCGTTGCGAAAATAAATTTCAAATACTCTGGCGGTTCTTCTAAGGTTTTTAACAAGGCATTAAATGCTTGTTTACTCAACATATGGACTTCATCAATTATGAAAATTTTATATTTAGCGGATGTTGGTCCATATCTGGAAAATTCAATTAAATCTCTTACATCATCTACACCTGTTTTGCTTGCTGCATCCATTTCAAGAACATCAATATGACTTGAGTTCGTTATCGCATCACAATTATCACATTTTACTTTACATTTATTTTCTATTCCATTTAAACAATTCAATGTCTTAGCAACAATTCTTGCTGTTGTGGTTTTTCCAATCCCTCTTATTCCTGTAAACAAATATGCATTTGGTATTTTGTTGGCTTTAATTGAGTTTATAATGGTTTCAGCAAGAACCTTTTGACCAATAAGATCGTCAAAAGTTTGGGGTCTATATTTTATCGCTAATACTTTTGATTTACTATTCATAAATTTATTAAGGAGACTAGAACCTGAATAACTGTCTCTACGACTGCTTCCGTTAAGATCTGGTCGGGTTCAAGCGGCATCCACCTCTAGCCTCCAAATATATTATAGCAGTAATGTTTTCTAAACCACAAGAAATAATAAAAATTACTTTTCTCGTATTTTGTCAGCCTCAAAGACACCTAAAACGTGAAAATCTTGACAATGCAAACCTAATTCCTCTAATGATTTTTTAACTTTTACATCTTCTATGTGGCCATCAAGATCACATAAAAAAAAATAAGATTCGAAGGAATTTTTTTCAGGGTAACTTTGTAGCTTTGTTAAGTTTACACCATTGATAGCAAAGCCGCCTAGTGATTGATATAAGGCTGCTGGTTTACTTTTTAATTTGAATAGAAAAGATGTAATATATTTTTTGTCACCATACTCTGGTTGAAAAATATTTTTACCCATAATTAAAAACCTAGTAAGATTTCCTTTTTCATTTTCAATATTTTTTTTTATTATTTCTAATCCATAGGTTTTTGCACTTAAAGTAGAGGCTATTGCAGCATTTTTATTATCTTTAATTCTAGATATCATTTCTGCTGATCCGGCTGTATCCGCTCTAACATGTTCAATTAGATTATTTGATTTAATAAAATTTGAACATTGTGAGAGTGCTTGCGAATGAGAATAAATATTTTTTATGTCAGAAATTTTTGTACCAGGAATTACTAACAAATTATGTTCAATTTTTTGAAAATATTCTGAATAAATATTTAATCGATATTTAAATACCAAATATTCAATTCCTATATTTCCAGTAATTCTGTTAGACTCTGGTATAATTATTCTGGAAGATGAGTCTTCAAAAGCTTTCAAAAAACATTCGTCAAAAGTCTTGCATGGTATTATCTTAGCTTTTGGGGCAACAGATAGGGCAGCTAGATGTGAGTATGCTCCAAATGTTCCTTGAAAATAAATTTTTTCCATTACGTCTTATATTCCATAATCTTTTTAATAGCCACAAAATCCTCTTTTGTGTCTATTCCAATCGAATGTGATTTGGCAAGAGCGACATTTATTTTAATTTTATTTTCTAAAGCTCTTAATTGTTCTAAATTATATTTAGTCTCATTAGGTGACTGCTTGTGTGACACAAAATCTTTAAGTGTTCTCATTTCATAACAATAAATACCCACATGATGATATGTATTTAAATCATTTTTTAAGGTTTTTCTTTTAAAATAAATTGCCTCTGGAAAATTTTTGTGATTCAATTCTTCTTTAGTTTTTACTTTAACTACACTTTGATTGTCATAAAGTTTTTTATCTAAAATTTTTGAAGCAAGAGTACCAATTTTGGAATTTGTATTTATCATAAGTTGATTAAGACTCCTTATATCATCAACATCAATTAAAGGCTCATCTCCTTGAAGATTCATTACTAAATCAATATTTGAAATCTCGGTTTTTTGTAGAGCTTCATAAATTCTATCTGTTCCTGTATTATGTTTATTGCTAGTCAAAACTGCCTGACCGCCATTTTTTTTAACATCATCAACGATTTCTTTATTTTCAGTTGCGACTAATACATCCCCAATTTTAGCTTTTTCAGCCTTTTTAAGCACGTGAGAAATGATGGATAAACCATTAATTTTTAGAAGTGGCTTTCCAGGTAACCTAGTGGCTGCTAGTCTTGATGGGATTACAATTAGTGTTTTCATGCGTCATTGTTATTTATTAATACACTACAAGCAGAGGCAATAATATACATCAAATATATAAGCAATTCTTAATTTATAATGTTATACGTTCAAAATAAAATTTTATAAAATGGATTCTTTCGAAATAAATAAAATAGTAGCTGCGATTTTACTTGTGGGTCTCCTTTTAATAGGTATTAGCAAACTATCCAGCGTGATTTTCTATGTCGAAAAACCAAAAACGCCAGGATACGCAGTTGATGTTGAACAGTCGGTTACTGCACAGTTAAAAACTGAAGGTGAAACTGTAAAGCAGAAAATAGATATTGCCGCCTTAATGGCAATGGGAGATATTGCAACTGGAGAAAAAGTTTTTAAAAAATGTGCGGCTTGTCACTCTATCGTAAAAGGTGGAAAAAATAATATTGGGCCCGCGCTATACAATGTTGTTGGAAGAAAAATTGGTGTTGTAAATGATTACAAATATTCTAAAGCACTAGCTGGATACGGAAAGGAATGGACATTTGAGGAATTAAATGGGTATTTGATTAAGCCTGCCAAATGGATTAAAGGAACCAAAATGGCATTTGCAGGATTGAGAAAAGAGAAAGATAGGGCTTCGGTGATTAAATACTTGAACAAAAATTCAGACAAACCATTACCGCTACCTTAATTTTCCAAAACAATAAAGTAAAATAGATTTTTGCACATGCACTCTGTTAGTTGCTTGTGTCCAAACTTTTGATTGTTTACTAGAAAATACTTTTTCATCAACTTCATTTCCCCTTGGTAAACAGTGAAGAAAAATACAATCTTTCTTTGCATAACCCATCAGTTTTTTATCAATCTTAAATTTTTTAAAACTATTCAATTTTTTTGTTTTATTTACTTTGTCATTGATAGATATAACTTTATCAGAAAATAGAACATCAGCGTTGAGGGTAGCTTTTTTAGGACTTGAATAAATATCTATTTTATTATTATTTTTTTTTATATAGTCTATAATATTTTTATTTGGTTTATATTTTTTAGGACAACCAATTTTTAATCTAAAGGAAAATTTAATTGAAGCTGCAATTAAAGAATTTAAAACATTATTACAATCCCCTATCCATGCAATATTTAGTTTGTGTATAGGCTTCTTCTTAATCTCTTCAACCGTAAAGATATCTGATAAAATCTGGGTTGGGTGCGACGAAGGGCTTAACCCATTAATAACTGGAATTGATAAATGTTTTTTAAATTCTTCTAGTTTTTTATCACTATCAGTTCTTAACATAAAAGCGTTACCAAAATTAGATAATATCTTAGCTGTATCCTCTATACTTTCACCACCTTTAGATAAATGAAGCTCGTTAGGTCTTAATGTCAAAGTACTTCCTCCAAGTTGTTTAATAGCAAGATAAAAACTTAGTCTTGTCCTTAAACTTGATTTTTCAAACATTTGAATTAATAATTTTCCTTTAAGAGGAGTATCTTTATCCATGTCAAGATGACTAAGTTTTTTTCTTAAATTTTTTCTTATTTGTGCATTCCTAATAATTTTTCTAAGGTCTTTAGCTGAAATATCTTGTAAGTTTATAAAATGTTTCATTTTATCTTATTTTTGAACATACATCATCTATGATTTTTAACGCTTGATTAATCTCTGTTTTTTTAACATTTAGCGGAGGCAAAATACGAACAACATTCTCAGCAGCACGTATGGTTAGTAATTTATTATCCATTAATTTTTTTATAAACTTAGACTGATCTTTATGAAGCTGAACTCCAATTAGTAGGCCTTTTCCTCTTATTTCTCTAATAACCTTAGGATATTTTTTTTTCAAAAAATTTAAATTTATAAAGAAATATTTTGATAATTTCTTTACATTATTTAAGAATTTTTTACTTGAAACTATATCTATTACTGAATTTCCAACAGCCATTGCTAAAGGATTCCCACCGAAAGTTGAACCATGGGTGCCTGGTGTCATTCCAGAAGCTACTTTTTTATTCATTAAAACTGCACCAATAGGAAATCCACCACCTATTCCTTTTGCAATAGGAACGATATCCGGTTTTATTTTTGAGCTTTCAAAAGCTAAAAAATCTGCTGATCTCGAAATTCCTGTTTGAACTTCATCCACTATTAATAAAATTTTTTTTTTATTACATAATTTTCTCAATTCTTTCAAACACCAATCAGGAATCACCTTAATTCCTCCTTCTCCCATAATTGGTTCGACCATTATAGCTGCAGTATTTTTAGTGATATTTTTTTTCAGAGATTTGTGATTTCCAAAAATAAAGTGATCAAATCCTGGAACTTTAGGCCCAAAACCTTCTATCATTTTTTTTGACCCACTTGCAAAAATTGCTGCAATGGTTCTTCCATGAAAAGAATTTTTTACACACAAAATTCTGTTTTTATGAGGTTTTCCAATTGAATAAAAATATCTTCTAGCAACTTTAATAGATGCCTCAGTAGCTTCTGCACCACTGTTTTGAAATATTACATAATCAGCAAAAGTCTTTTGACATAATTTTTTTGCCAACTTTTCCCCCTCAGGAATTTTAAAAGCATTTGAAATATGCCAAAGTTTCTTAGATTGATTTTGTATTGTTTTAACTAGTTTAGGATGTGAGTGACCTAAACAATTTACGGCTATTCCTTGAACGAAATCTAAATATTTCAATCCTTTAGAAGTGTAAAGATAGCTTCCTTTACCTTTTGTAAATGAAATTTTTTTTCTATTATAATTTTTTGCTAAATAACTCATTTAATTATTGTTTGTATAAACAAAAAAATTAAATACAAGTTGGGATTGAATATCATTCTAAATTATTCAATTTAAGTAATGTTGATAACTGTAAATAATATATTGTTTATTAGTGTTTTTTATCAGTATATTGTGTTTATATAATCTCTTAATACATTATATAGTAAATTATGAGTTGGACCGAAGAAAAAGTCAAAAAATTGAGGGAGCTTTGGGGAAAGGGAAAAACTGCGAGTCAAATTGCAGAAATTATAGGTGGCATTAGCAGAAATGCTGTTATCGGTAAAGCTCATAGACTTAATCTTTCTGCAAAAATAAAAACAAGGACTGCAACATCAAATGAAAATTTCAATAATTCTGTAGAAAACAAAAATATAAAAGTCAAAAAAGGTCGAAAAAGTAAGTTTAGATCATTAATTATTGAAAAAGATTTTGAACCAGAAAATCCAAAACAATTAGAGGAACTTGATGATAATAGTTGTAAGTGGCCTATTGGCCATCCCGATGAAAAATCCTTTTATTTTTGTGGTAGATCATCATTGAAGGATTTTTCTTATTGTCGACTACATTTACTTTATGCTTATCAACCACGAGGTAAGAAAGAAGACATTGTTGCAAAAGATGAGGTACCCGGCTTAATAGAAAAAAAAATTAAATCAGCCTAATCAAATTTTTAATTAAAATTGTCCCTGCTTTTTGAAAATTGACCACCTTCCCGCCACATATAACAGTATTTTTTAACTTCCTCACTGAAAATTTTTTTTGCTGGAGATCCAATGTCAAAATTAGTTTTATATTTACCTGAAACGATATTGTCATATTTGAGTAATTTTAATTGATCGACTGTTAACAGAGGATTAGGTAACAATTGAAAAAATTTTGCAGTAAACATGGCTAAAGAGATTGGAAATGGTAATAAAAGTCTTTTTTTATCGATTAAGTTTAATAGTTTAATTAAAATTTGTTTAAAAGTGAGTATTTCTGGACCAACACACTCAATAATATTTGCATTCACATTTTTTGAAATTATTAGATGGATGACATCGGTCAAATCAGAACAATGAATTGGGGTAAATTTTGTTTCACCATTATAATATAACGGAAAGATTGGTAATCTACTCAACAATGTCATTAAATTACAACTGAAATTATCTGAGGAAGAGTAAACTATAGATGGACGCAAAATTGTTGTTTGAGGAAATATTTTAAAAATATTTTTCTCACCTTCTAATTTACTCTGGGCATATTTAGAGTCTAAAGCTTCATTTATACCTAAGGCAGACAGATGAACTAATTGTTTAATTCTATATTCCCTACAAAGTTTCGCCAATATAGCTGGAAAAACAGAGTGAATATTCTTGAATGTATTTCCATTTTTTTTTTCAAATAAAATACCAATTAGGTTTATACAGATATCTGCACCCTCAAAAAGTTTTCTTATTTTAAGTTCATCAAAAATATTACACTCTTTTATTTGAATATAACCTGCATTACCTTGTGTTTTAATTATATTACCTTTTTGGTGTATATTTCTAGTTACTACAGTGACGGTATAGTTACTTTGAGTTAACTTTCGTATTAGATGAGTACCCACTTGACCAGTACCTCCAAAAATCAAAATATTTTTCATATTACTAATCAAAAAATAGACATTATTATTTAGTCTTATATATATAAATATATATGAATAATATCAAAGTTTTTGAAAACGACTTACCTGAAGATTTAGATTTATCAAATGAAAAATTAATAGGTCTTGATAATGAGGCATTAGGTCTTGTTCTTGGAAGAGATCCACTAACTCTAGTTCAATTGGGGCTCGAGTCCAATAACTTTTATTTAGTAAAACTTAATAGAGAGACTTATAATGCTCCAAATCTAATAAAAGCTTTATCAAACAACAATACGCAATTTATTATGCATTATGCTAGACAAGATCTTTTATGGTTAAAATATCATTTAAAAGTTCAACCAAAAAATATTTTTTGCACTAAAGTTGCCTCTAAAATAGCTAGAACCGCTAGTTCGTACCATGGCTATAAAGACCTGGTAAAAGAGCTGTGTGGAAAAGATATTTCAAAAAAAGAGCAACAAAGTGATTGGGGAGATCCTAATCTTTCTGAAAAACAAATTAAATATGCTGCCTCTGATACAGAATATCTTTTTGAAATAAGAAAAAAATTAATAAAAATGCTAGAGAGAGAAAAAAGAATTGATCTTTTTAAAAAATCTATGAATGTTATTCCTATACTAGTTGATATGGAGATTGCAGGATACAAATTATCTACTTTTGAACATTAAGTATGAAAAAAAATTTTATAAAATCTGCCAAAGATGTAATAAATTTAGAAATTGAGGGTTTGGTAAGATTAAAAAAAAGTTTAAACAATTCTTTCAACAAGGCTGTGAAAGAGATTGTAAGATGTCAATCAAAAGTAATTCTTTGTGGTGTAGGAAAAAGTGGCTTAATAGCGAGTAAAATAGCAGCAACTTTTTCATCAGTTGGAACTCCAGCCTTTTTTTTATCTGCAAGTAATTCATCACACGGAGATCTTGGAAGTATTACTAAAAAAGATATTTTAATATTAATCAGTTATTCTGGTGAAACAAATGAGTTAAAAAATATCATACAGTATGCAAATAGAAATAAAATTTTATTAATTGGAATTGTCTCAAAAAAAGATTCTACTTTATATAAAGCTTCTGATATCAAATTATTGACCCCACAAGTTAAAGAGTCCGGGGGTATAATCCCGACTTCGAGTACAACAGTCCAATTAGCCCTAGGTGATGCTTTAGCAATATCAGCTATGAAACAAAAAAATTTTAATAGAATTGACTTTAAAAAATTACATCCAGCAGGCACACTAGGGGTGAAATTAAAAACTGTTGAAGATATAATGCTTACAGGAAAAAAAATACCTTTCGTAGCTGAGAATTTAAAAATGAAAAATGCTTTAAAAATATTAAGTAATAAAAATCTTGGTATATTAATTGTGCAAGATAAAAAGAAACACACAATTGGTATTATTACTGACGGTCAAATTAGAAGGTTTAATCAGAAAAATTCAAATCTACGCACTACAAAGGTAATTAAAGTAATGACTAAAAATCCAATAAGTATTGAAAAAAATGAATTAGCGGCTAAAGCTCTAGCTTTAATGAATAACAAAAAAATTACTTCTCTATGCGTTTTTGATAAAAAAAATAAGAGTAAAACGATAGGTGTCCTCCATGTTCATACTATATTACAATCTAACATATCTTAAATGTCAAGGAGGCTGACAACAAATATCTTATTTATAATTTTTATCATTTTTTTGTCTTTTTTTTCTTACTACAAATTTTTTAAACAGCAAAAGAAAATTACTGAAGTTGAAAAAATAAATGTTGAAGATACAATTAACCAAACTAATATTATTCAAGATGTAAACTACTCATCTCAAGATGTTAAAGGAAATGAATATATCTTATATGCTTCCGAGGGCCAAATAGATCTGGATAATAATAAAATAATTTTTTTAACAAAGGTCAGGGCAAAAATAAAAATGATAGATGGTGATCTCATAGAGATTCAGTCAAATTTTGGCAAATACAATATTGATAATTATGACACTATTTTTTCTAAAAAAGTAAAAATTAATTATCGTGATAACGAAATTAAGGGCGATTACGTGGATTTTTCTTTAAATAATAATTCATTGATAATTTCGAAAAATGTTGTTTATTCAAATCAGAAAAATTTACTTAAGGCAGATGCATTAGAAATTGATATTGAGACTAAAAATACAAAAATTTTTATGTACGAAAAAGAAAAAAAAGTTAAAATCAAATCACTAAATAATTATGGCAATAATTAAAAAATTTAGAATTAAGTCATTCAAAAGTACAAACAATATAATCGAATTTAAAAATGTATCCTTGTCTTACGGGAATAGAATAATACTTGACAATATTAGTTTTGAAATTAATGAGGGCCAAATTTTTGGGATGTTGGGCCCTAATGGTGTTGGTAAATCCACTATATTTAATCTAATTACGGGATTGATTTCTCCAAAAAATGGTAAGATACTTATCAATGGTAATGACACCACATCATTCCCAATTTATTTAAGAACTAAAAAATTTAAAGTCGGCTATGTTCCCCAATATGGTGGTTATTTCAATGACCTAACATTATACGAAAATTTAAAGGCAATCAGTGAGATTATTATTACTGATAAAAACCTTAGATTTGAGAGAATAAACTATGTAATTTCAAAATTTGAATTGGACAACTTGAAGGAAATAAAAGCTAAACATCTTTCCGGTGGTCAAAAAAGAAAATTAGTTCTTGCACTAGCTTTATTGAGTGAGCCAAAAGTTCTTCTTCTTGATGAACCATTTGCTGCACTTGATGTCCTTACAATAAAAATGCTTCAAGAAATAATTGTAAATTTACAAGAAGAACATCGTATCACTATTTGTATATGTGATCACCAGGCTAGAGATCTTCTGGCTTGTGTTGATGTTGCAATGATTTTAAGTAACTGTAAAATTGTTGCAAAAGATACACCGTCAAATTTGGTAAAAAACATACATGCAAAAAATGCATATTTTGGTGATAGTTTTAAAATAAACTAGTCAATATGACTAATCACATTTTAATAAAAAATAAAATTGGTAAGTTTAATAAAAAAATTTCTGTCAGTGGTGATAAAAGTATAAGTATAAGGTGGGTTCTTTTTGCATCACTAGCCTCCGGTATTTCAAAAGCTCAAAATTTATTAATATCTGAGGACGTATTGGCTGCGATTGGAATCATAAAAAAATTTGGAATTAAAGTTCTTAAAAAAGAAAATAGTTTTATTATATATGGTAAAGGTTTCAATGGATACAACTACAAAAATAATTCTATAATAAACGCTAAGAATTCAGCTACATTAGGTAGATTAATTCTAGGATTGTTAATTAACTCAACAAAAAAAATAAAATTAGTTGGGGATCAAAGTTTATCAAAAAGAGATTTCAAAAGAGTTGCTTTTCCACTGACTAAATTTGGTGCAAAATTTCAATTAAAAAAAAATTTTGGTTTACCACTTACAATTTGCGGAACCAGAAATTTGAAACCAATTAAATACTATGAGACAAGAGGTTCAGCTCAGTGCAAAAGTAGTGTCATATTTGCTGGTATGAGAACTAAAGGTAAAACAATTATAAAAGCAAAAAAATCCAGAAATCACACTGAACTTTTATGTAAATTTCTAAAATTACCCGTGAAAATAATAAATAAGAAAAAATATGATTTAATTGAAGTCAATAAAGTGAATAAAATTAATCCATTAAATTATCAAATTCCATCAGACATAAGTTCTGCTGCTTTTTTTATTGTTTTAACAGCCTTGTCAGAAAATTCCAAAATTGTCATAAAAAATGTAAATATAAACCCATCTCGCATAGGAGTAATAACGATCTTAAAAAAAATGGGCGTTAAAATTTTTTTTAGAAACAAAAAAATTTATAAAGGAGAAAAGATTGCAGACATATGGGTATTAAGCTCGAAAAAATTGAATAGTATTAAGTGCCCAATTCATTTGAACTCAAGTGCTATAGATGAATTTTTAGTTATATTTTTGGTTGCAGCTAAAGCTAAAGGCATATCTCACTTTCGAGACATAGCAGAACTTAATACTAAAGAAAGCCCAAGGTTAAAATTAGCATCAAAAATTCTTAAAATGATGGGAGTGAGAAATATTCTTACAAAAGATTCAATTAAAATATTTGGTAATCCGAAACTAATTATTAAAAGAAAAATTGTAATTAAAAATTTCTATAAAGATCACAGAATTTTTATGACTAGTGTTATTGCTGCTTTGACTTTTGGTGGCAGGTGGATTATTCATAACAAAGAATCTATTAAAACATCTTTTCCCTCTTTCTTAAAAATTATAAAAAATTTAAACACATGAAATATAAAAAAAAAGACATAATTAAAATCGCGATTGATTCGCCGGCAGCTGCAGGTGCAGGAACGCTAGCGAAAACAATTTCAAAACATTATAACCTTAATTACTTAGATACAGGGAAGATATACAGATTTATTGCTAATTTGAAATTAAAATCTTCAAGTAATTTAAATTTATCTTTATTAAAAAAAAAAATTAAATCTTTAAAAATGATTGACTTAAGAAATAAAGAGTTACTTTCTGATAAAGTTGGAGTTGAGGCTTCTATCGTTTCAAAAAACAAAAAAATAAGAAACCTCGTTCATAGTTTCCAAGTAAATCATGCTTATAATCCTCCAAGAAAGTATAATGGTTCATGTTTAGATGGTAGGGACATAACATATAAAATAGTGCCTGACGCCGAATTTAAATTTTTTATAACAGCTAATATCAAAACTAGGGCAAATAGAAGATTTAAAGAATTAAAAAAAATAAAAAAAAATATTACCTACAGTGAGGTGTTAAAAAGCATCAAAAAACGTGATAAAAGTGACTATTCTCGTAAGTTGTCACCATTAAAGAAAACAAAAGATTCAGTATTGATTAACACCACAAATTTATCTAAAAGAGCGTGTTTTTTAAAAATTAAAAAAATTATAGACAAAAAACTTAATAACTAATGGAAATTTATAAAGACCTAAATAACCCTGATAACCAACAATTTGAAAAACTATTAAATAGTCAACTATCAAAAGTAAATATCGAAGAAGGAAAAATAATCGAAGGCAAAGTAAACAAAATAACTGAAAAATATGTTTTTCTACATGTTGATGGACTAAAGTCAGAACCTGTTCTTGATATAAACGAGTTAAAAACTATGGGCCTTCATGAAAAAATTAAGATTGGTGAAAAAATATCAGTATTATTAGAAAAATTAGAAGACAAAATGGGTGAGGTAGTTGTGTCTGCCAGCAAAGCACAAAAAATTAAAGGATGGGATAAGCTAGTAGAAGCTTATGAAAAAAAAGAGCCAATAATGGGTAAAATTACCTCAAAGTGTAAAGGTGGTTGTATAGTTGAGCACATAGAGACAGGTTCATTGATGTTTTTACCAGGTTCTCAAATAAGTGATAAACCTCTTAAAGATATAAGTCATCTTATGAATGAGCCACAAAAGTTTGCTTTAATAAAGTTAGATAAAGTTAGAGGTAATGCATGTGTTTCTAGAAGAGAGATAATTTCCTCATTTAAAAAGGAGGATAAAGCAAAAATTATAGACAAATATAAAGTTGGAGATATTATCAAAGGTGCTGAAGTAAAAGGCTATAGCACATTTGGTTGTTTTTTTAATGTGAATGGAGAGCTTGATGTTTTAGTTCATTTACAAGAAATTTCATATTCAAGAGTTAATCATCCAGATGAAGTTTTTAACATAGGTGAAAAACATGATCTTAAGGTAATATCTGTAGACAAAGAAAAGCTTCAAGTCGGTTGCTCAGTGAAACAAATGTCACCAGATCCTTTCGAGCACATTCAAAACTATGAGTTAAATAAAGTTTATAAGGTAAAGGTTTCTAAGATTATGGATTTTGGTGCATTTTGTGAATTAGAGCCTGGATTAACAACTCTTTTACATTCAAGCGAATTAAGTTGGACAAAAAAAAACGTTTCAGCTAAAAAAATGTTTAAAGTTGGTGATGAAATAGACTGTATCATTACTGAGATAGATAAAGAAAAAAGAAGAGTTGCGATTTCTCATAGACTTACATTGGAAAATCCTTTTGAAGTTTTTAAAAAAAAATATCCTGTTGGTAGCATTGTAAGTGGTGAAGTAATTAACAAAAATGAATATTCTTTATTTGTAAAGGTGGAGGACATAAACTTAGATACATTTTTACATTGCAATGATCTAACTTATTTAAACAATGGTGAGGAAGAACTTTCAAAGTATAAAAAAGGTGATAAAATTCAAGTAAAAGTTTTAGAGATAAGAATTGAAGAGCAAAAGATAAGAGTAGGTTATAAGCAAACACAAAAAGATCCTTTAGATTGGTTTGCTGATAAGAAAAAAAAATCAAACTATAACTGTCAAAATAATTTCTACAGATAATAAAGGATTAACAGTAAGACCTGAGGGATGTGAGATGGATTTTATTATTAAAAAGTCTCAAATTGCAATCAATACTGCAGATGCTAGGCCATCTAGATTTACTGGTGGTGAAAAAATAGACTGTGCGATATCTGAAATTGATCTTGATAAAAGAAAAATTTCTTTAAGTATGAAGCTTTTGGAAGAAATTGAAAAAAGAGAAGCTCTTGACAAATATGGGTCAGAAGGTTCTGGAAAAAATCTTCCTTTTTCATCATTATCAGAAGATTTAAAGAAAAAAGAAAAAAAAAAGTAAAATTATTAAAAAAGTAGTGTAAAATTGGGTATAGTTAAGTCAAAACTTTTAAAACAAATCTCCAAAAGCTTTCCAAATTTTCTAAAAAAAGATATCGAAAAAGTAACAAACATAATTTTAAGTGAAATTCAAAAAACTCTAAAAAGAAGTGAGCGAGTAGAAATCAGAGGTTGGGGATCTTTAAGTGTCAGGACTCAAAAATCATCTATCAGGAGAAACCCTAAAACTGGTGATAAAATCGCTGTACCAAAAAAAAAAGTAATATATTGGAAAATGAGCAAAGAAATGTTTAAAAAGATTAATAATGAAAAAGAGTAAAATATTTGTTGCTTGCGACACAATAAAATTATTAAAAATTAAAAGTATTATTAGAGAAACTCAAAATAACAAATTAAAAATTGGTTATAAATTTGGTTTAGAGTTCCTAAATTCTAAAAATGGAAGAATTTTTTTATCTAAAGTAAAAAAAAAAATAATTTTTGCTGATTTAAAACTTCATGATATTCCTAATACATGCGTTTCAACGATTAAAGCGATTAAAGATTTAAAAGTTAACTATTTAACCATACATATTAGCTCAGGTTTAGAAGCTCTTAAAGCTGCAAAAAAAGTTTCAGGCAAAATAAAATTAATAGGTGTTACAGTCCTCACTTCTTTAGACAATGAAGCATTAAGAGAAATAGGATTTAATAAGAATGTGAAAAAAATAGTTCTTCATCAAGCGAAATTGGCAAATAAAGCGAAATTAGATGCTATAGTATGTAGTGCACAGGAAGTGAAAATTGTTAGAAAAATATTTAAAAAAGAGATAATAACTCCCGGGATAAGATTTACTACAAAAACAAATGATCAAAAAAGAGTTTTGACACCTAGAGAAGCTTATGCGAATGGCGCTGATTGGCTAGTAATAGGCAGAGATTTAACTAAAGGTAATATTAAAAAAAATACACAATCATTAATTGATCACCTAAGTCAATGATCAAAGGTTTAAAAATTTGCGGGGTATCAGACTCAAAAACTTTAAGTTTTATTTTAAATCATCCTCACCCACCAAAATTTATAGGTTTTATTAGCAACTATGAAAAAAGTAGAAGATTTGTTAGATATGAAATATTAAAAGAATTAATTAATATTGATAGAAAAAAGGTAAACTTTACTTCTGTGCTTGTTAAACCCACAGATGAAATTTTAGAAAAAATAAAAGTTTTGGATTTTGATTATTATCAACTTTATGATGTAAGTCCTGAAAGAACAAAAGAAATTAAACTTAAATACAAGATTAAGATAATTACTGCGATTACAATTTCAAATAAAGATGATGTAGTTAAATATAAAGATTACTCAAATGTTGCAGATATAATTCTGTTCGACTCAAAAGGTTATCATAAATCTGAAAGTTTTGATCATAATTTATTAGATGGTATCTCTAAAAAATTGAATAAAATGATTGCAGGAAATATTCAAATAGATGATATTCCTAGCTTTAGAGATAAAGAATATATTATTGATCTTAGTGGTGCATTAGAGGATGGAAGCGGAAAAAAGGATATTAATAAAATTGATAAATTGTTAAATTTATCCTCAAAATATGAAACTCAAAAAAAGAATACCAGTAATTGATCAAGGAAACAAGCTTGGTTTTTGGGGTAATAAATTTGGAGGAAATTTCGTTCCTGAAACTTTAAAAAAACCAATCGAAGATTTGGAAATTTTATTTAACAATCTAAAAAAAGATAAAAAGTTTATTGCTGAAAGAGATAAATATTTTAAAAATTGGATAGGAACCCTACCCGTTTTATAAAACTAAAAAATTTAACGAAATACGTTGGAGGAGCCCAGATTTGGTCCAAGGTTGTATCAGATGCAAACGGCGGTGCACATAAAATTTATAATGCAACAGTTCACTGTTTGCTGGCAAAACGCTCTGGTAAAAAAATTATATGTGGAGATACTGGTGCTGGATATGCGGGAAAAATGTTGAGTATGGCAGCTAAAAAATTTGGTCTAAAATGTAAAATTTTTATGGGAGCAAAGGATATTGAAAGACAGCAGCCAAATGTAAGAGCTATGAAAAAAAATGGTGCTGAAGTCATACCTGTTTATTCAGGAAGTCAAACCCTAGTTGATGCTGTTTCTGAGTGTATGCGTTTTTGGGTTGCCAATTGTGACACTACGGCTATGTGTGTTGGAAGTACTGTAGGTCCAGCTGTTTTTGTTCGAATCTGTGGATGGAGTACAAGTCAAATATCTAGAGAGTTAAAAGTCCAATTAATTGACGAATTTGGATCTATTCCAAAAAAGCTTAAACTTTATAATTGCGTAGGCGGTGGTAGTTCAAGTTTTGGGTTTTGGAATGAATTTATGGATTATGACAAAAAACAATGTGAATTTATCGGTGTTGAGGCTGGTGGTCCAGCTAAAAGCAAAAGACATGCAGCACCACTAACTTATGGTTCAAAAATTGGAATTCTGCATGGAGCAGCTCAATACGTTAATCAAAATTCAGATGGACAAATAGAAGAAACAGAATCTATTTCAGCAGGACTTGACTATCCAGGAATTTCTCCACTTCATTGTTTTCTTAGAGATACTAAAAGAGCAAGATATACAGCTGCCAGTGATGAAGAAGCATTAAAGGCTTATAAACTTGTAACTAAATATGAAAAATTAAAACCATCTTTAGAACCCAGCCATGCTTTCTCTGTTGCAATAAGAGAGGCAAAAAAAATGAGTAAGAATACAATCGTTGTAGTTAATAGTTGTGGGGACGCTTATAAAGATAAAAAAATTTTAAGAAATAGACTTGGAAAAAAATATGCTTAACCCAATTGATGTAGCTTTTAAAAAAGCTAAAAAAGAAAATAGACCAGCTCTCCTAACATATACTGTGGCAGGTGATAGTACAAAAAACCAATCTTTGGTAATACTAAATGCTATATCAAAATACGCAGATATTTTAGAATTAGGAGTTCCACACAACACACCAGTTGCAGATGGGAGCCAAATACAAACTAGCGCATACAGAGCCATAAAAAATGGGATTAAAATGGAAGATATTTTTTGGATAGTGAAAAAATATAAGAAAAATAAAAATTCTAAGCCTATTATTTTAATGGGTTACTATAATATGATATTTCAGTACGGAGAAAAAAAATTTTTAGAAAAATGCAAAAAAGTTGGGGTTAATGGCTTAATAGTTGTCGATTTGCCTTGGCCGGAAAATAAATCTTTTACTAAAAAATGTAAAAAAAAATCAATTTATCTAATTCAACTTTTATCGCCTACTACTTCAAAGGAAAGACTTAATAAAATAATTAAAGACTCACATGCTATGAATTATTTCATATCAATGCTATCTACTACAGGTGGTAAATTAAAAGTCTCACCTAAAAAGATTATGTCAAATTACTCCAAAATTAAGAAAATAAATAAAAAAAAAAATGTTGTAATCGGTTTTGGGATTACAGAAAAATCAATAAAATCATTAAAAAAAGCAGATGGATTGGTGGTAGGAAGTGCGATTTGTAAGGAAATTTCTGTTTCAATTCAAAAAAGACAAAATCCTGTCACAAATGTTGCTAATTTAGTGAAAAAGCTTAAATATAAAATTTTATGAACTGGATTACCAAAATAATTAAAGCCGGTGAAAAGATTAAATCCGCTCTTCACAAAAGAGCCACTAAAGAAGATATTGCGAATAGTGACTGGACATCGTGTTGTAAGGGCCCAATCTTGAAAAAAGACCTTCAGAAAAACTTATGGGTGTGTCCCGAGCCTGAGTGTAATAAACACCACAGAATTAACCCAAAACAGAGGTTTGACATTCTTTTTGGTGAAAAAAATTATGAAATTTTCAAAACACCAATTCCCAAAGATGACCCCTTGAACTGGAGTGACTCAAAATCTTATAAAGATAGACTTAAGAATGCTAGAAAAAAAAAACTGGTATGGATTGTGGAATGATGGTTGTTTGCGGAACTATTAATGATATTAAGATTACAGCTGTTGCATCTGATTTTGACTTTTTAGGAGCATCAATGGCCGCTGCTGAAGGCGAAGCTTTTTTATACGGTATTCAGCATGCGATTGAAAATAAAACACCTTTTTTATGTGTCAGTGCTGGAGGAGGAATGAGAATGATGGAAAGTTTGATTTCTTTATCCCAAATGACAAGAACAACTTTAGCAATTAATGAATTAAAAAAAAACAATCTTCCATACATTGTTTGTATTACCGATCCAACAGCGGGTGGCATTACTGCATCTTACGCTATGTTAGGTGATATTCATATAGCAGAACCAGGTGCTTTAATCGCATTTGCTGGCGCAAGGGTAATTCAGGGCACGGTTAAAGAAGAGCTACCTGAAGGTTTTCAAAAAAGTGAATATGTAGAAAAGACTGGTTTTGTAGACATGATTGTTGAAAGAAAAGATCTTTCTGAAAAAATTGGAACTTTATTATTAATATTGTTAAAGAAAAATTCTGCTATAAATTCTGAGGAAAATGAAACTTCAGAAAATAATCAATCACTTACAAAAGCTGCATCCTAAAGAGATCGATCTTAGCCTAGATCGTATAAAAAATCTTTGCGCAAAGTTAGGAAATCCACAAGATGAAATAAAATGTATACAAGTTTGTGGGACCAATGGAAAAGGTAGCACAATTTCTTTTTTAAGATCTATACTTAGAGAAGCAAATATTAGATGTAATGTATACACCTCTCCTCATGTAAAGAGTATTAATGAGAGATTTGTTTATAATGATGAAATGATCAGTGATAATGATCTATCGGATTTATTATCTAAAATTGAGGAAGTAAACAATAATCAACCTTTAACTTATTTTGAAGCTCTCACAGCTGCATTTTTTTATGGATGCAAAAAGTACAAAGAAAATATTGTGATTGCAGAATTTGGCCTGTTTGGAAGAGGAGATGCTGTAAATATTTTAAAAAAAAATCTTTGTAATATAGTTACCTCATGTAGTGAGGATCACTTAGACTGGCTGCCAGAAAATGACAGAACTATTGAAAGAATAATTTTTGAAAAAACCTCCTGTTTACTTAATTCAAATATAGTAGTAGCTAAACAAAGTTCTAATGAAATTGTAGAATGTATTAAAAAGAATATCTCTAATAATAGTGGTAATAAATATTTTTTTAATGAAAATTATAATTTTGTTTTAAAGGAGAATAATTTTTTTTATTATGAGGATAATCATGGTGGTTTAAAAATTCCAAAACCCAACTTAAATGGACAATTTCAACTTGAAAATGCTGCTACAGCAATTGCAACACTAAGAATTTTAGAGGATATAAAAATTAAAGACCAACACATAATAGATGGAGTTCAAAAAGCATCCAATATTGCTAGACTCGAGGAAATTAAGTCTGGTAAACTTAAAAACTTAGTAAAAAATAATAGACTGATACTTGACTCCTCACATAATCCTGGTGGAGCAAAAGTTCTTAATGAATATCTTCAAACTTTAGATTGTAACAAACATGTTATTATAGGGATGATGGCTAATAAGAATCACAAAGAATACATAAGTTATTTTAAAAATATTTCATCCATAACAACAGTTGATATACCAAATCAGCCTAATGCGATAAGTGGAAAAGAATTAAAAAAAAAATTTAAGGGTATACCTAATGTTACTTATAAAGAAAGTATTCAAAAAGCCGTTCAATCGATAAAATTAAAAGAGAAAGATTTACTTTTAATTACTGGTTCATTGTATTTAAGTGGTGAATTTTTAAATATTAACTAAATATTTTTCTCCAAGAATTCTTTCATATTACTCTCTGGAACCCCACCAACTTTTCTATCAACCTCTACACCTTTTTTATAAATTATAACAGTTGGGACACCTCTTATTCCTGCAGCACTTCCTGTATTTATGCCTCCATCTTCAATATCTGCATAATAAAAACCAGCTTTATCCTTAAACTCAACTGCTAACTTATCCATTATTGGTTTCAATGTCTTACAGGGACCACACCAAGCTGCTGAAAATTGAATTACAGACACATCCTCGCTTTTAATTTTATTTTCAAAATCTTCATCTTTGAAATCATTAAGCATAATAAGGGTTTATTAATAATAATAATAAAGTCAACTACGTAAATTCATACTTCTTTTCAATTGACATAATAAATCGGTTAATTTCATCCAATTTTTTTAATTCGACCTCATCATCTCTATTTGATGCTTGATCTCTTAAATAATCAATTTCAGTATATGCCATATTAATTGTTTGCCATTTTTCTTTATTTTTACTTAAAATTCTTCTGGCAATTTCACTTTTAATATTTTTGTATAAGTCAGGTGGTAAAATTTGAGGTGCTTCTTGATAAATTATTTTTTGGCCAAACCAACTACATCTCTTGTCCGAAAACTTGTCTAACATTCTCAACTTATCCTCCCATGATGAACTATGCCAAGTTTTAAATAATGCAGTATCTTTATTTGGAATAAATTTCTCATAAAGGGTTTCCTCTGGTAATAAATCTTCTTGAGTTTTTGTTTGTTCCTTTTCCTCTGCAGCTTCTCTATTTATAACTTGAATATTTTTACAAAAATTTTCATTTTCTCTAACAAGCTTAGCTCTTTTTTGAATTGTTGCTAAATCTAAATCTGAATAAGGTTTTTGTTTTAGAGCAAATTGTTTATCTAATATTACTGGTGCTTTATTAGTTTTTAAAACTCTTAAAGCCTTTGGACTACATTTTTTTAATACCTCTCGTAATTGATTTACTGGTAAGTTTAATAATGGTTCTGGATCTCTTCTTAAGTCCCAAACATATCCCCAAGATGCATAAGACGGGTGAAAGCAATGATTGGGATGTAGCGTACCAGTAAGATATATCATATTTCTACCCTTCACATTTTCAAAAATAGAATATATGCCCTCATTTTTTAAAAATGTTTCAACACTAGTCTTTGTTGATGTTTTCAAAAACGTATCCCAATTTTCTTTATGCTTATCTTTTATAATTCTTAAAACCTTCAGTGAATTCTGTGCATCAACGTAAGCTGTGTGACTGGCTGAGGTATCAAAACCCTGCATTCTAGACAATGATTCTAAGGCAAGACTTGGATTGCCTGCCTCTGTTAATTCTGTTTTTAAGGTCTCTGAGTTTAATGTTTGTGCTGCCCTTGCTATATGTAAACCATCATGCTCACTATTGGGCGATGAATGCGTGGCATAAGGATACCGATTACCCTTAAAAAAATTAAAGTGAAACATTCTTCGATCAAAATTTAGATTTGACCAACCGATAAATACTGCTGGAGCACATTTTGTGAAAAAATTTTCAACAGCACCTAAAAAATCATAATGTGAATAATTGCCTTTAGTAAGTAAATCAATGCTAGTTGAATTAACAAGTAAGGCCTTTGCGCTAGGCACCTCTCCTTCTGGCATTCTGCCCCTGATATTCAATTTTCCGATCTCTTTAAGATTTTTATCAACAACCACAGCACCTACTTCAATTATTGATCCCCAAATTGTGCTATTGGTAGTTTCGGTATCATAAATTACTATTTTATCCACTATTTACATTACTCCAAATTTGTAAGTTCATTAAATTTTTTAAGTCTTCCAAGAAATAAATTTTGATAAGTTACTAATTCAGGTCCTTGAATTTTAAACTCTTGAAATAAATTATCTACTGTGCAAACAAGAATAACGCAAGCATTGATATTTGAATTATAAACAACATTATGGGCTAAGGAATAAGCAGCAGTTTGTAAAAACCAAGAGTCTATATATTCAGTTTTTTTTGGTTTATTAGATTGCTTGAAATCAATAATAGTTTCTTTTCCCTCATAAACACCAATACAATCTGCTGTACCCGCATATCTCTCAGGATAATGCATTGTACATTCTACACCATATATTTCCTCTAACCTATTTGTTAAACCTTTATCAATTATTTCTTTTGCCATTTTTTTATATTGCTCATTATCCTCAAAGAAACTTAAATTTTCTCTTCCTAATAGAAAAGACTCTAAATAGCTATGCATCTGAGAACCTCTGCTACTGGCTGCTTTTGTAATTGCTTCAGCTTCTTTATAACCAGTTCTTTCTCGCCAATTTGCTAAGGCTGCCTTATCTTCCTCTGACTTTGTTGCATCGAGTATTGAAGTTACACTTGGTAATTTTACTTCTCCTAAAACATATCTTCTTATTCCATCTTCTGTAGCTCTTGAACTTGATGGATAGTTGTATTTCTTATTCCAACGCATGTGATTTCTTATAATTGGTAATATCTGAAAAAAGAAATTATTTTTTAAGCTGTTTATTTCTTTCAACAAAACTCTCAACGTTCTCTGTCAGTACAGCTTTTTCAACTTGCTCGGGATCTTTAATATTTTCTAAAGTTCTTGTAATTGATCTAGCATCAGTTCCAAACTTATCGACTACATTCATAGCTTCCTCTAGCTTTTTTCTTAAAACTATGACGTTATCAAAATGTTTAGAAAATCTTGTACTGATTGTTTTTAAGTGGTTATAAATTTCTGTTGCACCTTTTTGTACTTTCAGTGATTGGAAACCCATATGTAAAGATTGTAGGTAAGCAGAAAGAGTATTTGGCCCACATATTACAACTTTATATTTTTTCATTAACTCTTGAGTTAATAATTCTTTTGTACTTGGATCTTGGTATTCCGTTAACTCTTTGTATAAACTTTCTGTAGGAGCATACACAATTGCAAAATCAGTAGTTTTTGGTGGAACGATATATTTCTCATTAACGCTTTTAGCTTTTGCTTTAAATGCTGAAGCTAATTTTGCCCTAGCATCTGCAACAGCCCTTTTGTCTTCAAAGTCATGACCATCAGTAATTGCTTTAAATTTTTCTACTGGAAAATGACTATCTACAGGTACCAAAACATCTCCTTGAAGTTTTATTGCAAATTCCACATTTTCACTTGTATCCTCTTTCATTTTAACATTTGTCATGAATTGAGAAGCTGGCAGCAAATCTTTGATAAGTGCGTCTAAGCTAAATTCTGCAAGTGTTCCATACTTCTTAACTCCAGCTAAAATTTTTGTTATTCCCTCTTGGCTTTGATTTAAAAGTTGAACTTGTTGGTTAAAATTGCCAACCTTTTCCTCTACCTTGGTTAAAGTTTCAGTCATATCTTTAGTAACCCCAGTTGATAAGTTATTAAATGAAGTGGACATTGCACCAAGTGAGCTATTGATCGTTGTATTTAAGCTATCTTTCAAACTCGAAATTTCTGATTTTAAATTAGCTATTTCTTCAGCTTCTTTATTTTCGTTTTCCTCTTTAGGCTTAGATTTTAAATTTAAATACAGGATGGCTAAAGCCACTCCTAATAATAAAACTAAAATAATTAATAAAATAGTATCCATGATTCTTTTTTTTTTAGTATAACAATTATTAGATACGAGGATACAAAAATGACTAAATATCTAAAATAAGAGAATTTTTATAATCTGTTTTAATACACTAAGCAAAAAAATTTGCAGCTAAAAGTTTAAGCTTATTAAATATCATCATTATTCCATGTAAAAAGATCTGCTTCAAATGGGATATTTCTAAATTTTAAAAGTGCCTTATATTTTTCAAGTCTATTTTCTTTTTTTATCTCTTTTAAAAATTTAAGTATTTGGTCATATGTTAAACTTTCTAATTTATCTTTTTTTACATCCACATATTCTTCATATTCCATTCCACAAATTGCATATCCTTTTTTAGGATCAATATGCTCTGAATAACTAATTGTGTTATTCGTTTCACTTAATATGTCATAAAAATGAGCAATTTTATTTTGCTTATCAAAGAGTCGATCCCTTCTATAATCGAATAGTTCTAATTGCATATGTTTGGAATTGTTAAAGTTTTAAAAACAATCTTTAACAATTAAAAGTATATTTAACAATTATGTCTATATTTTGTTAAAATTTTATATAAATTCAACTGATGGATATATTTTTTATACTTACAATATTGTTTATTATAGGTTGTCTTATTGCTCTTTATGCTTTGATAAGAAATCTAGATATTATTAAAATTATATTAATTTATTGGAAAGACTTAATATTAAGAAAGTAATTTAACTATATTTTTAAGACCCATTTTATTATTGGATGACTTAGAAATCATCATACAAGCCTCTGATTTAAGTATCTCTCCATCCTTTAAAATACGTAAATTATTTGCTTTTAAGGTTTCACCAGTAGAAGTGATATCTGTGATTATTTCTGAAGAGCCTGTAAAAGGATAAGCTTCAGTTGCACCCAAACTATCAATTAATTTGAATTGAGTAACGCCCTTTGAAAACAAAAATTCCCTTGTTAAGTTTGGATATTTTGTTGCTACTCTTAATCTTTTCTTTTTCTTATCTTTAAATTCAAATGCAATTTCCTCTAAATCTGCAACAGTTTGTACATCTATCCATGGATCAGGAATTGCAACTACTAATGTGGCCTTACCAAAGTTATATCTTTTTAAAACATTAATTTTCTTTTGAGTATTTATTTCACTCTCTTTTAATAAATCAAAACCAGAAAAACCTATATCCAAAGATCCATCTCCAAGTCTTTCGATAATCTCTCTTGCATGAAGATATAAAATCTTAATATTTCTATATTGCTTTATTGACCCTAAAAGATCTCTTTCTCCTCTTTCAGAAATGAGATTTAATTTATTTTTGTTAAAAATATTTAGAACATCTTTTCTTAGTCTACCTTTGCTTGGAATTCCAATATTTAAAATATTTTTTGTCATTAGTAATTTAAATTTAAAGCAGCACCTACTGCTGGAGTTTGTTTTTTTGATCCTAAGTCTGAAATTAGACCATCATAGCGACCACCATTAATAATATTTTTTAATGAATTTTTAGATTTAATATCAATTTTAAAAACCATTCCGGTGTAATATTCTAATTGCCTTCCAAAGGATGCTGAAAATACTACATTTAATTTTGAAACCTTGTTATTAGAGATTGGAAAATATTTTTGATCTACAGCTAAATTTATTCTGTTCTTTTTAAAAAATTTATTTAATTCGATTGCCGCTCTATTTATTGGACATTTTATTTTTAAGAAATCTCTTATTATTTTTGAAACATTTTTTCCTTTGTTAGCTTTTCTAGGATCTTTTATTTTCTGATCAAATCTTTTTAATATTTCATTAATTGTTCTTCCAGCCACAATGTTTGATAAATCTTCTTTAAGCATTTTCAAGTAACGCTTTTTATCAATTTCTACAATTGTTGGATCAACATCTGAATTAGTTTCTAATCTTTTTAATAAATCATTAAAATATTGTTCTCTCCAGAAGTGTCTGGCCAATCTTAGCTTCCATCTCTTTGGAATATCCAATTTTGATATTAATAAATTAAATATTTCAACATTTCCAATAGTTATTGCTCCAGATGAATATTTAATATTTTGAAGTAATCTAAGAGATGTATTTATTATTTCTTTGTCATCATTTTTCTCATCCTTAGATCCTAAAATTTCAAATCCGATTTGGTTTCTAATAATAGAATCTTTTTTATTTTGCGATTTTCGATAAGCTTGACCACTATAAAAAATTTTTTCCTTGCCTTTTAAATTATTTTCCAGATATCTTAAGCAAGATGCAATAGTCAAATCTGGTCTAAGACATAACTCACTTCCATTCTGATCAGTGAAAGAGAAAATAAACTTTCTAAAATTTTCTCCTGATCTTTGGACAATGTGATTGGCCTCAATTACTGATGGCAAATCAATATACTTAAAACCCTTAGATTTTACTGATCTAAGGATATTTTCAGATAAGTTTTTTGACTTCATCAATTAAATTTGCTTTTGGAAATGTTTTATTGTTTTCACCTTTAACACCTTTAAGGTTTTTTATCGTAACATTGTTTTCATTAAATTCATTTTCGCCACAGATTATTGCTACAGAACATTCTCTTTTATTAGCGTATGTAAGTTGTTTACCTAGATTTTTTTTACTATCTAAAAATATTTCAGAATTGATATTATTTTTTCTTAAATTATCTAAAATCTCGTAATAATTTTTTAGATATTTTTCATCCATTACACAAACAATAACTGGATTTTGTGTATCAATTTCTATCTGATTTAATTGCATCATTGCAAAAAGCAATCTATCAACGCCAATACTCACACCTGTGCCTGGGATATCTACGCCCTTAAATCTTGAAATTAATTTATTATATTGCCCGCCTGAGCAAATACTTCCAATATCGACTTCCTTACCCTTAATATTTTTTGCTTTAAAATTTAGATTAGTTTCAACGCAAAATCCATCGTAATAATCTAGTCCTCTAACAATTGTAAAATTAGCTTTTACTTGATTAGAATAATTTCCAAAATTTAAAACCTTAAATAATTCTTCCAATTCTTTAATACCTTCTTGAGTAAGAGGATTTTTAAAATTTTCTTTAAGTTCCTCTAAATTTTTAATTCTCAAAAAACTTAAGATTTTTGAAGCTTGATCATCACTTAAGTTTGCTCCTTTTGTTATAGCTCCACTTTTATCTTTTCTTTCTTTTTTTAATAATTCTTCAACACCCTTTAAACCAAACCCAGGTTTATCAAGTTTATCTATGGCTCTCATTACTTTAATTTGTTTCTCTTTTTCAATTTTCAAATCTTCAATTAAGCCTTGAACAATTTTTCTGTTACTTACATTGATGGTAAACTGATCTTTTTTTAAACCACAATTTATCAAAGTATTAGAGATCAGATTACACAACTCAGCATTGGCTTGTGCTGAATTAACATTTCCAACTATATCACAATCTGCTTGCGTAAATTCCCTGTACCTAGCATTACCAGACTTTTCGTTTCTAAATACATTTTGAATAGCGTATCTTTTATAAATTGATGGAAGTTCTTGATTATTTTGGGCAACAAACCTTGCCAAAGGACTGGAAAGATCGTACCGAAGAGTAATATTTTTTTCACCATCATTAAAAGAAAAAATATCAGACATAGGATTACTATCATCCTCTGCAAGAAAAGATCCTATATTTTCTGCAAATTCAAATGATGGGGTTTCTAAAGGATCGAAACCATATTTAATAAAATTATTCTCAATGACTTTTAAGAGTCTTTTTTTGAGAATTAATTTTTTATTCCATCTATCTTCAAATCCTGATGGCAAACCAGGAATTAATTTATTATCTTTGTTCATTTTTTGGTACCCGGGCTGAGAGTCGAACTCAAACTTAAAGTTCCACAAACTTCCGTGCTAACCATTACACCACCCGGGCTTATCCTCTTTGTTTTTATCTTATTTTGTGTGGATTTAAAATTATTTTATAAATGATCTACGCAAGCTTTAGCTTGCGTGGAAATGAGTGTGCACAACTCTTTTAGTTCTTTTAAGAGCTTTTCTCAAAGCACTGTTGTAAGGGCATTTTATTAAATCATATTTATTCATTAAGTGTTTTTTAGACAAAAAATTTTATTATGCAACCCTTAAAAGAAAAAGGACGTAAATTCTCATTAATAGAAAAACGTCCTTTATATAAATTCGAGGATTAATCTAATTTTTTAAGATTTACTGCCGAGGGACCTTTTGGTCCATCCTCTAGTGTAAATTCTATTTTGTCACCTTCATTTAAAAATCGCATTCCAGCTGCTTTAACTGCACTTGCATGAACAAATGCATCCTTCTCTTTGTCCTCTCTTTCGATAAAGCCAAAGCCCTTCTTCGAATTAAACCATTTCACGGTTCCTTTTAATGTACTCATCTTATTTCTTAGTCCTTTTGTTGATTATTATAATAGAAATTAATTTGTTTTGATATAATTTCAAGATGAAATCTTGGGGTGGTGGCCGAAACGGGATTTGAACCTGTGACACACGCCTTTTCAGGGCGCTGCTCTACCGGGCTGAGCTATTCGGCCGTCTCTTATCCTCTAAAGATTATTCTACCTTTAGTGAGATCGTAAGGTGTCATTTCAACTGTAACATTATCACCTTGCAAAACTCTAATTCTGTTTTTTCTAAGTTTTCCAGCAGTGTGAGCTGTAACAGTATGACCATTTTCTAATTGTACTCTAAACATTGCATTAGGCAATAAATCTGTAACTTTACCTTTGAATTCAAGTAGATCTTGTTTTGACAAATTTATTTACTCCTTATTTTTAATTCTTTTTATGATGGATTGAGCATGACCTTTTAACCCTTCATAGTTTGCAAGAGTTATAACTGATGGCCCAAGACTTTCAATCCCCTTTTTTGATAAATTTATATAAGAGACTCTTTTATAAAATTCATTTACACTTATCCCACTAGAATATCTTGCTGAACCATTAGTTGGTAATATATGGTTTGAACCAACATTATAATCTGTCATTGCCATAACAGCATATTTTCCAAGACATATTGATCCAGAATTTTTAATTTTTGAAACAATTGATTTATAGTTTCGAATATTAAGCTCTAAATGTTCAGGTGAAATTTTATTTACGATATTAATTATTTTATCTTCCTTAGATACATACATTAAAATTCCATTATTTTTTAAACTTTTTCTTGCAATGGATTCTCTTGGAATATTTTTTAATTGTTTTGTAATTTCTATCTTAACTTTATTCACTAAATTTTTATCTTTTGAAATTAAAATACATTGCGCTAAAGGATCATGTTCTGCTTGACCAATTAAATCACTAGCTACCCATTCAGAATTAGAATATTTATCACAAACTATTGTTATTTCAGATGGTCCTGCGGTCATTCCTTCAATTCCAACATCTCCAAAAACCTCTTTCTTTGCAGCTGCAACAAATGAATTTCCTGGGCCAACAATTTTATCAACTTTTTTAATTTTTTTTGTACCATAAGAAACTGCTGCTATTGCTGATGGACCCCCGATAGAATAAATCTCTTTTATTCTACATTTTTTTGCTGCATATAACACAGCAGGATTCTGACTACCTTTATAACCAGGGTTAATCATAACAAGTCTTTTAACACCTGCAACCATAGCTGGGATGGCATTCATCAAAACACTTGAAGGATAAGATGCAGTTGAACCAGGAACATAAATAGCAACTGATTCAATTGGTAGATACTTATATTCAAGTTTGTTTTTAAATTTATCTGTATATGAAATATTTTTGAATTTTTGTAGAGAATGAAATTTATAAATTCGGTTGTAGGCTATATCAATTGCTTTTTTAACTTTGGAATCCAGAGTCTTTATTAATCTATTAGTTTGCTTACGACTTGGAATAATTCTATTATTACTATTAAATTTTTTTTCATATTTAACTACAG
>CABZHM010000010.1 GCA_902525625.1 uncultured Pelagibacteraceae bacterium | reverse complement strand
TTTAACTAAATTAAAATTTATAATAACTAGTGGATTAAGAAATAAATCAATTGATTTAGATACTGCCAAAAAAAAAAATATTATTGTATGTGGTACGGATAGCAATACTAACCCAACACCTGAATTAACCTGGGCTTTAATACTTGGATTAGCAAGAAATCTAAAAGAGGAAATTGATAATATGTATCAAGGTTATTGGCAAACTTCAGTTGGCGTAGAATTAAAAGGTAAAATTCTTGGTTTGATTGGCCTTGGAAAAGTAGGAACGCAGGTTGCTAAAGTTGGCAAGGCATTTGGCATGCAAGTGATGGCTTGGAGTGAAAATTTAAATTTAAACACTTGTAAAGAATTAGATGTTTTACCTTGTAGCAAAGAAGATCTAATTAAAAATTCTGACTTCTTATCTATTCATGTACAAGGTGGAGAGAGATATAAAAATTGCATCACCCTTAAAGAAATGGATAAGATGAAAAAAACCTCATTTTTAATTAATACCTCTAGGGGTCCCATAATAAATGAAGATGATTTGATAATCGCATTATCGACCAATTTAATTGCAGGTGCTGGATTAGATGTTTATGAAAAAGAGCCTCTATCAGAAAACAATAAATTAAGATTCTTACCAAATGCTTTATTAACACCTCACATTGGATACGTGACAGCTGAAAATTATCACGTTTATTTTACTCAAATGGTCGAGTCTCTTGAAGCATGTGTTAGCGGCAAACCAATCCGGGTGATTGAGTAAAATGGATTTACCTGTGGTTAATCATAAAGATTATTTTGCGAAAATTGGCGATGATCATAAATTTCCTATTAATAAATTTGGTGATCTTGCAGATTTTTTGTTAAAGAATAACATAGTAACAAAATTTCATAAACCATATCCGTGTTCTGATGAAACTTTAAAGGGAGCTCATTCTGAAAAATATATTAAAGAGATCAAAAATAAAACATTAGATGAAATTGGAGTTAAAAAAATTGGTTTTCCATTAGTTGATAGTGTTGTTCAAAGGTCGTTGGTTGCAACAGGAGGTACAGTACTTGCATCTAAACTTGCAATAAATTATGGCATTGCCTGTAACACTGCAGGGGGAAGTCACCATGCGAATTATGATAGTGGTGCAGGATATTGCGTTTTTAACGATGTAGCTGTTGCCTCTCAATTCCTACTAGATAGAGAACTGGCAAAAAGAATATTAATAGTTGATTTGGATGTTCATCAAGGAAACGGTAATTCAGATATATTCAAAGACAATAAAAATGTTTTTACTTTTAGTATGCATTCAAAATCAAATTATCCTGCCAAAAAATCAATTAGTGATTGTGATGTAGAGCTTGAAAACGATACGGAGGACAAGGAATATTTAAATATACTAAAATTTCACTTAAATGAATTAAATAAAGAAAATTTTGATTTTGTTTTCTATATTGCAGGAGTTGACATCCATTTTAATGATCGCTTGGGTAAATTAAAGATTTCAGATGATGGAATAAAAGAAAGAGATGAAATTGTTACAGAAAATTTTTTTTCAAAAAGAATTCCTCTGTGTGGAGTTTTAGGCGGTGGTTACAATAAAAATATTGATAAACTTGTTGAATTACACTCTTTTTTGCATCAGTCATGTGCTAAATTAATTTAGCAGTTATGAAAAAAAAAAATTCAGATCTTACAGCAGAACAAAAATTAGTTATGTTTGAGGAAGGCACTGAGCCACCTGGATCAAGTGAATTAAATTATGAAAAAAGAGAGGGAACTTATCACTGTGCTAATTGTGATATAAAGTTATTTGACTCAAAAACAAAATATGAAAGTGGATCTGGATGGCCTTCGTTTTATGAATCCCTACCAGACGTATTTGAGACAAAAACAGATCATTTAATAGGTTATGCACGTACGGAATATCATTGTAAGAATTGCGATGCCCATCACGGACATATTTTTAAAGATGGACCTCAGCCTACTGGTAAAAGATATTGTAATAACGGTGTATGTTTAATTTTTAAACCAAAAAAGGTTACATTATAATAGAAATAATTATATATTTGCATATAAATATAAAAAATTTAAAAAAAATGTTAAAAAAAATAATAGCTATATTTTTTGTTTTCAGCTTAGGTTTAGCTTCAAACTCAAATGCAGATAGTTTAGATAACAAAATAAGTGAGTATATTTCAAATCTAATTCCTGGTGAGGGATTAACAGAAACATCTATTAAATTAAATGATAAGGATGAAGATCAGATAAAATTTTCAATTTTAGGCCTTAGAAATGTTCTTGAGGAGGATAATTCAAACTTATTCACGCAATTTAGCTTGAGAACTAAAGAGGTAAATAGCGATGGAAGAATTCATGGTAATTTAGGTATTGGTTATAGAAAATTAAGTGATGATAATTCAATGATGTATGGCGCAAATACTTTTATCGATGCAGACATATTCGAGGGACACAGGAGATTGGGATATGGTCTTGAAGCAAAAGCATCGATATTAGATCTATCTTTAAATCGATACCAAAAGATAACAAATATGAAAACTATTGATGGAACAGCTGAACAAATACTTAGTGGCTGGGATTATTACTTAACCACTCAAGTTCCTTATACACCTTGGGCAAAATTTAGTTTCAAAGGTTATAAATGGGAGGGTGAAAAAACTTCACAAGACTCAGAAGGAAATAAATATATTTCAGAATTAAATATAAACCCTTCGTTACAATTAAACTTATCAATGGACGACTCTTCTCTTTCTGGTGTAGAGGATGTTTTGGAAGCTGAACTATTATTTGTTTATCCGCCTAGAGAAAATATAATAACGATGGATGAAGGATTGTCTGATGTAGCTTTTGAAAAAGAAGACATGCAAGCAAAATTAAATGAAAAAGTTAGAAGAAACTACGATTTAACTATAGAAATCCAGGGTACAGTAATTATTACAAGTCAATAATATGAGACATATTTTTTTTATAATTTTATTTATTTCAACTTTTTTAAACACAAAATCTTTTGCACTTGAAGCTGAGGCAACAACTTATCAAATTACAATAACAAGAATTGAAATTTGTGACAACACCAGTACTGATGCCTCATGTAATAATCCTATAGTTTTATATTCTGGTAATTCTGGATCTATTGATATTGCATCTACTTCGGCTGGAGCAACAGCAGCAAGTTTAGGAGATTTATCAAAAGTTGAATTTGGAAAAACTTATACTTATTTTCAGATTACTATGAATAGAGCTTTTACAGTTGCTGGTAGTGTTACAAGTGGAGCAACAACTTGCTATACTATTGCAAGTTCAACTGGAACAACCAGTAAAAATGGAATAGGAAGTAAAACTTCAGGAGCTGCAGTTGCTGGAACTTATTATGCAGGTATTCCAGCTGGCACAAGTCATGGAGATGTAATGAACAGCACTACAGCTGGTGATGGAACAGGAACAGACTCAGCAACAGGAACAGTCGATGCTGGTGATGCTTTTTTTGAGTATAGAGAAGCACTTTCTGCACCATTTACTATGGAGGTTGGAAAAATTCCAACAGTTAAAATTGCTTTTGGAACATCAACAGCATTAGGATATTTAGAAAATGCTGGACTAGCAACCGATTGTACTTTAGCCGCTGCTGCAAATAGAGGTTTTTATGCAAACCGACCTGATGTTGTTCTTACACTTGAGTAATTAATTTACTTTACTAAATCTTCAAGTTTTTTTTCTTTTTCTAAAGCTCTGACTTCATCATAGCCACCAATATGTTCATCATTGAAAAAAATTTGCGGTATTGTTTTTTTTCCATTAGCTTTCTTTATCATTTCATCTTTTGCACCATCGACTTCAGCTACATTAATTTCTTTGTAAGGTACATTATTTCTTGTTAATAATCGTTTTGCTGCATCGCAATAATTACAGTATGGTCCAGTATATATTGTAACATTTTTCATAAACTATAGATAATCACCTTTTTTAATTTTACTAGATATTTGTTTTCGAGAGTATTCAAATTTTTTTCTATGTTTGATACTTTTTTCATGAACTCTTTTTCTCCATAATCTAAATGATGATGGTTTGAGCGACTTTCGCATTGTTCTTATGACGTCAGATTCTGAGTAACCAGTTTTTTTTTCGATTTCCTCAAAAGTGATTCTGTCTGCCCAAGCTGCCCAGATGATCCAATCTGGATCTTCAATATTGGGCTGAGGATTTTTGACGCGGGTAACTGGCCTGTGACCTTTTTTTTTCATAAAATCCTTATATTTTAAAAAATACTATAATGCATTTTTTTTAAGACCTGATATATTATAAATTGATAGTCCTTCTTAGCCATCTTTAGCTCCCGGTTTTTAAGGACTATCTTTTTTATGCTCCCCCTAGATTTTGTTCTTTTTTTACAGATCATTATTTTTTTATTTATTACACCTGGTACACCTAGAATAGTAATCATTTCTTATTCAATGAATTATGGAGTTAAAAGTTGTATTTGGACAGCTTTTGGAGATGTTACCGCAAATTTACTACAAGCAACATTAGTAATTTTTGTCATTGGTTCTTTTTTATCAGACAATCCAAACATCCTAAATATTTTTAAATGGATTGGTGTAACTTATATAATTTATTTAGCTTATGATGTTTACAAATCTTCACCAAAAGATGTTAATTCAAAAATTATTAGTTCAAAAGAAACCTTTTCTTTTTATAAAGATGGTTTTTTAGTTGCAGGCACAAGTCCAAAGGCTTGGTTGTTCTTTCCCTTAATATTCCCTCAATTTATTGACTTTAATACTAATTATATCGTCCAATTTTTTATTTTAATAACTACTTATGTTGTTTTGGATTTTATTTCTTTAATTGGTTACGCTCTGTTGGCACAAAAACTTATTACATGGATAAAAGCAAATCCAAAAACAATTAATACAATCTCAGCGAGTGTTTTAGTAATCATTGCCTTAATTATTATTGTTACACAACAATATTAGTACATATGTAAAAGTATTTTTGCCACTTGCAATATTTTCAAAATATTTATTAAATTGAGCATTAATTAATTAATAACAAAAGGAAATAAAATGAAAATAAGTAAAATAATCTTGAGTTTTATTTCTGCAGTAGCAATTTTACTTTCAACTTCAGTTGTATCATTTGCAAAAGTTGTTGGAGATAAGATTGTCTTAGGTGCTGCTATTTCATTAACTGGAAAATATTCATCTAATGGTGTTCATACACAAAACGGCTACAATATGGCTGTTGATAGAATTAATAGCATGGGTGGAGTAAAAGTTGGTGGAAAAACTTATAAGTTTGAAATCATTTATTATGATGATGAATCAAATCCAAAAAGAGCAGCTCAATTAGCAGAAAGATTAATCTCACAAGATGGTGTTGAGTTTATGCTTGGACCGTATAGTTCAGGATTAACTAAAGCAATTGCGCCAGTTACAGAAAAGTATGGTGTTCCAATGGTTGAAGCAAATGGTGCGTCTAGATCTTTGTTTACAAAAGGTTACAAATATCTATTTGCAGTTTTAGCTCCAGCTAACTTATATCTTGATGTTGCTATAGATTTAGCAGTTGAAAAGAATAATGGAAAAGGTGTAACAGTTGCAATGGCATTTGAGCAAGATGCGTTTTCTCAAGACGTAAGACTTGGAGTTTTGGATGCAATTAAAAGAACTGGCTCAAAAAAGGTAATTGATGATAAATTGCCAAAAGAGCTGAATGATATGGCAGCTACTTTAGTAAAAGTGAAGCAAATGAAACCAGATGTTTTAGTTGTTTCAGGTCATACAAAAGGTGCGCTTACTGCTATCAGACAAATTTCTGAGATGAAAGTAGATGTTCCAATGTTAGCAATGACTCACTGTGATGCAGCTAAATTATCAAAGCAACATGGTAAAAACTCACAATATGCTTTATGCGCTTCTCAGTGGCACAAAACACTAACTTACAAAGATGACTTCTTTAAAGATGGTATGACATATGATGCAGACTTTACTAAAGAGTTTGGTTATGCGCCGCCATATCAAGCAGCAGAATCATCAGCTGCGTTATTGGTATTTAAAGATGCATTTGAAAGAGCAAATTCTTTTGATCAAAAGAAAGTAAGAGATGCTCTTGCAGCCACTAATATGCAAACATTTTATGGAAACATAAAATTTGCTGAAGGTGGTCAGAATGTTGACAAGCCAATGGTCCTTTTCCAAGTTATGTGTGATGATGGAGGAAAATGTGAAAACAAAGTTGTTGCTCCAACTAAATGGGCTTCAGCTAAATTGATTCACCCAATTCCTTCGTGGTCTAAAAGATAAACAAATCTATAAATACCCCCTAATATAATATATACAGGGGGTATTTTTTATAGGACTCATTATGGACTTCATGGTCTTCCAATATCCAATGATTTCTGTTCAGGCATGTTTGGATGGAATTTTACTTGGAATTTTATTTGCATTGATTGCTTATGGTATGGCTCTTCAATGGGGAGTAATGAATATAATTAATATTGCTCAAGGAGATCTTGTTATTTTAGGAGGATACATTGCTTACTTTATGTATCTATATGGAATTCATCCAGCTTGGGGAGTAGTTGTATCTCCAATAATTATGTTTTTTGTGGGTATAGCAATTTACAAACTCGTAATTAACAAAGTAGTAGATAGAGATTTATTTATCTCTATTCTAGCAACTTTTGGAATAAGTATTCTTTTCATGCAATTAATGAACTTTGCATTTGGAGCCGACGTTGTTCTAGCAAATTCAGATTATGGAACGACTATGTTATTTAACAGTAATGTAGTGTTACCAAATTCAAAAATATTTTCAGCTTTTATAAGCATTTTATTCGCAATTTGTTTAGTAATTTACATGAAAAAATCTAAGCTTGGTCGTGCAATTAGAGCTACAGCCCAAAATGCAAGAGCTGCAAAGATTTTAGGTGTTGATACAGAAAAAGTTTATGCAGCAACTTTTGGTATAAATGCAGCTCTTTGTGGTGTTGCTGGAGCATTAATTTCAATTACTTTTACAATTCATCCTTATATGGGTTTACCATATACAATTAGATCATTTATGATTGTTATTGTTGCAGGATTAGGAAATTTACCTGGTGTTGCAATGTCAGGAATGGGCTTAGGTGTATTTGAAGAATTTGCAGATTATATACTTGGAACTGAATTTAGAATTGGATCGGTATTTTTGTTGCTAGTTTTAATACTTGTCTACAGAAGATTTAAACTTTCAAGAAAAAGAGAATACTTAAAATGATAAGAAAAATTATACTTTTAATTTTATTTTCATTGACTGTGTCGTCAACAGTTCTTGCTTGCGAAGGTCGTGAAATAAAGAAAAGTGGATTTTTATACTATAAGGACGGCAAAGGTAAATTTATTGAGGGTTATGACATTGAAAATCCTCAAGATAAAATAATTATGGTTTTTAATCGTGGATCATGGCATGTAAAAAAAGGCTCTCGTTTTTGTATTCAAAAAAACAATAGTATGCAAAGTGTATTAGCCCAGCTTTCAGGAACAATTATAGATGGTAAAGAATTAGTTGTTTGGATTAATATGGAATTATGGAAAGCTGGTCTTTATACACATGAAAACAAATGTATAAAAGGGGAGCATATGTATAAGGGTAAAAAATTATATTTTACTCCACCATATTGGAAATGTATGTGGGGACCACCAACTTATATAAAAAAAGTAAAAACCTCTAAAGATGATATTTTACAAGTTCCAGAATATGTTAGTAATTTTCCCTTAAAAAATAGAGCAGCAATAAATAGTGCAATCGCCGATATATTTGTTGAAAAAGGAACACCAAGAAACCAACTTTTTATATCTGGTCATTCATGTGGGGGTATTGGAAGTTTAAGAATGGAGGCTGTGTTTCCAGAAGTTTATAATGCTGCAATTTCTCTTAATCCGAATTGTTGGGATAATATTGATAATGATTTAATGAGAGAGTTTCAGTTAGATGAAATAAGAGGTGCAGAAAAATTAGACGCTTTAACTTTCCATGGAGAAATGGATGGAGCAAGTAGCTATTTAGGAATTTCAAGTTATATGAGGTGGATTGGAGATAAGCCTGGTGCTGAATGGGTTGAACTTCCAGTTCACAACAGTGCAAATGGAAAGGAATTTATAATTAATGGAGTAGAATGCAAAATAAAATATAGAATGAACAGTGGTTGGAAAATAAAGCATAATTGGGATTACGGCCATAAATCGAAAGCTTGGACTGTAGTAGATCCTAAAGAAAAAGCTGAAATGAAAAAAAAAGCTGCTGGACACAATATTGCATCTGATATGTGTTTTACGCCTTATCTAGAGGACATCAAAAAATTTATAGCAAAAAAATTGTAATATTATGAATAGAAATAATTTAATCTTATATATTGGAATATTAATTTTTGGTATTGCCGCTCCATTCATATTTCCTGCTTTTAAAGTTCAGTTATCAATCCTGTGTGTATTGATTGTTCTCGCAACCACTTGGAATATCCAAGGTGGTGAAATGGGCTATAATTCATTTGGAAATATTCTTTTTTATGGTCTTGGCATGTATCTATGTGCTTCCGTGCAAGTTGGAATGTTTTTTCCATTAGCAGAGTGGACAGAAAGTGGTGGTGAGAAAACATTTGTACACACGCCAGCACAATTTTTTCAGGGAATGGCTGTTGGATTAATCGTTGCTGCAGTTGTACCAACTATTGTAGCTGGTTTAATTGGATATTCTATTTTAGGACTTAGAGGGCATTATTTTGCCATTTGTACATTAGGATTAGGAGTTGCGGCAGGCGAGATTTCAGGAGGAATTGAAATTATTGGTGCTGGTCAAGGTTTCACTACACCACCATTTCCTGATGTTGGATCTTTAGATTCGAGAGGTGAATTTTTCTATTTCTTAAGTTTTTTTGTTTTAGTACTAACTTTCATAACTGTGAGGGTAATCTACTCAACTAGATTTAAACTAATTTTAAATGCAATTAGAGATAATGAAGATAAAGCTGAAGCTATGGGAATTGAAACGATGAAGTATAAAATAGTTGGTTGGATGATATCAGCTTTCTTTTGTGGTCTTGCAGGAGGAATTATGGGTGGTTTAGTTGGATATATTGACTCAACTGACGTAGCTTTTGATGGAAGAGAGATGGGAGTTTTCATGGTTTTAATGGCAATCTTAGGAGGGAAAGGAACTCTTTGGGGACCAATAATTGGCGCAACAGTGTTTCATATTTTCAAAGAGGGTTTTTGGACATTTTTCTTAGGTTGGCAGTATGTTGCATTAGGAGTTTTAATTGTTGTAATAGTTATCTATTTTCCTGAGGGTATAATGGGTTGGTTAAGGGAAAAATATCCTGAGAGATTTGGTGAAGTTGTGGATGAGAAAGATCGTAAAGCACAGGTGGAGCTTAAATGAGTATTCTAGAAGTTAGTAACGTTAGTAAATCATTTGGTGGTGTTAAAGCTAATGTTGATATAACAATGAATGTTGAAAAAGGTAGAATAGTTGGATTGATTGGCCCTAATGGATCTGGTAAAACAACATTATTTAATTCAATAGTTGGGACATACCCAATTGATAATGGTTCAATCAAGTTTAATAATAAAGAGGTTTCAGAACTACCAGTGCCAGTTATCGCAAAACTTGGGTTGTTAAGAACCTTTCAGCAAACTCGAATTTATGGAAAGCTTAATTGTGTAGAAAATATGCTTATCAGCCACAAAGGTAGTGATGAGAGTTTGATGAAGATCTTTTCAACAATCCCCAAAGAACTCACAGAAAAGGCTGAAAATTTGCTAAATTTTGTGGGTTTATTTCAAAAAAGAAATTTGAGAGCAGGTGATTTATCCTTTGGACAGCAAAAATTATTAGAATTAGCTATGGCATTAATGAATGAGCCAGAAATGTTATTATTAGATGAGCCAACTGCTGGAATTAATCCTACATTGATTAATGGAATTATAGATAGGTTAATTAAAGTAAATCAAGATTTTGGGATTACTCTTTTAGTTATCGAGCACAATATGAGAGTAATCATGCAACTGGCTGAAAATATTTTCTGTTTAGCACACGGTAAAATGTTGGCTAATGGTACACCTGAGGAAATTAAAAATGATAAGCGTGTAATTGATGCTTATTTAGGAGCGCAATAATGTCTAATCAATATGAAGTTTTAGGTAAGGCGCCGGTAGCTGAAGATTTAAAAAAACTGTCACCATCAAATTTGCATCTTACAATTAAAAATATGAATGCAGGTTATGGAAAAATGGAAATTTTACATAATTTTGATCTTTTCGTAAGTAAAGCCCAGTCACTATGTTTAATAGGTCCCAATGGGGCTGGCAAATCAACAATTCTTCACTCAATTTATGGTTTTACAAATATTTTTTCTGGGCAAATAGAAATTGATGGAAAAGAAATTACAAATCTAACCCCAGCTGAAAAATTAAAAACTGTAGGAATAGCATATATATTGCAAGATAATTCTGTTTTTCCAGATATGACTGTAGAGGAAAATTTATTAATGGGTGGTTTCATTAAAGAAAAAACAGAAGAATCTTACGTGGAAGCTGAGCGAATTTTTGAAAAGTATGAAAGATTAAGGAATAGAAGAAACCAACCTGCAAAAGTATTATCGGGTGGGGAAAGAAGATTATTAGAAATTTCTAGAGCATTGGTAATGAAGCCATCAGTATTATTAGTTGACGAACCATCAATTGGTTTAGAGCCAAGATATATTGATATGGTATTCGAAATTTTAAGAGATCTCCAAGAGAATGAAAAAAAGACAATCATTTTAGTTGAACAAAATGCTAAAAAAGGACTCGAGTTCGCAGATATTGGTTACGTGCTAGTATCTGGTCAGACTGCAATTGCAGGTAAAGGGGATGATCTTTTAAATAATCCGGATGTTGGTCGCCTGTTTTTAGGTGGTTAATGATTAGCACAAAGTATTTTTTAAAAGGCTTTAGCGCTATAAAAGGTGTTGGTAGTCCTGCCATAGCCTTAGGTGCAAGTTTTATTGCAATAGGAGCACTGTTAAAAAACTTAGGTTTCACAATCCAACAAAGTATTTTTTCAACTTTCCTTACATACGCTTTACCCGGCTCACTTGTAATGGCTGAGTCAATATTAATTGGAGCATCTTTAATAAATATTTTTTTGGCCGTTTGGTTAGTTAATGCGAGATTATATCCAATGACTGTTGCGCTAATGCCGTTGTTGATGCATCAAGACCAACCAAGATGGAAATATTATTTATCTTGTCATTTTATAGCAGTTTCTTCGTGGCTGATAATGAAAGACAACTATGAAAGTATAGAAAAAGAAAATAGAATTGATTTTTGGATTGGAATTGGAGTAGCAACTTGGTCTGTTGCGATATTCTCAACAATTATTGGCTATGTAGCCTCTGATTTTTTAAACAAAGACATACTTATTGGTTTAGCAATTATAAATCCAATATATTTTATATGCATGATGGTTGGAGCTATGAAGACTTTTCAAATAAGTTTATCGGTTATTTTAGGCGCAACGCTCGGCCCTATTTTTTATTTTTTATCAGCCGAGTGGTGCATTTTGTTTGGTGGCTTTATTGCTGGCACTGTAGCGTTTTTTATTGGAGAAAAAAATGGCAAGTAATATTTTAATTGTTATATTTGTCACATCTCTAGCTACATATTTATCAAGATTTTTGGGAGTTGTTAGCTCAGAAAGAATTAAAGAAACATCAAAAATGTTCAGATGGTTTAATTGTCTAGCTTATTCAACTCTTGCTGCACTAATTGCTCGAATAGTTATTTTTCCATTAGGATCATTATCAGAGGTAGATTTATTAGTCAGAATTTTTGTGGTTACTCTATGTATAATTATTTTCTTTTTAACTAAAAAAAATTTAGTTTACCCCACGATTTTCTCTGCTATCATACTATCTCTTATCACAAGTTTTGTATGAGCGAAAAAATTGATGGATTTCAAATAGAAAAACACCAGCTGTCATCTAGAATTGTCAACATTGACATTAGTGATGAAGTTTTGAGTAAACTTATTTTTCCATTTAATAAGTTCGATATTACAGCTCTAGAATATAAACCTTTTACAAGATTCACAATTGCAAAAAGTCTAGACGACTTGAGTGATAATAAATTATCAAAATTTTTGAATAAAACTTTACAAGATCGAAATACTGGATGTTTTATTATTAAGCCTCAGAATTTAAACTCAAAAATTGACGACAATTTTTTAGTAAAATTATCAACGGCTGTTTCACATTTGATTGGTATACCAAATTATGATGCAATGGCTGGTAAATATTACGCAAGATTTCATGTAAAGCATGTAGATAAAAGTGACTCTTATTTAAGAAAAGCGTATACAAATATGGATCTTCATACAGATGGTACTTACGTAAAAGAAAAAACTGATTGGCTATTAATGTCAAAATTAGAAGAAAGAAATGCAGAAGGTGGCGAAACTGCCATGTTGCATCTGGATGATTGGGAACATTGTGATGAATTGTTAAATGATCCAACTGGACAGGAAAATTTTCTTTGGGGATCACCAAAAAGCAAAAAAATTGATTATAAAGTTGAACACCCTATATTTTCAACAGATCAAAACGGTAGGGCTCAGATTTCATACATAGATCAGTTTCCAGAACCAAAAAATATGAAACAAGGTATTTTTTTACAAAAGTTATCTGACAACTTAGAAGAGAGTAAAAATAAGATAATTACAAAACTTCCAGTCGGATCTTCAATTGTAGCAAACAACTATTTTTGGCTTCACGGACGAAGACCCTTTAAAGAAAATAAAGATTTAAGTAGAGAATTATTAAGAATAAGGGGTTCTTTTTTTATTAATTAATATAAACAATTCTTTATAAGTATTTAAATTATGAAATTAGGTTTTATTGGAACTGGTAAAATTACGTCATCAGTTATTACTGGTGTTTGCAATTCATCTATAAAATATAACAGAATATTTGTCTCCTCACGAAATAAAAAAATCTCCAAAAATCTTAAAAAAAAATTTAGAAAGATTTCCATTGAAAAGAGTAATCAAAAAATAATTGATAGCTGTAGTTGGATATTTTTGGCAGTCACACCAACTGTAGGTAAAAAAATATTAAAAAATCTTAAATTTAAATCAAATCAAACCATAATAAGTTTTATTTCAACAATCACGATCCCGCAATTAAAAAAAATGATAAAAGTTAAATCAGACATAGTAAGAGCGATACCGTTGCCTCCAATTTCCCTAAAAAAAGGACCAGTTCCAATTTGTCCTCCAAACAAAAAAGTCAAAAATTTTTTTGATAAAGTTGGCTCAACTGTAGAGATCAAAAATGAAAAATTATCAATCAATTTTTGGTCAACATCGGGCATGATGGCCGCTTATTATGAAATTTTAAAAATTATGAGTGACTGGTTGGTAAAAAAAGGGGTAAAGAGGCAAGATGCACAGAAATACATAACATCTTTGTTTGTAGCTTTATCTGAAGATGCGATTGTAAACTCAAAGAAGGAACTCAAATATTTAGTAAAAGAGTCTCAAACACCTAAAGGATTAAATGAGCAAGGTCTTAAACTTATGAGAAGTAAAGGTGTTTATAATTCAGTTGTAAAAACTTTGAATGATATACACAAAAGACTAAGCAAATAATTAATGTCACAAAATATTTTAGAAATTAATAATTTGTCAAAATATTTTGGAGGACTAGCAGCAGTATCTGAGTGTTCTCTTAAAGTTAAAAAGGAAACTATTACAGGTATTATTGGACCTAATGGTTCTGGCAAGACCACTTTGTTCAATCTCATCGCTGGAAATTTAAAATCTTCAGCTGGCAGTGTAATTTTTAATAATGAAGATATTACTGACGTTCCTTCCTATGAATTATTTTCAAAAGGACTACTTAGAACTTTTCAAATATCCCATGAATTTACAAATTTGTCTGTTTTAGAAAATCTTATGATGGTTCCAGGAAATCAATCTGGAGAAAAATTGATGAATGCTTTGTTAAAGCCCTCACTAGTTGCAAAAGAAGAAAGTCAAATTAAGGAAAAGGCAATGGGGGTTATTGATTTTCTTAATCTTGGTAATTTAAAAAATGAATTAGCAGGAAATTTATCTGGAGGACAAAAAAAATTATTAGAACTCGGTCGAACAATGATGGTTGATGCAAAATTAGTATTGTTAGATGAGGTAGGTGCTGGTGTTAATAGAACTTTACTAAAGGATCTTGGAACAGCTATTGAAAAACTTAATAAAGAAAAGGGTTACACCTTTTGTATGATTGAACATGACATGGATTTTATAGGAAGATTATGCGATCCAGTAATTGTAATGGCAGAAGGCTCTGTTCTTTTCGAAGGCTCAGTTGAGGATGCAAAAAAAGATGAAAAGGTTATTGAAAGTTATTTAGGCAGGGGTTCGAAATTAAAGAATAATTAATATGGCTTTTTTTGAGGGAAATAACATGACCGGTGGATATGGGAATGGACCTGATATAATTAATTCATGTTCGGTAAATGTTGAAAAAGGAGAAATAGTATCAATCCTTGGACCTAACGGAGCTGGAAAATCTACTGCAATGAAAGCAATGCTAGGTTTATTAAATTTAAAGTCTGGATCAGTAATAATTAATGGAAAGGATATTTCAAAACTTTCTCCACAAGACAGAGTAAAAGAGGGAATTTCATTTGTACCTCAAACAAAAAATGTTTTTGCTGGTATGACGGTGGAAGAAAATTTAGAAATGGGTGCTTTCTTAATAAATACTGAATTTAAAGAGACAATCAATGAAATTTTTGATTTGTTTCCAATTCTAAAAGAAAAAAAAAATCAATTAGTTGGGGAGTTATCTGGAGGACAAAGACAACAGGTTGCATTAGGTAGAGCACTTATGATTAAGCCATCTGTATTAATGCTGGATGAACCAACCGCAGGTGTCTCACCTATTGTGATGGATGAATTATTTGATCATATCGTAAAAGTGAAAAGAACCAATGTAGCAATTTTAATGATTGAGCAAAATGCAAAACAAGCATTAAATATTTCTGATAGAGGCTATGTTTTGGTGACTGGCGAGAATCGGCACTCTGGCACTGGAAAAGAATTACTAGAAGACCCAAGAGTAAGAAGCTCTTTTCTAGGCGGTTAATATGGATTTTGTAAACGCAATTATACTTTTATTAAATTACATTTTTGTTCCAGCTTTAGCATATGGATCTCAACTGGCACTTGGTGCAATTTTTGTAACATTGATTTACGGAATTTTACGATTTGCAAACTTTGCTACAGGGGACATGATGTCTTTTGGGACAATGTTTGTAGTTTTATTCACTTTCTATTTTCAGTCTGTTGGAATTAGTCTTGGGGTTTTACCTACAGCCCTTTTAGCGATTCCTTTTGGTATTATTTTAATGGTCATTTATATGTTAATAATAGATAAATTAGTATTTAAATATTACCGAATAAACAAAAGTCCCCCTGTGCAATTGGCGATGGTAAGTATTGGCGTAATGTTTGTTACTCAGGCAGTAGTTCGTATAATTATTGGTCCTTCAGATAGAAGATTTTTTGATGGAGAAAAATTTTTAATTAAAGCCGGTGAATTTAAGGAAATGACAGGATTAAACGAGGGTCTTGCAATAAAATCAACTCAAGTTATTACGATTATTGTTACATTGATTTTAGTTTCAACTCTTTTTTGGTTTTTGAATAAAACTAAAACAGGAAAAAGTATGAGAGCGTACTCTGATAATGAAGATTTAGCATTATTATCTGGTATCGATCCAAAAAAAATCGTCATGATAACTTGGGTCATAGCAGGCATTCTTGCTACAATTGGGGGCGCTTTATATGGTTTAGATAAAAGCTTTAAACCATTTACGTACTTTAATAATATGTTGCCAATATTTGCAGCTGCTATTGTGGGAGGCATTGGTAATCCATTTGGAGCATTTCTTGGAGGATATGTAATTGCTTTTTCTGAAATATTGTTAACATACGCATATAGAAAATTTTTCATGTACATTTTACCTGAAAGTATGGAGCCAGATGGTCTAATTCAATTGCTTTCTACAGATTATAAATTTGCAGTATCTTTTTCAATATTGGTCATTGTATTACTCTATCGGCCATCAGGTATATTTAAAGGGAAGGTGTTGTGAGAAAAAATTTAAATGTAATTACTGCATACAGTATAATGATGGGGTTGATTATCCTTGTTGGTATATTCCAGTCTTGGAATATAGCCTTATCAATATTTAATCTTTGTCTGATTTCTGCTGTGATGACAATGGGTGCTAATATTCAATGGGGTTATGCTGGTCTTATTAATTTTGGGATAATGGGTTTTACGGCTTTAGGTGGTTTAGCAGCTGTTTTAATCTCAGTAGATCCTGTTCAAGAAGCATGGAGTGCAGGTGGATTAAATATTTTATTCAGTCTTTTACTTATAATAGCAATGGTATTAGCTGTTAGATATATTTTAAAAAATTATAAGAAATCAAAAAACAGAACTTACATAGTAGCTGCTATTATAATTTTAGGAATTGTAATCATAAGATTTATTTCCGAGCCAGGAATTGAAGCTATTGAGGGAGTTGATCCTGCAAAAACTGGTTTTCTTGGTGGATTAGGTCTTCCAATTATTTTTTCTTGGGTTGTTGGAGCTTTTTTTGCAGGTGGATTAGCTTTTGTTATAGGAAAAGTTGCCTTAGGTTTAAGAGCTGATTATCTTGCTATAGCAACTTTACTAATATCAGAAATTGTTATTGCAATCATTAAACACGAAGATTGGTTAACAAGAGGTGTAAAAAATGTAATTGGATTAAAAAGACCTGCACCTTATGAGGTAAATTTACAACAAACAGATTGGTTTATTGGTCTCGTTGAAAAATTTAACTCAAGTAAATTAAATCTAATTACTGATTTAACAGAAAGACAAGCTACACTAAATCAACTTGTAATCGAAGGATCATCAATTTTTGTAAAACTATGTTACTCTGGATTATTTTTAGTTGTAGTAATTATCTTATTAATCTTAACTCAAAAAGCCCTCTATTCTCCATGGGGAAGAATGATGAGAGCAATTAGAGATAATGAAGAAGCTGCGAATGCAATGGGCAAAAATGTAGTTAAACAACACCTTTTAATTTTTGTCTTGGGTTCAGCGATTGTTGGTATTGCGGGCGCAATGTTAGTTACTCAAGATGGCTTATTTACCCCAGGAAGTTATAGACCTTTGAGATATACTTTCTTAATTTGGGTAATGGTTATTATCGGCGGAAGTGGAAATAACTTTGGTGCAATTCTTGGAGGTTTTGTTGTTTGGTTCTTATGGATTGAGTCCGCACCAATTGGTCTTTACTTAGTAAATTTAACTACTGCTGGATTAGATGACACACACTTTTTAAAAGTACACTTAATTGAAAGTGTTCCATATTTTAGATTTTTAATGATGGGAGTAGGTCTCTTAGTCATAATGAGATATAGACCAAAAGGTATACTTCCTGAAAAAATAGAAATAAAATAAGATTATGAAATATATCATTACAGGTGCTGCATTAGCTTGGGCTTTATATATGGCTGATAAATATTTATTTTTTTAAAAAAAACCCCCAACAGATTAATGCTGGGGGTTTAAATTTTAAGATAAACTATCTTTGTTTTTTAGTTTTAAATTTTCCGCCTTTAACTTCTTGCTCTAAAAAAGAACCTTCAGCTTCACCGACGCTAGTAAAAGTAACTCCAGTTGCACCTTCGTAGTCAACTTTTTTACCTTTAGCTAATAAATCTAAACCTTTTTTTAGTTCACCTGGATAAATTTTTGTTCCAGGGCTGTTAGCAACATCCATTACATTTTTTGCAATTGATGCTCTATCAGCTGAGTTACCTGCTTGCATTGCTAAAACTATTAAAGCAGCGGCATCGTAAGATTCGCCTGTGTACGGACCAGAGCTATCTATGTTTGCAGCACTTGCAACTTTAGAGAATACTCCAGCACCTTTTCCTGTTGATCCTGGCATTGAACCAAAAGATTTTCTTAAGTCTTTTCCAAAAGCATCAACCAATGATTGGCCGATCATTCCATCCGATAAAATAAATTTATCAAATGCACCAGAGTCTAAAGAAGCTTGAATAATTCCTTTACCACCTTGGTCTAGGTATCCAATTACAGCTACTGCATCCCCGCCTGCTGAGGCAAGAGTTGCTACTTCAGAAGAGTAGTCTGCTTTTCCATCTTCGTGAGCAGTCACAGTAGTAACTTTAATTCCGTGTGCTTCGACAGCTGCCTTATAAACATCTGCTAAACCTTTTCCATAATCATTATTTGTATAGGTAATTGCAACACTTTTAACTTTTCTGTCTTTAGTAATATCAGCTAAGATTTGACCACCTCTTGCATCTGATGGTGCAGTTCTAAAGAAATATCCTTTATCATCAAGAGTTGTTAACCCTGGTGATGTTGCTGATGGTGAAATCATTACAACACCATTTGGAACTGCAACGTTTGATGCTATCGCACCAGTTACTCCAGAGCAATCAGCACCCATTATTGCTGCAACTCCTTGTGAAATAACTCCTTCAGCGGCTGCAGTCGCAGCGGCAGAGTCTACACATGTTGAGTCAGCTCTTATCACTGAAATTTTTTTTCCACCTAGTAGGGATCCAGAATCTGAGGCTTCTTTGAAAGCAAGCTCGGCTGATGCAGCCATAGCGGGTGTCAGAGATTCAATAGGGCCAGTGAAACCCAAAATTAGACCCATTTTAATTTCTGCAAAAACATTTGTCGAAAAAGTTGAAACAAATATGAAAGCAGCAACAATTAGTCTTTTCATTATTATCCTCTATATTTAGTTAACAATTAATTTATAAAAAATTAATTAAATCTGATTTGTAAAGATTTTCAACAAGCAAATTATCTTATTTTATAACGCGTTTAATTAATCTAAACTTACTTCATATTAATTTAGTATGAAATTAAACAAAATAGAACCTCGGTTTAAAAAAAACTCTAATCCAAGGATTGGATTAATTGCTTTAGCTACTGATTTTATGATTGAGAAGGATTTTATAAACGTAATTAAAGATAAAGAGATTGATTTTTTTGTTAACAGAATTGAATGTTATAATCCTTTAACAAAAGAAAATTTAATAAAGATGTCTGATAAAGTAACTGAAGTTACACATAATATTTTACCCAATGAGGATATAGATTGTGTTGTTTATGGATGTACCTCTGGAACAATAGCAACAGGTCATAATGTGATTGAGAAAAAAGTAAGAGCAGCAAAACCTAAGGCTGAGTTAACAACCCCTAGCACAGCTGCGATAAAAGCGTTAAAAAAATTAAAGGTAAAAAAATTAGCGATCTTTACTCCTTACAGTAAAAAACTAAATAATGAGATTGTTGAATATTTCAAAGAGGAAAAATTTGATGTGGTTTCTAATTCATATTTAGATATAGCTGCAGATTATGACATTGGAAAAGTTGATCAAGATTTTATCTATGACTCTCTAGTCAATATGAATATTGAAGATGCTGATGCTTTATTCATTTCTTGTACAGCTTTACCAGTTTTAAACATTATAGATAAACTAGAAAAAAAATTAAGCAAACCTGTTTTGTCTAGCAATCAAACATTGATTTGGGATACTTTAGAAAAAATTGGAAAAAATAATAACATCAAAGGTTTTGGAAGTCTGTTTACCAATTCTTAATTATGCTTTTTACAAAAGAAGAATACAAACAAAGATTATCTAAAGTTCAAAAATTGATGCAAGAAAAAGGCATTGAACTTTTGATTTCTCATGACACGAATAATGTCAATTACTTGACCGGTTATGATGCTTGGTCATTTTATTACGCTCAATGTGCAGTGGTTCATATAAATGCTGACGAACCTATATGTTTTGTAAGAGATCAAGATGCTGGAGGGGCTTACATAAAAACATACTTAAAAAAAGAAAACATAATTGTTTATGATGAACATTATATTCATAGTTGGCCAAAACATCCTTACGATTATTTAGTTAAAGTTATTAAAGATAAAAAGTGGGATAAGCTTTCTATAGGATTAGAAATGGATGCTCATTATTTTACAGCATTTTGTTATGAAAAAATTAAGCAGGGTTTGCCAAATGCAAGTTTAAAAGATTCAGAGAGATTGGTTAATTGGGCAAGGTTAGTAAAGTCTGACGTTGAAATAAATTATATGAAATCTGCAGCAAAAATTTCTGAAATTGGAATGAAAACAGCTTTTGACGTAATCAAACCTGGAGTTAGACAATGTGATGCAGTTGGTGAAATTCAAAAATCTTTATTTTATGGATCGCCCGAATTTGGTGGGGAGTATTCAAGTATCGCTACTTTATTACCAACTGGAAAAGGCACTTCAGCTTCACATTTGACTGCATCACAAGATAAATTTGTTGAGGGTGAGGCAACTATTATTGAATTATCAGGGGTTTTTAAAAGATATCACGCTCCAATGGCTAGAACAGTTTTGTTGGGAAAACCTAATCAATTAAAAATCGATACAATGAAAAAAACTATTGAAGCAATTGATGCAGGCCTAAGTGTTACTAAACCAGGTAATACTGCCAATGATGTAGCGCAAGCTTTCTGGAAAGTTTTGGATAAGTATGGGATAGAAAAAAAATCAAGAACTGGTTATTCGATTGGTATTGGCTATCCACCGGATTGGGGAGAGCACACATTAAACATTTATAAAGGTGATATGACTGTTCTAAAACCAAATGTTTGTTTCCATATGATCGCTGTTATGCAATTTGGAGATTGGGGTGTTGAAGCTTCAGAAGCTATTAGAGTTACTGACAAAGGATCAGAACTATTTTGTAATATGTCAAAAGAACTTCACGTTAAAAGCTAATTATTTAAGGTTGATATTTTTTCTTACAAATGTTTTATAGTTAGTTAATTTATGTCCGTTAATAAAGAATTCGTTAGGTTTGATAAAGTAGATAAAAGTTATGATGGCAAAGTTTTAGTTGTCAAAGATCTCCAATTAGACATTGCAGAAGGTGAGTTCATTACTATGTTAGGTCCCTCTGGATCAGGCAAAACTACTTGTTTAATGATGCTAGCTGGATTTGAAACACCAACTAATGGAGAGATATACCTTGATGGAAATGCGATTTCCAGTATTCCTCCACATAAAAGAGGTATAGGAATGGTTTTTCAAAACTATGCTTTATTTCCTCATATGACAGTATATGAAAATTTGGCTTTTCCATTGAGAGTTAGAAAGATTCCAAAAGATGAAGCGGATAAAAAAATTGATAAAGCTTTATCTATGGTGTCCTTACAAGGGTTTGCACAAAGAATGCCAGGGCAATTATCAGGTGGACAGCAACAGAGAGTAGCAGTAGCAAGATCTTTAGTTTTTGATCCACAATTAGTTTTGATGGATGAGCCTCTTGGAGCTTTGGATAAAAATTTAAGAGAAAGTATGCAATATGAAATTAAACATATTCATGAAAGCATTGGTGTAACAGTTGTCTATGTTACCCATGATCAAAGTGAAGCTTTAACCATGTCTAACCGTATTGCTGTGTTTAATGATGGAAAAGTTCAACAACTTTCCAGTCCTGATGAACTGTATGAAAAGCCAGTAAATTCTTTTGTTGCAGAGTTTATTGGTGAAAACAATACTTTTGCTGGTGAAGTATCTGATATTTCTAATGGGAGGTGCAAAGTAAAGTTAGCTAATGCCGAAATATTTGCAAATCCCATTTCAGTTAAGGGCAAGGGTGAAAAAACTACAGTCTCATTAAGACCTGAAAGAGCATTAATTAATCCATCAGATAAAATGGACAATATACATAAAGGAAAAATCGAGGAAGTTATTTATCATGGAGATCATACAAGAGTTAGAATTAACTTATTAGGTAATTCCGAATTTATTCTTAAAATACCTAACAGTTCATCCAATTTAGATATTAAGTTAGGAAATGAAATTAAGATTGGGTGGAATAGCGGTGACGCAAGAGCTTTAGACCCAATATAAACACCAGATATATCATTTAACTACTAAAAAGGGCTGTTGACTCTCATTATTGATCTTGCTGTAATCTAATTTTATAAAAAAACGTTTAAACGGAGGAAAAATGAAAAAAATTAGTAAATTATTACTAGCCCTTTCTTTTGTGTTCTCTTTAACTACATCAGCATACGCAGTTACGGTTGCGTCTTGGGGTGGAGCTTATACAGAAAGTCAAAAGTTAGGTTATGGTGATCCTACTGCCAAGAAATTAGGTGTCCCAATTAATTGGGTCGACTATTCAGGTGGATTATCAGAAATTAAAGCACAGAAAGAAGCTGGCAAAATTACGTGGGATATAATTGACGTATTTGCTATGGATACTATCAATGGCTGTGATGAAGGTTTATTTGTTAAATTTGACTTTGACAAAGACTTTCCACCAGCACCAGATGGAACTCCTGCAAGTAAAGATTTCTTTACTAGCATGCCAAGTGAATGTGCTGTAGGAAATATTTTATACTCTTGGAACTACGCTTATAACTCAGATAACGTTAAAGGCACCCCTAAGACTATCAAAGATTTCTTCAACACTAAAAAATTTCCTGGAAAAAGAGCTATCTACAAAGGCGCTCTAACGAACTTAGAGATTGCTTTAGCTGCAGATGGTATCAAACCAGGTAAAGGTGGAGCAAAAATCTATAAAGCTTTAAATACTGAAAAGGGTGTTCAAAGAGCTATGGATAAGATCAAAAAACTTTGCACAGACCCACAAGGTGGATGTGTATTTTGGTCTGCAGGTGCTCAACCACCAGAACTATTAATGAGTGGTGAAGTTGTTATGGCAACTGGCTGGAATGGTAGATTCTTTAATGCTGCTGTTGGAGAAGGTGCTCCAATCGTACAAGTATGGGATGCTCAAGGTCTAGACTATGAGTATTTTGTATTAGTTAAAGGTTCGCCAAATGAAGCTGATGCTATGAAAGCTTTAGCTGAGATGACAAGTACTGAAGGTTTAGCAGGAAGTGCAAAATATATTGCATATGCTCCTTGGAGAAAATCATCGATTGCTGTAATGGAAAAAGGTGAGCCATGGTACAAAGACGGTAAGACAAACATGGTACCTAATATGCCAACTGCACCAGCAAACACTAAAAATTACTTCTTAGTAGATCCACTTTACTGGGCCGATAACGGAACAGAACTTGGTGAAAAATGGGAAGCAATGAAAGCAGGATTTTAATTTTAAGTTTTAAAGATTAAAATTTTATAATATATTGAGAGGGCGGTTATTTGATAACCGCCCTTTTTATTTATGAGCTCAGAAACAAAACAAATTTTAACAACTGATGGAATTCCTTTAGAGGTAAGCCTTAAAAAAGCAGAAAAGAAAAATAAGATTAAAGCTTTTTTACTTGTTGCTCCTTTATTGTTGTTCATAATTATTACATATGTGTTTCCAATAGGTGATATGCTTATGAGAAGTGTTGACGATAAAATGGTTACTGAGATGCTTCCTAAAACTTTTAAATCCATGGAAAAATGGGACGGACAGGACCTTCCTCCTGAGGAAGTATTTGAATCTTTCTATTTTGATTTTCAAAAATTGATTGAAGAGGAACGAGAAGGAAAACTTTCAACACAACTAAATTATACAAAAAATGGTTTCAAAAGTATTATTAAAAAATTAAGAAGAAAGTCCAAATCTTTTGAAGAGGGTAATTATAAAGAACAAATTATGTCTGTTCATCGAAGATGGGCTGATGTTGAATATTGGAGAGCAATTAAAAGAAGAGCCCCTGCGTATACTTATCAAAAATATCTAAAAGGGATTGATATGTATGAAAATGAAAAAGGAGAAATAATTAATGTTTCTGAAGATAGAAGAGTTCATAGAATTTTATGGATGAGGACTCTAGAGATTGCATTCTTTGTTACGGTATTTTGTTTCTTGATGGCATACCCAATCGCACATTTATTGGCAACATTACCAATGAAGTATAGTAACCTATTAATGATTTGCGTCTTACTTCCTTTTTGGACCTCATTATTAGTTAGAACTGCTAGCTGGATGATACTCCTTCAACAGCAAGGCATAGTAAATGATTTCTTTGTTATGATAGGACTGGTTAGCGATGATAACAGGATAGAAATGATGTTTAATAAAACAGGTAGTTATGTTGCAATGACACAAATTTTACTGCCTTTTATGGTTCTGCCACTTTACAGTGTAATGAAAACAATCTCACCAAGTTTAATGAGAGCTGGTAAGTCATTAGGTGGAACACCTTTCGTTGCTTTTTGGAAGGTCTATTTCCCTTTAACTATCCCAGGTATTGGAGCGGGATGCTTATTAGTTTTTATTTTAGCAATAGGTTATTACATCACTCCAGCTTTAGTTGGTGGAGCTTCTGGTACTTTAATAAGTAACCAGATAGCATTTCATATGAAAAGTACTCTCGATTGGAGTTTTGCTTCAGCAATGGGACTTATGTTGTTAAGTGGAGTGTTAGTCATTTACTGGCTGTACAATAAATTAGTTGGAATAGATAATATTAAATTAGGATAAATAAAATGGCTTTACCCAAATACACAGAACCACATTATAGAATTTGGCATTATGTTTATTTGACAATTTGCGCAGCAGTATTCTTTTTTCTTATTGCACCATTGTTTGTTATTTTTCCACTATCTTTTAATGCTGAAGAATTTTTAGTTTTTTCTGATGGAATGAAACGTTTAGATCCCGATGCGTTTTCTTTAAGATGGTATCAAGATATGATTTATGGGACTAAAAATCCTTGGGGATTAGCTGCAAAAAATAGTTTTATTATTGCTATTTTTGCAACAATAGGTTCGGTAATACTTGGAACGGTTGCGGCTTTGGGTTTGAGCAGCAGACACATGCCATACAAAGGTTTAATTATGGCGGTATTAATTTCACCTATGATAGTTCCTCTAATTATTTCAGGTGTAGCAATATTTTTCTTCATGGCTAAAGTTGGATTAGCAGCTACTCATACAGGAATAGTTCTTGCACATATTATTTTAGGAACGCCATTTGTAGTTATTACAGTAACCGCAACTCTATCAGGGTTCGATCATAGTGTCACAAGAGCTGCAGCCAGTTTAGGTAGTGACCCAGTAAATACATTTATGAAAATCACTTTACCACTTATTTTACCAGGAGTGATATCTGGAGGGCTATTTGCTTTTGTAACATCATTTGATGAAGTTGTAGTAGTTCTATTTTTAGCAGGATTAGAAAATACAACTATACCAATTCAAATGTGGACAGGTTTGAGAGAACAACTAAGTCCAACAATTCTTGCTGTTGCAACTTGTCTGATTATTTTATCAACATTAATATTAGTTACCGCTGAACTTTTAAGAAGAAGATCTGAAAGACTCAGAGGTATAAATCGATAAAAATTTCATTACATGAATATAAAAAATGTTGTGGTGATTGGATCTGGTACGATGGGGAGTGGTATAGCGGCCCATCTATGTAATGCAAATATCCCAGTTACATTATTAGATTTAAAAACTGAAATTAGTGAAAAGGCTAGAGAAAGAATTCATAAATCTAGACCTCCGTTATTAATCGATAAATCTAAAATAAATAATATTAAGGTTGGAAATATATCTGATAATTTTGATGTTGTAAAAAATGCTGATTGGATTGTCGAGGCGGTAGTTGAAAGAATAGATGTAAAACATCAAATTTACGAAAAAATATTCAAATCAAGAAAAGCAGGTGCAATTGTTTCATCTAACACTTCTTCAATACCTATAAAAGTATTATCCCAAAACTTAACAGATACAGAAAAAAAAGATTTCTGTATCACTCATTTTTTTAATCCTGTGAGATATATGGGGCTATTAGAAATTGTTAAAAATGAGAACAACGATCTAAATAAAATTAATCAATTAAAAGAATTTTGTGAAACTGAGCTAGGTAAAGGTGCAATTGTTTGTAACGATACACCAGGATTTTTAGGAAATAGAGTGGGAGTTTATGCCATGCAAATAGCAATGACAGAAGCTTTTAAAATGAAGTTATCAGTTGAGGAGGCGGACGCTATTTTTGGAAGGCCGATGGGAATTCCAAAAACAGGTGTTTTTGGTCTCTATGACTTGATTGGGATTGATTTAATGGCCGATGTATTGAAAAGTTTTATTAAAGAGCTGCCAGAAACAGATGAATTTCATGAAGTTGCTAAAGAAATTCCATTGGTAAAAAAGTTGATTGAGACAGGCTATACGGGAAGAAAAGGCAAAGGTGGTTTTTATAGAATGAATAAATTTGGAACTACTAAAGTGATGGAGGCAATTAATCTTGAAACAGGTGATTATTCACCAAGTAAAAAAATTGATATTAAATCTGATAAGGTAGATCTCAACAGATTAATTAATAGAAAAGATAAATACGGTGAGTATGCGTGGTCTGTGATTTCAAAAATAATAAAATATGCATCATCACTAGTTCCAGGGATTACCAATCAATTTAATGATATTGATGAGGCAATGCGATTAGGTTTTAACTGGGCCAAAGGACCATTTGAAATGCTTGAGGAAATTGGTGTGAAAAATTTTTTTAACAAAGTTGATAATTTTAGTGGGAATAATTTTTTAGAGGAATTAAATAAAAATAAAAATGAGGATTTCTATGGAGAAAGACAGAAATACACCAACATAGAAACATTAGGTAAAGTTAAAAAAACAGTAATTAGTTTAGATGGCAATGACTCTGCGAAGATATATAGATTTCAAGATTATAATATTGTTGAGTTTACCACTAAAGCTAACGCTTTAGATTATGATTCAATGGACGCACTTAAAAAAGCTACAGACAAACCGCTGATCATAATAAATGAAAGTATGCAATTTTCTGCCGGTGTAAACTTAACTTACACTATGCAATTTGCAGACAAAAATGATTTTAAATCAATAGAAAAATTTATAAAATATTTTCAAGAGACTTGTAAGCATTTAAAATACTCAAAATATCCTGTGATTTCTGCTCCGTCAGGTTTAACTCTAGGTGGTGGCTTTGAGGTTATGGTTCAAAGTAATTTTGTAGCATCTCATACAAATATTGTTGTAGGACTTGTTGAGACTATTGTTGGATTAATTCCTGCAGGTGGAGGATGTAAGGAAATGTTAGGCAGATGGTTAGAGACAGAACAAGCGAAAAATGACCCAAATTTTGCTCCACTTAAAGTATTTGATATTATCGGCTACGGGAAGACAGCAACCTCACCTGTTGAAGCAGAACCTCTGAAATATTTAAGACCTGAAGATAAAAAGATTATGAATAGAAATAGTTTATTAGAAGTCTCGAAAAAAATTTTTAATGAAAATAAAAATTTTAAAGCACCTGAAGAGCTTACATTTAAGCTTCCTGGAGAAAGCGTCAGAGGTGAAATGAATAAGATTATTGAAAAACTCTATAATGAAAAAGTGATACTAGACCATGGTGTACAAGTTGCAAAAGAATTAGCAAATGTTTTAAGTGGTGGGGACACAACAGTAGACAAAACATTAACTGAAGATGACTTGTTTAAGTTAGAGTTAGATGCATTTATGAGATTAATTGAAACAAAAAAAACACAAGACAGGATAAAACATACTTTAGCAACCGGTAAGCCCTTAGTGAATTAACATTCTAATAGAGTTAATAAAATCAGGTCTCAACACATATTGTGATTTATCTAAATATTTAATCTTTTTAAGTGCTTCTAAACCATAGATTACTTTACCTATAGGAGTGTATTCAGACTCGTATAACGGCTCATCTCTTAAAATTATAAAAAACTGACTATCTTCTGTATTATAATTTTTTGATCTGGCTAATCCTACACTCCCCTTTTTGAAATCAAATGGTGTGTCTATTTCTGAATTTATTGTTCCTAAACCGGACTTGCCAGTACCAATTTTTGCATAATTTAAGTTTTCTTTTTTACCAAATTCTAAATCACCTGCTTGTACAAGGGTATCTTTTATTACTCTATGAAAGGCAGAATTATCATAGGATTTAGACTCGACTAATTTTTTAAATCTTTGAACGGCATTTGGAGAAATTTGAGGATAGAGTTCAATTATAACATTTCCACAAGGAACATTTAAAATTGCAATATTTGATGGATTTTCAAAAGTAATTTTCGTTGGATCATAATTTTTTACAAATAAACACTTATTCTTTATTAAAAAAAAAGAACCAAAAGAAAATACTGCCAAGGATAATAAAAATATTAAAATTATTTTTTCTGATCTTGTTGCCTTAATTTTTTTAATCATAGGATAAAATTTGGATCAATTTTTAACAAATTTTTTTTTATAAAATTCATTTTTTTTTCTAAGATTGGATCTTTAGTATTTAAGTTTGTTCCAATCATCAAATGAGAGAAAACTTCTGCCATATCTTCAGATGCAGTAGATTGAGAGTATTCTGAGAAAAATCCTTTAGTATTGATATAGGTATCTAGACCTAATTTATCAGTGCAGGTGGAACATTCTGCATACTCAAAACTTGTTAAATTGAAGCTCGACCAAGTGCTTTCATTAAAAATATCTTTAAAACTGTCATTAATTATATGAAAAACTTCATGATGAATTACTCGTTCGAAATATTTTTCATTAAACTTTATATCAAGAATTAGTGTCTTCATTGCATTATCTGGAATACCCGCTGTATTGATATTTGAAATTGATAAATCTTCACACAAAACTATATATTTTAAATTTATTCTTTTTAAAAATACTTGATTATATTTATTCAAATTTTTTTGAATAACTTCATACTTTTTGTCTAAAGTTTTTTTCTCAGAGTTGTAACAATTTATATTATTATCAACTCCTACGGTGAAAGGTTGCTTAGCGTATAAGTATCTTAATTTATTTGAAGTTTTAATATCATATATTTCTAAATTAGGTATCTTAATTAGATTGTAAATAGTATCTGCTTGTGCTGAATTAAAAATTATAAAAAATAATATTATATATCTAAAATAAATCATAAATCTTTATATAGAAGATATTCCAAATTAAAAGAATGTGATACAGTTTTTACTGTGAAAAAAAAAACTAAAAAAGATCCAATTCAACCTGTTAGTGGAACAAAAGTCCCTAGGTTCGCAGGGCCCTCAACATTTGCTAGATTGCCAGAGCTAAGAGATGTGGAAAGTTGTGACGTTGCAATTGTTGGAGTTCCATTTGATGCTGGCACGAGTTACAGACCCGGAGCGAGATTTGGACCTCAAAGTATAAGACAGGCTTCAAGACACTTAAGAACCAATTATCATCCAAGTTATGATGTTGAGCCATTTAAAATACAACAAGTGGCTGATGCGGGAGATATTACTTGCAATCCATTTAATATTAATGAAGCAATAAAACAGATACAAATAGGAGCCGAGGATTTATTAAAAAAGGTTGGAGGTATTATTTGTTTAGGTGGAGATCATACGATTGCTTTTCCTCTCTTAAAAGCAGTTAATAAAATTAACAACGGACCAGTCGCATTAGTACACTTTGATGCTCATCTTGATACTTGGGATACATATTTTGGAGCCCCCTATACTCATGGAACACCTTTTAGAAGAGCGAGGGAAGAAAATTTATTTTTGGATGATGCATCAATGCACGTTGGAATTAGAGGTCCATTATATAGCAGAGATGATATTAAGAATGACGAGAGTTTTGGATTTAAAATTATTCATTGTGATGAATTTCAATCAGAGGGAACAGATAGTATTGCTGAGAGAATAAAGAAAAGAGTAGGTAACAATCCTTTATATTTATCTATAGATATAGACGTATTAGACCCTGCTTTCGCACCTGGAACAGGAACTCCAGAAATTGCTGGGATGACCTCAAGGGAAATGGTGAATGTTTTAAGGGGCTTATCGGGCTTAAATCTTATATCGGCAGATGTAGTTGAAGTCTCACCAGCATATGATCATGCTGAGGTAACATCACTTGCTGCTGCTACAATTGTTTATGAATTGACTAATTTATTTGCAAAAAAATAACAAAGAGTTACTAAAAATTATGAAAGATAAAAAAAATTTTTATATAAATGGAAAATGGCAGGTTCCAAAAAGTAAGCAACAAATTGAAGTTGTTAATCCATCTACTGAAGAAAAATGCGCAATTATCACTCTCGGTAACAAAGAAGATGTCGATATTGCAGTAAGTTCTGCTAAAGAAGCCTATAGCTATTGGGCTTTTACAAATAAAGAGGAAAGAATAAAACTTTTAGAAAATCTTTATGAAAATTATAAAAAAAGATGGGCAGATATTTCTGAGGCGATCACCACAGAAATGGGTGCACCAAAAGATTTTGCAACAAAACTTCAAGTTGGTACAGGAGCAGCTCACATAAAATCTTTTATAAGACACCTTAAGAATTTTGAATTTGAAAAACCTTTGGGAGACCATGCTCCCAATCAAAGACTTTTATATGAACCCAAAGGAGTCTGCGCATTGATTACACCATGGAACTGGCCTATGAATCAGGTTTGTCTAAAAGTAATACCTGCTTTAGCATCAGGTTGCACAATGGTTTTAAAACCTTCAGAACTTGCTCCATTGTCATCAATGATTCTAACCGAAATTATTGATGAAACAAAATTCCCCCCAGGAGTGTTTAATCTTATTAATGGCGATGGAAATACAACCGGTGATGCTCTTACACGACATCCAAGTATAAATATGATTTCTTTTACTGGATCGACTAAAGCTGGTGCTTTAATTTCACAAAATGCAGCTAATGATTTTAAAAGAGTAAGTTTAGAGTTAGGTGGTAAAGGGGCCAACATAATCTTTAAAGATGCAGATCCCAAAGCTATTGAATGGGGCGCTTTAAGATGTTTTAAAAATTCAGGTCAATCATGTAATGCACCAACAAGAATGTTAATTGAAAAATCAAATTACTCTGATGCTGTTAAAAAACTTAAAGAGTACACAGATAGTATTGAAGTGGGAGACCCTAAAAAGGAAGGAGAACATATCGGGCCAGTCGTATCAGAGACCCAATATAATAAGATTCAAGCCTTAATTAAAAAAGGTATTGATGAGGGAGCAAAATTAGTTGCAGGTGGACTTGGAAAACCTAAAGGTCATGAAAAAGGATATTTTGTTAAACCGACTGTATTTATTGATGTTGATAATAGTATGGAAATTGCTCGGACTGAAATTTTTGGACCAGTATTATCTGTTATACCTTTTGAAACAGAGGAAGATGCAATCAAAATTGCAAATGATACTCCTTATGGACTAACAAATTATATTCAAACCCAAGATCAAGAAAAAGCTAAACGCGTTGCAAAAAAACTCAGATCAGGAATGGTTGATGTAAATGGTGCAGGCATAGCAATAGATACACCTTTTGGAGGTTTCAAGCATTCAGGAATAGGTAGAGAAGCTGGTGAACACGGTCTTCAAGAATTTTTGGAAGTTAAATCTGTAGGTGGGTGGAGTTAATTTATTGAAGATTTTTCTCTTATACCATCCAGAAATTTTACACACTTTTTCAGCTCACTTAATTCAATAAATTCATCAACTTTATGTGCTTGATCAATTGAACCAGGTCCACAAACAACTGTACTAATACCTATTTCTTGAAACAACCCAGCCTCAGTTCCAAAAGAAACAACCTCTCTGGAATTATCACCTGTAAGACTTGATACAAATTCACATGCTTCAGAATTTAAAACACGATTGAAGCCTGCGACTTCACCAATAATTTTTTTTGTAATTTTAGAATTAGTAAATACTTTCCTCATCTCTGGTAATAAAACCTCATTGGCATATTTATCAATCTCCTGATTTAAAAATATTCCATCTTCTTTAACTACTGGTCGAGTTTCCCATTCTACATGACATTTATCAGCAATAACATTATGAGCTATTCCTCCAAAAATACCTCCGACTTGTAAAGTTGAAAAGGGCGGATCAAATACAGAGTCTTTTGGAGATCTTTTTTTTAGTTCCTCTCTAAGTTCTATTAATTTATTAGAATATTTTGTTGCAAATTCAACCGCGCTAACTCCTTTGTGTGGCATAGAACTATGACCTGCCAGTCCTTCAAAATAAGTTGTATATTCATAGCATCCTTTATGCGCATCAATAATTTTCATTTTTGTGGGCTCACCCACAATACAAATACCTTCATTAATATTTCTTTTTTTTAATTCTTTTATCAAAATAGGTGCCCCAATACATGCAGTCTCTTCATCAAAAGTGAAAGAAAAATGAATATCTCGATTTAAATCAGTTTTAGAGTAAACAGGAGCGAAAGCTAATGTGCATGCAATAAAACCTTTCATGTCACATGATCCTCTTCCATAAAGTTTTTCTTTTTTTATAGTTGCTTTGAAAGGATCTGTACTCCAACTTTTTGAAACTGGCACTGTATCGGTATGACCCGATAAAATAATTGGTTTTATACCATTCGATTTTTTTGCTTTAATTGTTGCAAAAAGATTTACTCTTTTTTTTTCGTCATCAAACGTTTTAAATGATGTTGCACCAAAATTATGCAAATAATTCTCACAGTAATTAATTAAATTACTATTATCTTCACCTGATATAGTTTTGAAACCTATTAAATCTGACAAAATTTTTATCGAATTATTATATAATTCATCTAAATTAATTTCTGTACTCATAAATAATAACTAATATATATACTGAGATTATGAAAGAACAAATTACATACAACATATTTGATAAGGTAGATATAAGAGTAGGAACCGTAATTTCTGTGAAACAAAATGAAAAAGCTAGAAAACCATCATTAGTAATCGAAGTTGACTTTGGTAAGGAAATAGGTGTAAAACAATCATCTGCACAAATCACTCATTACTATAACGAAGAGAATTTAAAAGGGAAACAAGTCATAGGTGTTTGTAATTTTCCAGAGAAAAATATTGCAGGTGTTGTTTCTCAGGTTTTAATTTTAGGTTCGATCGATAAAGAGGGAAAAGTGATATTAGTTCACCCTTCTCAAAAATCTGAGAACGGTCTCCCAATAGCTTAAAATGCATCCTGAAATATTATCAATCTCTTTATTTTGGTTTGTAACCGCATATACGCCAGGACCAAATAATGTTGTGGCTTCGTATTCTGGTTTCAATTTTGGTTTTGCAAAAACTATCCCCCATATCTTAGGAGTAACTTTAGGATTCACATCGTTAGTTTTATTTTTATCTATCGGTCTTATAAATATATTTAAATTATTTCCTGTAATACAAATTATAATTAAATATCTTGGGACTTTATTTTTAATTTATTTGGCCTACAAAATTGCATTTTCAAAAACTTCTGATGAAACTATTAAAGAAAACCCTGTAAAATTTATTGAAACATTTTTGTTTCAATATTTAAATCCAAAGGGAGTAACTGTGGCAATAATTGTTGTTTCTACATATGTAGAATTAGGTGAGAATTATTTGAGCTATGCGACTCAAATTATATTCCTAGCATTCATATTTTCGGTAACAAGTATCACTCTTTGGACTTTTATAGGAAAATTTCTTAGGAAATTTGCGACAAATGATAAATTTATTAAGTATTTTAATTATGTTATGTCAGGACTTCTTCTTTTGAGCATAATTACGTTCTATATATAATATAAAATATGAAACCAGGTACAAAAAATTCTTACAATTCACTCTCAGAGATAGATATTCAGGGTAAAAAATTTAAATATTACTCTTTAGAAAATGCTGAGAAAAATGGATTAGATGGTATTTCTAGATTACCTAAATCTTTGAAAGTGCTTTTGGAAAATCTTTTAAGATATGAAGATGATCTATCTGTAACAAAAAAACAAATTGAGGCAATTAAAGAATGGTTGAAAGATAAAAAATCCAAAACTGAAATAGCTTATAGACCTGCAAGAGTTTTGTTACAAGATTATACCGGTATACCAGCTGTTGCTGATTTAGCTGCCATGCGAGAAGCTGTAAAAAATAAAAAAAAAGACCCAGAAAAAATTAATCCATTATCTGCAGTTGATCTTGTAATAGACCACTCTGTTCAAGTAGATCAATCTGCAAAGTCAGATTCATTTGAAAAAAATGTTGAGATAGAATTTAAAAGAAATAGTGAAAGATACTCATTTTTAAAGTGGGGACAACAAGCGTTTGATAATTTTAGAATTGTTCCCCCAGGCACAGGAATTTGTCACCAGGTCAATTTAGAATATCTATCTAAAGTAGTATGGAATGAGAAATACAAAGGAGATGAATATATTTTTCCAGATACATTAGTCGGAACAGATAGTCATACAACAATGGTTAATGGATTATCAGTTTTGGGTTGGGGAGTAGGAGGTATTGAGGCAGAGGCAGGAATGCTAGGCCAACCAATTTCAATGTTGATACCAGAAGTGATTGGTTTTGAGGTAAAAAATAAAATGCCTGAGGGTACAACGGCTACAGATTTAGTATTAACAGTTGTAAAAATGTTAAGAGATAAAGGTGTAGTTGGAAAATTTGTAGAATTTTATGGAGAAGGATTAAAAAATTTATCTCTTGCTGATCGAGCAACTATTGCAAATATGGCTCCAGAATATGGAGCAACATGTGGTTTTTTTCCTATTGATGAAGAAACTTTGAAGTATTTGGAATTTTCTGGCAGAGATAATTTTACTGTAAAAATTGTCGAAAAATATGCAAAGGCACAAGGTTTATGGGCTAGTGATGATATATATTTTACTGATAATTTGACATTGGATATGTCTACAATTGTACCAACAATCTCAGGACCCAAAAGACCACAAGATAAAGTTTTGTTAACTGATGCAGCTAGTAATTTTAAAAAAGTTTTTTTTGATACCACAAAGAAAAAAAATTTTTCTCTATCAAAAGTGGATGGTACTGATTTTGAAATTCAGGATGGTTCTATTTTAATTGCTGCAATAACGTCTTGCACTAACACTTCTAATCCCAATGTTTTGATCGGTGCGGGATTAGTTGCAAAAAAAGCAGTGGATCTTGGTCTTAAGGTAAAGCCATGGGTAAAGACCTCATTGGCGCCAGGATCTCAAGTTGTAACGGATTACTTAGATAAAGCTGACCTATCAAAATACCTTGATAAATTAGGATTTAATTTAGTAGGTTATGGATGCACAACATGTATTGGAAATTCTGGACCATTAGCAGATAATATTGTTCATGCAATTCAAAAAGAAAATTTATACGCAGTTTCAGTTCTCTCAGGAAATAGAAATTTCGAGGGAAGAATTTCACCACACATTAAAGCTAATTTTTTGGCTTCTCCTCCACTAGTTGTTGCCTATGCTTTAGCTGGGAGAATGGATTTTAATCTTTACAATGACCCACTAGGAAAAGATAAAAATGGAAATGATATTTATTTAAAAGATATTTGGCCTACAAATAAAGAGATTGAAGATATTTTAAAAGCTTCTTTAAGTGCAGACATGTTTATTAAGAGATACTCAAATGTTTCTGAGGGACCAAAACAATGGCAAGAAATTAAAACTGAAAAAACCAGTATTTATGATTGGGAAGAAAATTCGACCTATGTAAAAAAACCGCCGTTTTTTGATGACTTACCTGATGAGCCAGAGGGATTTAAAAAGATAAAAGATGCTAGACCTTTACTAATTTTAGGAGATATGGTTACTACTGATCACATATCTCCAGCAGGTAATATACAGAAAGATAGTCCGACTGGTGACTATTTTATGAAGCATCAAATTTTACCAAAAGATTATAATTCTTATGGATCAAGAAGAGGAAATCATGAGGTTATGATGAGAGGAACATTTGCAAATATTAGGATAAGAAATGAAATGGCACCAGGAACGGAAGGTGGTTTTACCAAATTATACCCTGAAGAAAAAGTTATCCCAGTATATGATGCAGTAGTTGAATATAAAAAAAGAAAAACAGATTTAGTTGTTATTGGCGGCAAAGAATATGGAACAGGTTCATCAAGGGATTGGGCTGCAAAGGGAACAAAACTTTTAGGTATTAAAGCGGTAATTGCTGAAAGTTTTGAGAGGATTCATAGATCTAATTTAATTGGAATGGGAGTTTTACCTCTTCAATTTATAGATAATATAAACAGAAAAAATTTGAATTTAAAAGGTTCAGAACTAATAAGTGTTATTAATTTAGAAAAGGGAATAAATCCTTCTGACAAGGTTAAAATTGAAATTAAGTATTTATCTGGTGAAATTAAAAAATTAGAAACTCTGTGTAGGATAGATACAAAAAATGAATTAGAGTACTATAAGAATGGGGGAATATTACAGTATGTTCTTCGTAATATGATTTAATATGGACGATGATATACCAATAATAGAATTAAATACACGTAAAGAGAAAATAAAAAATTTTCTTTTTGATAACAAAAAGAAATTGATTATTTTTTTTGTCGTTATTATTTTGACTGTAGTTTTATTTTTTGGCTATGGAGAGTTTATAAAAATTCAAAATAAAAAAATTTCAAACTTATATTATTCGACAACAATAAGTTTTGATAAGAATGATAAAAAAAAAACGGCTGAAAATTTAATTAAAATAATTAATAAAAAAGATTCAACTTATTCTCCACTTTCGCTGTATTTCATTCTAGATAATCAGTTAATTAACGATAGAAATCAGATCAACGATTTATTTGAAATATTAATTAACAAAACATCATTAAATAAAGAAATAAAAAATTTAATTATTTATAAGAAAGGTCTTTATAATGCTGATCAAATATCTGAGAATGAGTTACTTAATATTTTAAATCCAATTATAAAAACCAAAAGCGTTTGGAACTCACATGCTCTTTATTTGTTAGCAGAATATTTTTACTCAAAAAATCAAAAACAAAAGTCTAAAGAGTTTTTTAGCCAAATAATTAATTTAAAAAACTCAAATCCAGATATATTAGTTGAAGCTCAAAAAAGATTAAATAGAGATTTAAGTGATTAAGATTTTTTCTTTTGTTTTTTTATCTTTATTAATTATTGGCTGTTCTTTAAATAAAAATTCAAAAATTTGGAGCAAAAAAGATATTAAAGTTAAAGAAAATAAAAATTTGAGAATTGTACTAGATAAAAAAAAAATATCCTATAACGAACTTAACCCAAATATTAACTTAGATTTATCAAATATTTCAGTTGGAGGTAAAATTTTAAATAACAAAAATAATTATGGTGCCCAAAAATATTCAGGAAATTTTAAAAAGATTAAAAAATATAAATTTTCAAAGTTTACTTTTGAAACTCAAGTAGATTTTCAACCAGTTTTTTTAAGAGATGGCATAATTTTGTTTGACACCAAAGGTTCAATAATAAGATATGATAACAATGAAAAGATTATTTGGAAGAAAAACATTTATAAGAAATCTGAAAAAAAAAATAATCCTAGATTATTTTTAGCAACACAAGAAAATAAATTAATTGTAATTGACAGCTTATCAAATTTATTTTTAGTCAATTTAGAGAATGGAAACTTGATATGGTCAAAAAAAAATGAATATCCATTTAATTCTGAAATAAAGATTTTAAATGAAAAATTTTTTGCTGTAGATATAAAAAATGTTTTAAGATGCTTTTATATAAAGGATGGTTCAGAGTGTTGGTCACTAGAAACTGATAAAACACTTACCTTATCTAATTCTAAAAATTCATTAATAATCTCAAATAGATTAGTTGTTTTTCTTAATAATTTAGGAGATGTAACAGCAGCAGATATACAATCGGGCACAATGGTTTGGCAACTTCCAACCCAAAGCAGTGCTATTGCTAATTCTACTTATAGTTTTAAAAATTCAAAACTAGTCCTCGATGGTGATGAAATTTATTTTTCAAATAATTTTAATGAATTTCACTCCATTAATTTAAATAATGGATCAATTAATTGGATAAATGATATAAGCTCAAGTCTTACTCCGATCATTGTAAATAGTTTAATTTTTACAATCTCAGAGAATGGTTACTTATTTGTTATTGATAAGAAAACAGGAAATATTATTAAAATAAAAGATGTATTTAAGAATTATAAAGTTAAAGATAAAAAAAAGATTAAACCTATGGGCTTTTCAATAAGCCAAGATAAAGTCTATTTAACTAATAGTGATGGAAAATTGGCTATTATCGAATTAAGCACTGGAGATATAATCAAGGTAGAAAATATTTCAAGGAATTTAATTTCAAAACCATTTTTATTCAATAATAATTTATTTGTAATTAAAAATGGTGGTGTTGTACAATACAAATAAAATGATTTTAAAATTTTTAGAAAAAATTGGTCGAAAAAAAGTTGTTCTTGATAGAGGACCCTCACATCCAGAGTTCCACAAAGCAAAACCTTGGATGAATAGATATTACGTATTGTTAAGACATCGACCAAAGTGGTTTCCTTTCAATATTTTAATACATGAAATGTTGGCTGACGATCACGGAGAAGGTGTTCATAATCACACTTTTCCTTATATAACAATCATATTAAGAGGTGGATATTGGGAAACTATAAGCACAGGTAAATTTTGGAGACCACCGGGGTATATTGGATTTAGATCAGCAAATAATCTCCACAGAGTTGATCTTGAGCCCGGAACAAGGCCATTAACACTATTTATTACAGGACCATTTGGATTAAGAAAGGGACCTCGATCTGAGTATGGCATTGACTTTAAGACCAAAAAAGATTGATGCCCAAAAACTTTGAGGAAAAATTTAAATTGTACTGTAAATTAGAAAATTTAGAAGTTAACCAAAGTCAAATTAAAGTAGTTAAAAGATTGCAAGATTTTTTTAATCAAAACTTTACATTAAATTTTTTTGGATTTTTTTCAAAAAAAAAATCAAAAAAAGCTTTTTATTTACATGGTGGAGTAGGTGTTGGTAAGACAATGATTTTAAATTTTTTTTTTGGTCTAATAAATCAAAAAAAAAAAAGACTTCATTTCAACGAATTTATGTTAGATTTTCATGATTTTGTTCACAGTAGAAGATATAAAAATCAAGAGAATGTAGTAAGCACTTATGTTAAAGATCTAAAGTCAAAGATATCATTAATTTATTTTGATGAATTTCAAGTTACTAATATTGTAGATGCTATGATATTAGGAAAGCTTTTTGAGGAAATCTTTAAAGAGAATATTAAGATAATACTAACTTCAAATATTGAAATTTCCGAACTATATAAGGATGGCTTACAGAGAGATCAGTTTTTACCATTTATAGATATAATGAAAAAAAATTCTATTAATCACGAATTAATTATTGAAGATGATTATAGGAAATCAAATCAAAATCAAAAACAAAGATACTTTTTTCCTTTAAATCAAGAAACTAATTTTAAAATAAATAAATTTTTCAGAATTATAACAAAAGAGAAAAAGAATTCTCCTAAGGTTTTGAATATAAAGGGTAGAGATTTTAAAATAAATTTTTTTTTTGAGGGTATTTGTCGTTTCAATTTTGATGAGCTATGTAATCGAAATTTAGGAGCTGAGGATTATCTTGAAATAGTAAAAAATTCTAAGTTTATTATTATTGAGCAAATGCCACAATTTAATGATATTAATTCAAATCAACAACAGAGATTTATAACATTATTAGATGTAATTTATGACAGAGGCATTCCATTGGCCATTACGGCAAGTCAAAGTTTAGAAAGTTTAACCTCCTCAAATTCACTTAAAAAACCTTTTGAACGTACAATAAGTCGTCTATACGAGTTAACTTCTAGAGAATTTGATATATAAATTATATAGTTAATTTTTTTTTAATAAAATGTTTCCTGAAATCTTCTGACCAGATTTAACTATATTTTTTTTTTTAAGCTTCGTTTTAGATAAAAAAATAGAGCCTTTAATTTTTTTTTGATTTGAATTTATTTTTATGTTTATTTCCTTAGTGAATTTTTTTTCTACCATCAGTTAAAATTATATTTATATGGATACTTATCTAATTTATCAATTATCGATCTTTCTAAATTCATTTTATAATTGAGAGTTTTAAAATCGATCACATTCTTATTTTTATTAAGGAAGTCTGATTTCAATAAATCCTGAATTATACTTTTTGTGACATCAATTCTTTTATTTAGATCTAGATTCAATAACATGTTATTAATCTTAGCTTCAATATCCTTAGCTTTAATCAAATTAATTGAAGGTTTATCAAAATTTTTTTTACCATAAAGTGTTTCATACAGGCTTTCACTTTTATTTCCAACAAGCTGAACATATAACTGTTCTCTTAATGCCAATAGTTCATTTTTGGTAAATTTATTTAATTCTTGCCTTTTTTGTTTTGCTAGAAATTCTTTTTGTCTTTCTAGTTCAAGCAATCGTTCTTCTCTTGCTTTTTTGATTCCCAACAATTCCTGTTGTTTCTTTTCCTCAATTAATCTTTGTTCCTCAGCTTCTTGTTTAGCTAGTAATTCAGCCTGTTCTTTTTCATTAATTAATCTCTGTTCCTTAGCTTCTTGTTGAGCTAATAATTCAGCCTGCTCTTTTTCATCAATTAATCTTTGTTCCTCAGCTTCAGCTTCTTGCTTAGCTAACAATTCTCTCTCTTTTTTCGCCTTTCTTTCTTCTAAAATTTTTTCAGCTTTTAATCTTTCGGCTTCTTCTTGTTTTTGTTTTTTTGCTAGTTTTCTTTGTTCTTTGAGCCTTTTTTCATTTTCCAACCTTGTAACTCTTAGCTCAGGGTCTACCATTAAAGTAAATTTGTCCTCTATTCGTGTATTAATATTTTTTGCAACAACTTTTATATCCAATTCCTCAGTATTGTCCTTTTCTGAATTATCTACGATAAAGGTTTTTTGAGATGGTAAAAAAGTAATCCAACTTGGAAGAGGTTTACCAGAGGGTAATGAAGCACTGTAAATTATTCTTCCTTCACCCTCCAACACAAAAGTATTATCTGAAAATGAAAATTGACTTATTCTACTTCCGCCATCTCTTTTAACTACTGGATTTTGGTTTTTAATTGGTTTTTTAATTTTTGCATAATATCTTTTACCATTAGACATGAAATTGTTTTTGATAATTGATGCATAATCTTTAAAGTTAATCTCCCTTATATTTTCTTTGGTAACATCAAAGCCGACAGAAGTATAAATTTTACCTATTGCATGTTGGAGTTTGGAATATGCGATATCATATCTTAATTCTGCAACCAGTAAACTTGCCTGTTCTCTTATAAGTTCTAAATTTCCAAATCTAGCTATTTTTTGCGCATTTTTTATTTGTTCTGTGATTTTTCTTGAAACTTCGTAATATCTTTCTGCTGTATTATATTCCTCCAAAGCTAAAGAGTAGTCTATATTTGCTAAATGAACTTGAGATAATACCGCCATTGATAGAGCTAATCTTTTCTCTCTAATAATTTCAGTATTCATTTCATTGATTCTTTTAACTTTCGGATACATAAAAACGTTTAATAAATTTGCACCTACCACAGAACCATATTCTAAATTTGTTTTATTCATTAAATGATCATTGGAAGAGTGTGTCCAAGCAGCATTAAAATTTAAACCTGGTAACAATGAAGTGATGCTAGCTTTTGCTTCTTGTATGGATATTTCTTCGTCATAATGACTCTTTCTTAACTCAGGTCTATGTAATAAAGCATATTCCTCCATTCCTCTTAAGCTCATATTAAGAATTGTCAAAGGCTCATTTGTTGGAACAATAGTAAATTGTTGATCAGGTAATAAACCCATTAAACCTGCAAGTTGTATTCTTGCGTCAATAAATATTTCTTTTTGAGTTTGAAGAGCTCTTTGAATATCTAACAGTTCTTTTTGATATAATAATGCATCCATAGGCTTGGTTAATAACAGCTCTTCTATTTTTTGAGAGTCATTAAGTGCTTTATCAACTTCAATTAACAAAGGATCATATTTTTTTATCAACTTATCTGCTGAAATTGTGTTCCAGTAAGATCTTATTACATCTCTAATAATATTGTGCTCCGCTTTTCTTTCCATTTCTTCCGTGATTAAGTATCTATTAGAGTCTTGACCAGCTCTAATGTATGATAATCCAAAATCTAAAGCATTCCATGTAAATCCTACATCTTGCGAATTAACGTCTCTTTCCCTTGAAGTTGAATAAGATGTGCCTATTGATCCTGCTAAATCGGTTGTTGGCACTGTAGCACTTGCGCTAGCATTGTATCTTTCACTTCCAGAATAACCTGCATTTGCAGCAATGGCAGGCAACATTTCAAATCTGACTTTATCTATCTGTCTATTTGCTAAAGCATTTTCTAATAATTTTAATCTAAGTTCTCTGTTGTTTTTAATTGCAAGAGATATTGCAGTGTATAAATCTATTTCTATATTATCATCCCAATTAAGACTATTTTTTTTTATTTCCTCTATTGTGGCGATATCTTCCTGAGATCTAGTTTCAATCTCAAAATTTGATAAAGGCTCTACATTTCTTGTGCATGATGAGATTAATAATAGAGTAAAAATTCCTAAAATTTTTATAATTTTCATTATTTTTTTTATAATAATTTTTTTTATCTATTTTAATTTTTTTTTAATAAAATCCATTATAAAAACCTGCCATTTTGGGTTTAAATTATCATTTATAATAGCCATTTTTTGATAAGATAGTATTATTTATTAATGCCAAAAAAAAAGATTTTTATAGAGGCGCTTGAACAAAGAATAATGCTTGATGGAGCAGGAGCTTCAACTGCTTTGGATATAATTGATGAGAGAAACAAAGAGCAATTATCAAATAAAATTCAAAAAATTTCAAAATTATCAGAAAACAAAATTGAGGATAATTCTCAAAAATTACCGTTCGATCAAGTTGTAAGAGATCAAAAAAGAAATGATCGAAAACAAGTTGTTTTTATAGACTCACAAGTACAAGACTATCAAACATTAATAGATGCATTTAACGAGGATACGGAAGTTTATCTTATTCAATCTAATGAGGATGGATTCAAAAAGATTGATAAAGTTTTAAAAAATGACGCTGACATATCTTCATTACACATAATTGGTCATGGTAGTGCTGGAAAAATTTTATTTGGAAATGCAACACTTTCAAATGATACTATTCAATCATACAACCATACATTGAGATCTATAGGTCAATCTTTAACAGAAGATGGAGATATTTTATTCTATGGATGTAATGTTACCAGTACAGAGGGTGGTAAAACTTTAATCAGTAAAATTTCAGAAGTCACTAAAGCAGATATTGCTGCATCAGATGATGTTACAGGTAAGAGTGGTGATTGGAAACTTGAAAGTAAAGTTGGAAATATTGAAACTAAAAACATTAGTCAGGTTAATTATATACATGATCTAGCAATGACTAGAACAGCAAATCGAAATTCATTTAATGATATTGTGAATATTAATTTAGATGGAATAACGCATATTAGAGGATCGACTGCTGCATTTACAGGAACAACTGATAGAAACGCATTTGATTTTACTACTTCAAAAGAACATAATTCATCTAGCACTGAATTAAATTATATGTCATATACTTCTGAAGGTAATTTTGGCACAGGTGAAGCAGGTACTGCAAATCAGGTGAATAGAGTAGCAGTTGTTTTGGAAAAGACCGGCATTACTGCAGGTAGTTTAACTGCACTAAAACCCGACCATGACGCAGGTAGTTATACAGCCGGTAAAACTGTAGCACAGTGGGCAGGTGGTAGTTATGATGTTGAAATAAATGAGACGAGCAGTGCTGATTATCAACTATCAACAACAGCTACAACATCAGATAGTGATACAGGCCCAATGGATGTTTACATGATATTCTTAGACTCAAAATTTGGAGACAAGTCTGATAGACACAACAAAATTGGTGAAGTAAAATTTGATCGTAAAATCATTGGATTAATAAAAGACAAAAATGATCTTTCAAATAATACCGTAGGCACTATAGACCTACACAATTCAAATAATAGTACATATCCAAATACAAGCAGTAGTGCTAGTGACACGAGAGGTTTTGAATTTATCAGTGGTGAAAAAGCATGGCGTGCTTACCAAGGAACTGAATCTACATATAGAGGTTACGGTAACAGTACCCAATCAAAAAATAGCGATTGGGTTGCAGTAAGTAGTGACTTACGATCTATAAATTTCGGTATGAAGAATATCGGAGGTGGAGATCTTATAAGGGTTTTAGTTGAAGGAAATTCTCCTCCTGCTGCACAAAACGATGAAGGGGTAGTAAATGAAGATGGAACTTTAACAGTTGTAAATAGTTCTAATGCTAACGTAACAGGTTCTTATGATGCACATCAAGAACACTCTGGAGATTTAATGGATACCAGTTCAGCTTCTAACTCTGATAGTGATCCTAATACTTCAGAGTATGGTGATACAATTAAAGTTACTCATATTCAACACAGTTCAGCAGGTTCTGCAACTGCAGTGGGGGATTATACATATGATCATGGCTCTGCCACTTCGGTTACAGGTACTTACGGAACTTTAACTATAGGTTCGGATGGAAGTTATGAATATGTTGCAGATCAAGATGCTGCGGATGCTTTAGATTCTGGAGATACTGTAACCGATGTTTTTACATACACAATTACTGACCAACATCCAGGTTACGATTTTGCATATGGTGGAACAGCTACAGCCACACTTACAATCAAAGTTTTAGGGATAAATGATCCCACAACTGCACAAGATGATGAAGGGGTAGTAGAAGAAAATGAAACTTTAACAGTTAATGATGGAGATAATGCAAATAAAACTGGTGACACATTCGATGCACATCTTGAACACTCTGGAGATGTGATTAATACAAGTTCAAGCTCTCACGCAGACAGTGATGCAGATGCTGATGCCAACTTAATTATTACTGGAATTAGAACTGGCGGACCAGGAGGTGGTACTGCAGGGAGTGTAGGCACAGCTTTAGATGGAACTTATGGTCAACTAACTATAAGTGCTGATGGTTCTTATACTTATGTAGCTAACAAGGATGCTGCTAATGCATTAGATGCTGGTGACAGTGCAACTGACGTATTTACTTATACACTTTCGGATGGAGGTAGTGGAACAGATACAGCTACAATTACTATCACGATTTTAGGTTTAAACGATACACCTACTGCTGGAAATGAAACAGTTTATATTAATGAAAATAATACAGATGCCACTCATGGAGCTAGAACTTCATTGAATATTAGAAAAGATTTTGCTGCCTCTGATTTTACCAATTATAGCGATCCAGATGATGATCTTGGAATAAAAATTAAATCTTTACCATCTTCGGGGACGTTAACAAAATTAAGTAGTGGAAGTTATGTAGCGCAATCAGTTAATGACACAATAACTGATATTACTAAATTAAGATATACTCCAGATGCAAACTCTGAGTCTGATGATAGTTTTACCTATAAAGCTTATGATGGCACGGTCGTTGGGGGTAACACGCGCACAATTACAATTTCAGTAAACGCTGCACCAGTTGCTGTTAATGATACAGGCAGTATTACAGCAGGTGATGATGATGCCACAGGAAATGTTCTAACAAATGATACAGATAATGATGATGCTGCATCAGCTTTAGCGATTAGAGGAGTTGGCGCAGGTGCTGAATCATCAACATTAGCAAATTCAAATGTCGGTAGTGCTGTATCAGGTACGTATGGTGACTTAACGATCAATAGTGGAGGTGCTTATACTTATAGCGTAACAGGAAATGCAGCGACAAATGCTATGAGAGCAGGTGAAACTGCAACTGATGTTTTTTCTTATAAAGTTATGGACGATGAAACAAACGCTGGTTCTAAAGCGATAGATATTGGAACAATAACTTTTACAATAACAGGTGTAGACGGGGATGCTACAG
>CABZHM010000009.1 GCA_902525625.1 uncultured Pelagibacteraceae bacterium | reverse complement strand
TCTACAGTTATCAACTTACCAGCTTTTTTTCTCGCTTCAGTATTTTTTGGCATGTAATACTTATCACTATCAATAAATTCATTTAAAGTGGAAAAATTACCCCTATCTGACATAAAAAAATCTAAAATTTTTCCACTCTCTGACCAAATGCACTTTTTTATAATTTTGGTATATTTTCTGTTTTCCCTTAATACTTTATGCCATTGTGGACTTGGTTCAGACAAAACACCACTCCAATTTAAAGTATTTTCCAGCATAAATGAATTGGACAACTCTAATCCATCTGTGGCACCAAATTCTAAAAATGTTTTATCAAACTGGTTTCCAATAACAAATGATGCAAATACATCTTGATATAATTGTGATTTAATATCTTTAACATTTTTAAAACAATTAATAAATTTTTTTAAAAATGTTTTATTTTCTTCTTCTAATACGTCTTGCTTAAAAGCTTGGTTTAATATTTCATAATCATTTAAATTTTTATCACGAGCGACTGAGGCTATATGCCAAAAATTGACTCTTTTGGTAAAATTTATTTTCACAGACTATTATTCAACTGTAACTGACTTAGCCAGATTTCTAGGCTTATCAATATCGTAACCTTTCTTTAATGCTGAGTAATAAGCTAATTTTTGCAAAGGTATCGTTAAAAGAAATGGCAAAAGGTCTTCATTAGTTGTCTCGACCTCGATTGTTTCCCAAATATTTTCTGAAACTATTTCATCTTTACTTTTATTGGTAATTAACAAAACTTTTGCTCCTCTCGCTATAACTTCTTGCATATTAGAAATAGTTTTTTTGTAGTAATTGTCTCTAGGCGCCAACACTACAACTGGCATGCCTTCCTCAATCAATGCTAAAGGTCCATGTTTCATTTCGCCAGCTGGGTAACCTTCAGCATGAACGTAAGATAATTCTTTCAATTTTAAAGCTCCCTCTAATGCAATAGGGTATGAAAATCCTCGCCCCAAAAACATTGATCCCTTAGCCTCAATAAAAGTACTTGAAGTAGTTTGAATTTTATTGTCAATAAGTAAAGTTTTGCTAACTAATTCAGGTAGAACTTTTAAATCTTTTAATTTTTGAGAAAATTTTTTTTTATTAATATCTCCCCTAATTAATCCAAGTTTTAAAGAAAGAATGTATAATATCAGCATCTGACCTAAGAAGGCTTTTGTTGAGGCAACACCTATCTCTGTACCACAGTGTATCGGTAAAACAAATTTAGAGTCTCTTGCTATTGAGCTTTCGATAACATTAACAACACCACAAGTTTTCATGCCATTTTTATTACATAAATCTAAAGCAGCATAAGTATCAGCAGTTTCACCTGATTGTGACACAAAAATGTATAAACTATCTTTTTTAAATCTATTTTTCCTGTACCTAAATTCTGAAGCTATATCTACACTCACATCTAAAGAAGTTAATTCCTCAAACCAATATTTGGCCATTAAACAGGAATGATATGCCGTACCACATCCTATCAATATTACTGAAGAAATATTTTCAATCTTCCATGGAAAATTAAATATATTAATGTCATTATTTGCAGTATCTAAGTATTCTTTAATACCATTCTTTATTGACATTGGTTGCTCATCTATTTCTTTAGCCATAAAATGTTTGTAATCTCCTTTGTCATATTTTTGGTTTTCACTAGATAGCTCTAGAACTTTTTTGTTAATTTTTGTTCCCTTCTCATCAAAAAATTCTACTAGATCTTTTTTAATCACACAAAATTCACCATCATTTAGATAAGTAATTTTGTTTGTCATTGATTTCAAAGCATATGAGTCTGAACCTAAATAGTTTTCGTTTGGACCATAACCAACAGCTAAAGGTGAGCCCCTTCTCGCACCTATGATCAAATCTGGTTGATCTTTAAAGATAATTCCTAGAGCAAAACTTCCATGAAGTAATTTTAAAGTTTTTTTTATAGAGTTAATTATATTTTCTTTTTTTAAATGTTCAGTTATTAAATGAACAATAACCTCTGTATCTGTTTGAGATTTAAATTTGTGTCCTTTCCCAATTAAAAATTTTTTTAAAATAGTTGAATTTTCAATGATACCATTATGTACCACCGAAACATTTTGGGAAGAATGCGGATGAGCATTCAAGCTGCTAGGTATTCCATGTGTTGCCCATCTGACATGACCAATGCCGATAGTTCCCTCCATTTTTTTGACAAGTGAATTTTTTTCTAAATTATCTACTCTACCCTCAGATTTAATCTCATTAATCAAACCGCTTGATAAAGTGGCTATTCCTGCTGAGTCGTAACCCCTATATTCTAATTTTTTTAAAGAATTAATTATCGCTGATGATACTGGCTTGTAACTATTAATTCCAATAATTCCACACATTATTTTTCTCTAATTTTGTAATTTTTAATTTCTTTTTGTTCGCTTCTTGTTAAAGCCAAAGATTTACTTTTTACATTTCTTGTTATAACAGATCCAGCTCCGATTGTGCTACCTTCGCCAATAGTTATTGGGGCTACAAGTGATGAGTTTGATCCAATAAATACTTTGTCTTTTATGTTTGTCACGTATTTCTTTTTTCCATCATAATTACAAGTAATAGTGCCTGCTCCAACATTAACAGAATTTCCAATTTTACTGTCACCAATGTATGATAAATGATTTATCTTTGACTTTTTACCAATTATACTTTTCTTAACTTCAACAAAATTTCCAACTTTTGAACCTTCTTTTAAAACCGTATTAGGTCTTATTCTTGCATAGGGGCCAATTTCAACTTTATTCTCAATTCGACATGACTCAAGATGAGAAAAAGATTTAATGACAACATTATTTCCAATTTTTACCTTAGAACCAATCACAACATAAGGCTCAATAATTACATTTTTTCCTATTTGAGTATCGTTAGAAAAAAAAATTGTTTCAGGACCAATCATTTTTACGCCTGATTTTAAAAATTTGTTTCTTAAATTAATTTGAGAATTTTTTAAATTAACATGTTTCATCTTTTAAATTCTTTATATTATGTATATATGTTTCTTAATTCACAAAATATTTCTTAAAAATACTTTTAAATATGAGAGAAAAATTTACAATTCTATTTGATTTAGACGGTACACTGGTTGATACAGCGCCAGATTTAATGCGAGCACACAACCATGTCATGAATAAATTTGGATATCCAACCAAATCGACTGAAGAGATTAGAAATCTTGTTGGACAAGGTGCTGGTGCAATGCTTGGACGATCAATTTGGGGGCAAGCTAAAAAAGAGTTTGGAAAAGTCCAAGATAAAAAAATAAAAAAAGAGATGGTAAAAGATTTCGTTGATTTCTATGGAAAAAACATTGTTAATGAGAGTACATTAATAAATGGTGTTAAAGATTTTTTAAAATGGTCAAAAAAAAATGATATATCCATGGCAGTTTGTACGAATAAACAAGAGCATTTAGCTGTTGATCTTTTGAAAAAAATCGGAATTTATGATTTTTTTGAATATGTAGCTGGGCATAATACTTTTGATTATTGTAAACCTGACCCAAGGCATTTGACTTCTGTAATTGAGATACTTAATGGTAATTTAAAAAAATCACTAATGATTGGGGACAGTGAAACAGATGCTAATGCTGCAAAAAGTGCTGACATTCCTATTATTTTACTTGAAGATGGATATACTGAAAAAAATACAACTGAAATTTACCACAATCACTTAGTAAAAGACTTTGTGGGTATAGAAAAAATAGTATCAAAATATCTTTAATATTGATTATTTTATTTTAACTATTACAAACAGATCCGACAATTAGGAGTTATTTTGATAGTACATAAAGTAAAAGTTTATCCGTCTAAAATTCATTTACCTAAAAAAAATCAACTTGCATGGAAAATCGCTGAGGTAGCCAGTGATAATGCTAAGCTAAATAAAGATGCAATTGATATGGTTATTAATAGAATTATAGACAATGCATCAGTTGCAATTGCATCTTTAAACAGAAAACCAGTAGTGTCATCTAGAGAAATGGCCTTAAAACATTCAAGAAAAAATGGTGCAACACTGTTTGGTGTTAACAAAAAATTAAAATTTGATTGTGAATGGGCTGCATGGTCAAATGGTACAGCTGTTAGAGAACTTGATTTCCACGACACTTTTTTAGCAGCAGATTACAGTCATCCTGGAGATAATATTCCTCCATTGATAAGTGTAGCACAACAAAACAAAAAAAATGGATTAGATCTTCTAAGAGGGATTATTACAGCTTATGAGGTACAAGTTAATTTAGTTAAAGGAATATGTTTGCATAAACACAAAGTTGATCATATTGCTCATTTAGGCCCTAGTGTTGCTGCAGGAATAGGATCGATGCTCAGATTAAATACTGAAACAATTTATCAGGCCGTTCAACAAGCTTTACATACAACTATTTCTACAAGGCAATCTAGAAAAGGTGAGATATCGAGTTGGAAAGCATATGCACCAGCTCATGCTGGTAAACTAGCAATAGAAGCTGTGGATAGAGTTATGCGAGGAGAAGGTGCTCCAAGTCCAATCTACGAAGGCGAAGATAGTGTGATCGCCAGAATACTAGATGGCAAAAAAGCATTATATAAAGTTCCACTTCCAAAAAAAGGTGAGACTAAAAAAGCAATACTTGAAACTTATACAAAAGAATATTCAGCTGAATATCAGTCACAGGCATTAATAGATTTAGCAAAAAAGTTAAAAAAGAAAGTACAAAACCTAAGTCTAATTAAAAAAATCGATATCTATACTAGTCATCATACTCATTATGTAATTGGAACTGGAGCAAATGATCCTCAAAAAATGGATCCTAACGCAAGTAGAGAAACTTTAGACCATTCAATAATGTATATTTTTGCTGTTGCTTTAGAGGATGGAAACTGGCACCACATAAAATCTTACACTAAATCCAGGGCTAGTAAAAAAACCACAATTAAAATTTGGAGATCTATAAAGACTCATGAAGATAAAAAATGGACAAAAAAATACCATAATCCGGATCCCAGAAAGAAAGCATTTGGGGCAAAGGTGGTAATTACTCTAAAAAACGGTAAAAAAATTTCAGAACAACAAGATATAGCTGATGCCCATCCTTATGGATCACGACCTTTTAAAAGAAAGAATTATATAAATAAATTTCTAACTTTAACCGAAAATTTACTAAATAAAAAAGAGAGTGATAGATTTTTAAAAGTAGTACAGAATTTAAAAAAATTAAAATCAGGTCAATTAGATAAATTGAACATAGAAGTGAAAAAAAATAAGCTAAAGAGAAACTTAAAAAAAGGAATTTTTTAATGCATTTTGTTAAAAAAGAACCAAATCAAAAAAGAGAAGATTTCGATAAGAAATTAAAATCAAATAAAATTTTGAGAGTTCCTGGTGCTTATAATCCTTTGACAGCAAAACTTATAGAGGAAATTGGTTATGATGCAGTTTATGTTTCAGGTGGTGTTATGGCCAATGATCTTGGTTTTCCTGATATCGGTTTAACAACATTACAAGATGTAAGTACAAGATCATATTTAATATCTAGAGTTACAAACCTTCCAACCATTGTAGATATTGATACTGGTTTTAAATCATGCAAAGAGACAATAGAAACTTTTGAGGAATTTGGAATTTCAGCTGTTCACCTTGAGGATCAAATTGAGAGGAAAAGATGCGGTCATCTAGATAATAAAGAGTTAATTTCTTCTGACAAGATGGTTAAAAAAATTAAAGAATGTGTTTTATCTAGAAAAGATAAGAATTTTAAAATTATAGCTAGATCGGATGCAAAAAGTGTAGAGGGAATAGATAAGATGATTGATAGATGTAAAGCTTATGTCGATGCCGGAGCTGAAATTATTTTTCCAGAAGCTCTACATGATGAAAAAGATTTTGAAAAAGTAAGAAAAGAGCTTTCGTGTTATTTGCTAGCAAATATGACTGAATTTGGAAAAACTAAGTTGTTCAATTTTAGAGAATTAGAACAATTTGGTTATAATATAGTTATTTACCCAGTCACCACTCAAAGATTAGCAATGAAAAATGTTGAAGATGGATTAAGAGACATTTATGCAAATGGACACCAAAACAATATTATAGATAAGATGCAAACTAGAAAAAGGTTATACGAGCTTGTGGATTATGAAAAATATAATAGTTTAGACGAAACTATTTATAATTTTAATACTGATGGACATGAATAATGAGTGATGACATAAAAAAAGGCTTGCTTGGAATTGTTGTTGATGAAACAGAGGTTTCAAAAGTTATGCCTGAGATAAATTCTCTTACCTATAGAGGTTATGCAGCACAAGATTTATGCGAATATTGTAAATTTGAGGAAGTCGCCTATTTGATTTTGAATAAGGATTTACCAAACTCAATAGAATTAAGAAAATTTGAGAAAGAGGAGAGAAATAATAGAGATCTCTCTAAAGATCTTTATTCATTTATTAAAAAAATGCCTAAAAAATCCCATCCTATGGATATGGCTAGAACTGCGGTAAGTATCATGGGTTTGGAAGATAAAGAGACAACAGACTCTTCACCTGAAGCAAACATGAGAAAAGCAATAAGAATTTTAGCTAAAACGCCAACTGCTTTAGCTGCATTTTATAGAATAAGAAAAGGTAAAAATATAATTAAACCAAAAAAAAATTTAAATATGTCTGAGAATTTTTTTCATATGTGCTTTGGAAAGGTTCCTCAAAAAGAAATTGTAAAAGCTTTTGATGTATCTTTAATTTTATATGCCGAACACAGTTTTAATGTTTCAACATTTACAGCAAGAACTATAACGAGTAGTTTATCTGATATTCATGGAGCTATAACTGGTGCAATAGCAAGTTTAAAGGGTCCTCTTCATGGTGGAGCTAATGAAGAGGTAATGCATATGATGAATAAAATAAAAAGTCCTAAAAACGCATTAAAGTGGATAAACAACGCACTCGCTAACAAAGAAGTGGTAATGGGTTTTGGCCACAGAGTTTATAAATCTGGAGACTCGAGAGTCCCTACCATGAGAAAATACTTTGCTAAAGTAGCAAAGATCAAAAAAGATAAAAAATTTGAGAAAATCTACGATATTGTTGAGAGAGTTATGATTGATAAAAAAAACATACACCCTAACGTAGATTATCCTACTGGACCTACATATCATTTAATGGGTTTTGATACAGATTTTTTTACTCCAATATTTGTAATTTCGAGAATTACGGGATGGTCGGCACATATAATGGAACAGCATGCTGCAAATAAACTAATTAGACCTTTAGCAAGCTATAAAGGTAATAAACACAGAAAAGTTCTACAATTAAATCAAAGATAGTTTTTTATTTTTGAATTTTAGCAAATCGATTTTCACAAAGTATCTCAACATTTAATTGATTTTTTTTCACAAATTCATCAACAGCTTTTTTAACACCTGGTGCTGAGCCTAAATTACAGTCATCGCATAAAACAGTTCCTCCCTTTTTTATAACTTCAATACAATTATCCAAATCGTTCATAACCGTATTATATTCATGGCCCCCGTCCAAAAAAACATAGTCTATTTTGCTCATGTCTATTTTTTTTAAAACTTTGTTTGAATTTCCTTGAATTAAATGAACATTTTTTTCAAATTTTTTTAATAAATCTCTTACAGCTTCAAGACTATAAGGATTTTGTTTTTTAATGTATTTAAAAAAAATTCTTTTTAATGGGTTATTGAATGTGTTGTTTGGTATAACTTCATTTTTATTTTCTTCATTTTCCACAAATAAATCTAGCCCTATATATTTAAAATCATTTTTATGAGTTTGATAAAGTAATTCACAAATGTTTCGTGCGGTAACGCCATGAAAAACTCCTATCTCTAAAAAAATTTTAGGCTTTTCTTTTCTAACTTCGTTTAAAAGAAAATCTCCATGACCTTTTTGTTTAAGGCTAGTTTTTCTAAAATATTTTTTGTATTTCATTAATAAATTTGTTAGTCTGTTAAATTATTTATTTAAGTGAAAAATAATTTATTTAAGCATTTCTTTTTTAAAAAGAGAAATACCATTTTCAACTTTATTCTTATATGAGTCCTCGAAGCTTTCTAATTGCCATCCATTAAGTCTACTCTTGATTTCTAAAAGATTTTTTTTCTTCCAATCATCTGTGGTTTCACTTATTTTCCACTTTTTTTTTTCCTCATTGGTCCTTCCACACCCATAACAAAAACCTGTTACAGGGTCTGTTTTGCAAATACTTATGCATGGTGACACAATCATCTAATCATATTAGATAATTTATGGCCTTCTATCTAGTAATTTATTTAAAAATTAACTAAAAGCTTCGACCCAATTCCCTTGTGTTGATGCTTTAGAATACTCTGTTGCACGACCTTCAAAGAAGTTCATGTGCTCAACAGCATTTAACATTGTATCGAGCCATCCAAGAGGATTTTTTTCTACATCATATATAGGTTCTAATCCTAATTGGACCAATCTTCTATTACCAATAAATCTAATGTAATCTTTAACTTCTTGTGCAGTTAAGCCTTCCATTGGACCCATTTCAAAAGCTAAATCTATAAAAGCATCTTCATGCTCAATAATTGTTCTGCATGCTTCATAAAGTTCTTTTTTTAATTTCGGTGTCCAAATCTCTGGATTCTCTTTTATAAACTCTTTAAAGATTCTAATCATCGAATTGCAATGAAGAGTTTCATCTCTAACAGACCAGGTTACTATCTGTCCCATTCCTTTCAATTTGTTATGTCTTGGAAAGTTTAAGAGAATTGCGAAACTAGCAAATAGCTGTAAACCTTCTGTGAATGCACTAAAAACTGCAACAGTCTTTGCAATATCTTCCTTTGAATTTACGTTAAAACCTTGCATGTAATCATATTTATCTTTCATCTCCTTGTACTTCATAAAAGCTGAATACTCTGACTCTGGCATACCGATTGTATCTAATAAGTGTGAATAAGCAGCTACATGAACTGTTTCCATCGCTGCAAAAGCTGTCATCATCATTAAAACTTCTGTTGGTTTAAATACTGATGTGTAGTGTCTTAAATAACAGTTGTTAACCTCAACATCTGCTTGAGTAAAAAATCTAAATATTTGAGTTACTAAATTTTTTTCAGGTTGTGATAAGTTTTTTTGCCAGTCACGTACATCGTCTCCAAGTGGTACTTCTTCTGGTAACCAGTGAATTCTTTGTTGCGTTAACCATGCATCATAACACCATGGATATCTAAATGGTTTGTATACTGGGTTTTCAACTAATAAACCCATCTTTTTTGGTTGAATAATTTCTTTTTTCTCCGACTTAGTTTTTTCTGCTACTGACATGATAAACACTCCTCGTATTCTGGTTGTTCGTTAGATTGTTGTTTTTTTGATTTATATACATTGGCTGTAATATCAGTAGAGTTAGCATTATTGATATTTTCAGCTCTTTGAATTGATTTCGATCTACAGTAATAAAGGCTTTTAAGACCCTTTTTCCATGCATCAAAATGAATTCTATGTAATTCTTTTTTATGAACATCTGCTGGCAAAAATAAATTAACTGACTGTGCTTGAGAGATATATGGAGTTCGATCTCCACTTAATTCAATAATCCATTTTTGATTTAACTCAAATGCAGTTTTGAAAACATCTTTTTCAAGATCAGTTAAAAAGTCTAGGTGAGAAACTGAGCCTTGATTTGTAGTAATTGTAGACCAAGTTTCATCATCATTTTTATTGTGACTTTCTAGTATCTCTTCAAGATATCTGTTTCTGACATTAAAAGAACCTGACAAAGTTTTGTGCGTATAACTATTAGCTGCAATTGGCTCAACACCTGGTGAAGCACCCCCACAAATAATTGAAATTGATGCTGTTGGCGCTATAGCCGTTTTGTTTGAAAATCTTTCCATATAACCATATTCAGCTGCGTCTGGACAAGCACCTCTTTCTTCAGCTAAATTTTTAGAAGCTTGATTAACTTGTTCATCAATTTGTGTAAATATTTTTTTATTCCAAGATTTTGCCATCACTGACTCAAGCGGAATTCTCTTCTTTTGTAAAAAGGAATGAAAGCCCATAACACCTAGACCCACGCTTCTTTCTCTTTCTGCTGAATACTTAGCATCTTTAAATTGATCTGGAGCTTTGTTAATAAAATCAGACAAAACATTGTCTAAAAATCTCATCACATCTGCAATCATGTTTGGATCATCTTTCCACTCATCATATTTTTCTAAATTTAAGGATGACAAACAACAAACAGCAGTTCTATCTCTTCCATCTTTATCTATTCCTGTTGGTAAAGTTATTTCACTACAAAGATTAGATGTTTTAACTGTTAAGTTTGCAAGTTTATGGTGCTGAGGGATTTGTCTATTAACAGTATCAATGTAGATAATATATGGCTCTCCGGTTTCAATTCGAGCTGTTAATAATCTTATCCATAAATTTCTTGCAGAAATTGTTTGTTGAATGGATCCATCAGCTGGACTTTTCAATGCCCATTCTTCATCATTTTCAACAGCTCTCATAAATGCATCTGTGACTAAAACACCATGATGTAAATTAAGAGCTTTTCTGTTTGGATCACCACCAGTTGGTCTTCTCATTTCCATAAATTCTTCAATCTCAGGATGGTCGATTGGAAGATAACAAGCCGCTGAACCTCTTCTTAGTGAACCTTGACTTATTGCCATAGTCAAAGAGTCCATAACCTTTATAAAAGGAATAATTCCAGAAGTTTTTCCTACCTTGCCAATTTTTTCTCCAATAGATCTTAAGTTTCCCCAATAACTACCAATACCACCACCCTTTGCAGCTAACCAAACATTTTCACTCCAAAGGTCAAGTATACCTCCTAAACTATCAGAGGCCTCATTAAGAAAACATGAAATAGGTAAACCTCTTTTTGTGCCACCATTAGATAAAACAGGTGTTGCTGGCATAAACCATAATTTACTTATGTAGTTATAAATTCTCTGAGCATGCAAATTATCATCAGCGTAAGTGCTAGCGACCCTCGCAAACAAATCTTGAAAAGATTCGTTGTGACCAAGATATCTATCTTTTAAAGTTGCTTTTCCGAAATCAGTTAGATATGCATCTCTAGATCGGTCGATTTTAATTATGATACCTCTATCATTTTGAAAAAGTTCAGTTTCATTGTTAAGCGAGAATAAATCTGGCCTGTTATCACTTTCGACTTTTTCAACCTTAGGGTTATATTCAGAGACAGCTTTCTTAATTGCTAGCGATACTATTTTATTCATAAATATTGTATTATACTTGTTATTTTAACGAAAACAACTACATGTTGTATACGCTTAATGTTAATATACTATATAAACAACAAATCAATAGAACATTTATAGAACGTGGCAAAAAAAATAGCAATAAAAAAATCCAAAAAAATGTAAGTAATTAACAATAATGTCTGAAAATTTAAAAATAAGTCCTTATGGATTTAGAGAATATGATGCCCGATGGTTATATGAAAAAGACATAAACTTGGAAGGAATGACGAATTTGGGGAAAGGATTCGGGTCTCAAGTTATAAAACACACAAAAAAAAATAATCCAAGAGTAATAGTGGGTCATGATTATAGATCTTACAGTGAAGAAATTAAGAAAGCATTTAAGAAGGGTCTTATTTCAACAGGATGTTATGTTGAAGATGTGGGATTATCATTGTCTCCTATGGTCTACTTTGCTCAATTTAATTTAAACTCAGATGCAGTGGCAATGATAACTGCCAGTCATAACGAAAATGGTTGGACTGGTGTAAAAATGGGTATTAAAAAAGGATTAACTCACGCACCAGATGAGATGAAAGAATTAAAAGAAATTACATTAGGTCAAAACTTTTCAACAGGTAGTGGAAGTGAAAAACAAATACATAATTTTCAAGATATATATAAAGACGATTTAATAAAGAAAAATAAAATTAAAAAAAAGATAAAGGCTGTAGTTGCCTGCGGAAATGGAACTGCTGGAATTTTTGCACCTGATATTTTAAGAGGAATAGGTTGTGATGTAATTGAATTAGACTGTAAATTAGATTGGACATTTCCAAAATATAATCCAAATCCAGAAGATCTTGAAATGCTTCATGAAATATCAAAATTTGTAAAAGAAAATAATGCTGATATTGGTTTTGGTTTTGATGGTGATGGTGATAGATTAGGAGTGATAGATAATAAAGGAAATGAAATATTTTCAGATAAAATTGGCCTTTTAATTGCAAGAAATCTTTCTAACACTCATAAAAATTCCAAATTCATTGTAGATGTTAAATCAACAGGCTTATATTCTAATGACAAAATATTAAAAGGTAATCAATGCCAAACAATTTACTGGAAGACAGGCCATTCACATATAAAAAGAAAAGTTCATAATGAGAAAGCGCTAGCCGGTTTTGAGAAAAGTGGGCATTACTTTTTTAACCAGCCTCTAGGGTATGGATATGATGATGGTATCAACTCAGCCATCCAAGTGTGTCACTTACTTGATAATGATAATAGAAAAATTAGTGAAATAATGGATGAGTTACCCAAAACATTTCAATCACCTACAATGGCTCCATTTTGTAAAGATAGCGAAAAGTATGAGGTAGTAAATCAACTTGTAAAGGAAATCGAAAATATAAAAAATAATAAAACTAAAATCGACCAACAAGAAATAACAGAAATTATTACTGTAAATGGAGTAAGATTTTCATTTGATGACGGGTCCTGGGGCCTGATTAGGGCATCATCAAATAAACCTTCACTAGTAGTTGTCACCGAGAGCCCAACTTCTGATGAAAGAAAAAAAAAAATATTTGAATTTATTGATCAATTATTACAAAAAACAGATAAAATTGGAGAATACGACCAGAAAATATAATCTTTAATCTATTTATCAATAACTATAAAATTCAATTATTACGCGTTTTGTGTTTTTTTAAGAATCAAATAAAGTTTTATTAAGGGTGGTAGAGGGAGACTGAAACCACCCTTACCCCATCTTTTAAGCAGAATTGAACACGATAAATGGCGGACAAAAAGATAAGATCAGTTGCAAAAACTTTTTCTTGGAGGTTTCTTATATTTGTATACTGGATGTTGTTTGGATATATTTTTACTGGTTCTTTTAAAGTCGCAGGAATTTTAGGAATTGGATCGATAGTACCACTTTTTTTCTACTATTTTCATGAAAGAATTTGGAATAAAATTAAATGGGGCACTGATCAAGATAAATTTTAACTAATATTTAAATACTCAATAAACGATCTAATAGACACTATAATTAAAAAAGTTCCAAAAATTTTACTTAATAATTTTTTATCAATTCTATAAACTGCTTTTGCGCCTAAACGAGCCATGACTGTCGTTACCGGTACAAAAACTAGAAAACCTAATAAATTTATGTAACCAATACTAAAAGGAGTGCTTACATTATTAATTATTTTACCCCCTAAAATCATTGTTATGCTACCACTCACAGCAATCAAAAAACCCACAGCGGCAGCTGTTCCAATGGATTTTCTAATATCATAACCAAATGTTCTCATAAAAGGGACCATTAATGAACCACCACCAATTCCAAGAGGCACTGAAATGAAACCAATTACAATTCCAGAAATATTTTTTACTAAATCAGAAATCTTTTTTGGATTTTCAAGAAGTTTTTCTCTCAAAAAAATAAAAAATAAACCGACAATAAACGCAAATATAGAAAAGAATAAAACTAACGCTGCAGTTTTCAAGTTCACAGCTAAAAAAGTTCCAGCCATTACTCCAAATAAAATAAAAATACCAAATGATTTTACCATTTTAAAATCAACTGCATCGTATTCCATATGCGTTTTTGTAGAAATTATAGAAGTTGGAATTATTATTGCTAAAGAGGTACCAACTGACAAATGCATTCTTGTGATAATATCAAAATCTAAAACTGTAAAAGCATAGTATAAAGCAGGAACCATAATTATTCCTCCACCAACTCCTAGTAATCCAGCTAAAAAACCTGCAACTGCTGCTGCAACACCCAAGACTAATAATAAGTTTATTAATTCGCTTAAATCTATTATCTCCATTACTGACTCGTTTGATTTGCTTTTTCATTATTTTGGACAATTGTCATAATATGTTTTGCTTTTTGAAAATCAGAGTCTCTTGCCATCATATTATCACTTAAGTACCTTTTCCATTCTTTAGACCCAACTTGGCCATGATATAGTCCAACCGTGTGTCTCATGATGTGATTAACTTTGGTACCCTCTTTAACTTCTTTATCTAAATACTCTAAAAGTTTTTGAACAACTTGTTCTCTTGTAGGACTATTATCAATGTTAAAAATTTCTTTTTCAATTTCTACAAGAGAATATGGATTTTGATAAATAGATCTACCAATCATTACACCATCACAGTGATTTAAATGATCTTTTATCTCACTTACTTTGGTTATGCCTCCGTTAATTATAATTTCTAAATTTGGATTTTCTTTTTTAATTTTATAAACCATATTGTAATTTAACTTTGGAATATTCAAATTTTGTTTTGGAGATAATCCACTCAGCATTGCTTTTCTAGCATGCAGAATAAACGTTTTCGCTCCTGCATCTCTCATTTGTCTAATAAAATTATTTAAATAATCAAAATTTTCTACATCATCAAAACCAATACGAGTTTTTGCAGTTACTGGAATTTTACAAGCGTTTACCATTGAGTCTATGCACTCAGCTACTAATTCTGGTTCTTTCATTAAACATGCACCAAATTTATTTTTTTGAACTTTTTTACTTGGACATCCAAGGTTGATATTTATTTCATCATATCCCATGTCTTCTGCAATTTTAGCAACCTCTGCTAACTCACCTTTATTAGAGCCACCAACCTGTAAAGCTAGAGGTTTTTCCTCCTTGCTGAAAGACAAAATTTTTTTTCTATCACCATGAATTGCTGATTTTGTAGCGACCATCTCAGTATAGAGCATCACATTTTTGCTCATCAGTCTTAAAAAGAAACGATCATGTCTGTCAGTGCAATCCATCATTGGAGCGACTGATATTTTTCTATTTATTTCTGTTTTAGAATCCAAGGTCCTTACCCATTATTTTATCAGGTAACCATGTAACAATCTCAGGAAAAATACATAAAATTACTATAGCTAAAGCCATAATTATCATAAACGGTATGGATCCTTTTAAAATTTCTGACAAACTAACGTCTGGGGTAATTCCTTTTATAATATAAAGATTTAATCCAACTGGGGGTGTAATTAAGCCAATCTCCATATTGATTGTAAATACTATTGCAAACCAATATGGGTCAAACCCTAAAGTGGTAATGACTGGTAATAATATGGCTGAAGTCATTACAATAACTGCTACTGGTGGTAAAAAGAAACCAGCAATTAAAAGAAATATGTTTATTAAAAGGAACACAACCCATTTGTTTGAACTTAAATCAACCATACTTTGTGCTAAAGATTGGGTTACATAGAGTTGCGAGAGAGTAAAAGCAAAGAGATATGACGCAGCAATGATGAACATTATCATCACGCTTTCTTTCATTGAAACTTTAACAATGTTCCATATTTTGCTTGGTTGATAAATCCTATATACTACAGCAATCAATACAAACACTAAGAACGCTCCTACTCCAGATGCTTCAGATGGTGTTGCAACTCCTCCATACAGCACATACAAAACACCTGCAATAATTGCTAAGAAAGGTAATATTCTTGGTAATACCTCAAGTTTTTCCTTTAAAGTAGGTCTTACTCTATTTCTTAAAGCTTTTGCTGCATCCTTATCAATGTAATAACTATGTATTAGTGCCCAAATTGCAAACATACCTGCCAACATGAAACCTGGTACAAGACCACATAAAAATAATCTACCAATTGATGTACCTGTTGCAATTCCATAAACAATTAAAACAATACTAGGAGGAATTAAAACTCCTAAGGTTCCCCCAGCTGCAATGGTTCCTGTTGCAATTTGGTCAGAGTAACCCCTTTTCCTCATTTCAGGTATTCCCATTGTTCCAATCGCTGCACAAGTTGCAGGACTAGATCCACTTAAAGCTGCAAAAATTGAACAAGCTCCAATATTTGAAATTACTAATCCACCTGGTACTCTCCAAAGCCATCTATCTAATCCGGTATATAAATCTTTTCCTGCAGGAGAATTAGCAACTGCCATACCCATTAAAATGAACATTGGTATGGAAAGTAAAACAAAAGAGTTTAGTCCTGCAAAAAATGTTTCTGCAAAAACATCAAGCATTTGAAATCCCTCAAATGTTACTAACAAAGCAATCGAAACAAAACTCAAACCAAAGGCTATTGGAATTCCAGAAAAAAGGACCAATAAGGTAAAAACTGCAACAATTAATGCTATAATCAGTGGATCCATCTAATTAAAATCCTTGTCATCAGTTAATTTTATAATTTCTGCGATATACTGTAATATCATCAAGAAAGCCCCCAACATCATTGATGAATAAGGTATCCATAGTGGTGGGTCCCAAACAGTTCCTGTTGAATAATTTTTGGTAAATGCTTCCTCAAACATTAAAAATCCAAAATAAAATAAAATTAAGAAAAAAAGTAAACTTATTGATGATGTAAAAATTTTTAATCTAATTATATTTTTTTTTGATAAAAAATCGTAAATCCATTCCATGCTAACATGTGCTTTTTCACTTAAAACGTATACACTTCCTATAAAAGTTGAAGCAACTAATAACATGGTAACAAGTTCTGTTTGCCATGTAATTGCTCTTTGAAAAAAATATCTTTCAAAAACAAGCTCAACGATTACCAAGATTGATAAGAGCAATGCCAATACTGCAAAAGCACCACATGCCTTAGATATATGGTCGCAAAGTTGTAGATATTTTTTTTTCATAAAAAAACCCCTATTTAAATGAATAAATAGGGGTTCTTTATATATTATTTTATTTAACTGCTAAAGCCATTTCCATTAGCTTATCGCCACCTGGAACTTTATCAGCGAATGCTTTATGAGAAGATTTTTTAGCAATCTCTACCCATGCAGCATGGTCTTTTGCATCCATGTATACTAATTTTACACCTGCAGCTTTGTAAGCATCTTCAAACTTTTTATCTAAGTTTTCTACTTGAGCTGTCATGTATTTCTCAGCAACTTTACCAGCTTTCATTAAAGCTTTTTGCTGCTTAGAATTTAAAGCATCATAAGACTTTTTTGACATTAAGATTGGTTCGTACATAAACCATAGACCAAATTTTCCTGGAGGAGTTGCACATGAAACTTGCTCATAAATTTTGTAACTTACAAAACTTCCTGAACTAGTGTTAGCACCTGTTAATACACCGGTTTGTAGACCTGTGTAAATTTCAGATGATGGCATACTTTGTATACCAGCTCCTGCTGCTTCCAACATTTGGTTAAATGCTTTACCTGCAGCTCTCATAACTTGACCTTTTGCATCACTAGGATTTTTGATACATTTTGTTTTTGAAGCAAAACCACCACCTAACCAAGCATCAGATAAAACTACAACACCAGCATCATTAATAATTTTTTTAATCTCTGTCATCATTGGTCCTTGATTAAATCTCAATGCATGATCATGATTTTTAACTGTTCCTGGCATTAGAGTTGCGTCAAATTCAGGATGGAATTTAGATGCATATGCTAATGGAAAAGCAGAAATATCCAACTGACCTGTTGTCATTGGTTTCCACTGTTCTTTTGGCTTGTATAATGATTTAGCTGGATAGATTCTTATATCTATTCCAACGTTTGCTTTCTTGACTTCATCAGCAATGATTTGCACCATTTCATGACGTGGGTCAAAAGATCCATCAGCTCTTGGTGTTCCAGGCCATTGGTGACTTGCTTTTAGAGTTACCGCAAAAGCAGAACCAATAGTTGTGAAAACGAAAACTAATGAAGTTAAGTATAAAGATATCTTTTTTAACATTATTTTTCCCTCTATTGTTATTTTTAATAATTCAATTAAAGTGAACTTATTAATAAGAGTCAAGTCGGTAAAAGCACTTAAAATAAAATTAAATTTATGGATGGACCTTTAAAAAACCTTTTAGTTGTTGATTTAACGAGAGTATTAGTTGGGCCTTATTGTACTATGATATTATCAGATTTAGGTGCAAGGGTGATTAAAATTGAGGCTCCAGAAATTGGCGACGACTCAAGAAATTTTGGACCATTCATAAAAGATTATTCTGCTTACTTTATGTCTTTAAATAGAGGAAAAGAAAGTATTGCTCTCAATTTAAAAAATACAGAGGATAAAAAAATTTTTGAGAAAATTTTAGCTAAAGCAGATATTTTAGTTGAAAATTTTAAACCAGGAACTTTAGAAAAATGGGGTTATGGCTGGAAAGATTTATGCAAAAAATATCCCAAACTAATTTACGCTTCGGCATCAGGGTTTGGTCAAACAGGTCCACTTAAAGAGTTACCAGCTTACGACATGGTGGTTCAGGGTATGGGGGGGTTAATGAGTGTAACTGGTCAACCAAATTCTGAACCTACAAGAGTTGGAACATCTATCGGAGATATAACTGCAGGACTTTTTACTACTATTGGAATTAATGCTGCTCTTTATGATAGACAAAAAACTGGAAAAGGAATGTACATTGACGTATCAATGCTCGACTGCCAGATAGCTATTCTAGAAAATGCTATCGCTCGATATCTTTCAAAGAATGAAATTCCAAAACCAATGGGATCACGTCACCCATCGATTGCGCCATTTGAAGCTTTTAAAACTGAGGATAGTTACATTATAATCGCTGCTGGTAATGATAAATTGTTTGAAAAACTCTGTAATCTTTTAAAAATATCAGAGATTAACAATGATCAAAAGTTTTCTAGTAATTCATCCAGAGCAAAAAATATGAATGAGCTAAAAAAAATATTAGAGGATAAATTATCAGCAAAAAAAACAGATGATTGGGTTAAAGAGATGGAAAAAGATAAAATTCCATGTGGTCCAATCTTAAACATAAAAGAGGCTGTTGAAAATCCTCAAATAGAGTCAAGAAACATGATTGTAAAAGCTTTTCATAAAATTGTGGGTGATTTTAAATTAGCTGGAAACCCAATTAAAATGTCAACCTATAAGGATGAAAAGACTAGAGGTGATATTCCTGATTTGGATGAGCATCGACAAAAAATTTTAAAAGAATTTAATAATTAATTATTTTCTTCAGAAGACTCTGTATCTTGTTGACTTACATGTTCTTCAGCTTCTGAAACTTCATCAAGAGAAACATCATCAGAGTCGCTCTCCGTCACCTCTGATGGTTGAGAGTCTACATCAGGACTAGCTGTTTGAGAAAGCTCAGCTAAATCATCCTTTGAAATCTGAATTTTTTCTGGAGCTTTTCTCGCTCTTTTTGATGGTAATATTGGAGTACCACTTTTTGAGATTTCTCCTTTGTATAAATTTTCAAAATCATCACCTACTTCTTCATCATCTTCAGATCCATCATCAACTTGTTCAACATGTTTTCTAAGTTTGTAAATCGCGCTTTCACTTAAATCAGAAACTTTTACATTTTCCTCAGCTATTTCTCTAAGTGAAACGACTGTATTTTTGTCTTTATCTCTTTCTAAAGTTGGTTCAATACCAGAATTTAATTGAGTTGCTCTCTCTTTAGCCACCAATACAAGTTCATAAGGACTTTCGACTTTATCAATACAATCTTCAACAGTAACTCTAGCCATGCGAAGTATCTATACAGTGACTAAAAAAAATCAAGGAGATTTTTATACATATTGCGGATTTAGCTTATTTCTGACGAAAAATAATAAGATTAAAGAGATAAAAATATATAAAAATGAAACCAAAGCGATTTGCTCAATGGAAAAGCCTCTATCTATCAAAAGGCCAAATAAAGCTGTTCCAAAAGCGGTTGAAAAAACCATTAATGCAGTAGAAAGGGCCTTAATGGATCCAATATGTTTTACACCATAAATCTCAGCCCATGTTGAAGATCCTAAAATATTAGCAAGTCCATTTGAGATGCCTATTAATCCTAAGAATAAGAATGCAGTAATTGGGGTATCAAAAAAAAACAATATTATTGTAGATAATAGCAAAGGGATATTCATGAAAATAAGCAATTTCCTACTCGTAAACTTATCAATTAAAAAACCAGAAATTAATAACGTTACGACTGATAAAATTGAGTATACCATAAAAGATTGAGCAATAACAAAAGTCCCCCATTCTTTAGACTCAGTAATGAAAGATTGATATACAAATACTCCAGTAGCAATCCATGGCATAGCCAACATATTTAAACAAATAATATAAAATCTGTAATCTTTTAAAACCTCAATTCTTTTCCATTGTAAAATATTTTTTTCTTTGCCTTCATTTTGGTTTACTTCTTCTCTTGAATCAAATTTTAAATTTTTAATTAGAATAAAAGAGGCCATTGGTAGCAATATTAAAACTAAAATTGATACTGAAATCCAAATATTTTGCCAACTTGTGATGGTTAATAGGTATACTATTAAAACTGGTAAAATAAATTCTGCAGTTGAAAGACCAAACCATCCAGTGCTTAAAGCTCTTCCTCTAGATCTTGTAAAGTATCTTGAAATAGTAGTTGTAGCAGTATGGGACATCATTCCCTGTCCTGAAAACCTCATTAAAAATATTGCAATGAATAAAAAAGAAATTGATGAAATTTTTGAAAAGAAAAAACATGAAAAAGCAAGAAGCAATGTTACAAAAAACGCAAATTTAAAAATATTGATATCGTCTATTTTTTTACCCACCCAGATTAAAAGAAAGCTACTTAATAAAGTGGCTGAGGCATAAATTGATCCAAATTGTCCCTGACTAATAGAAAGTGTATCACGTATACTCGAATTAAATAAACCAAGAAAAAAACTCTGTCCAAAACTTGAAAAAAATGTAAATATAAATCCAAATATAATTACTTTAAAACTTAAACTCTTAAACATATAAAAAAATTATGACTTGTAATGTTGCTTTCATAGGTCTTGGGGTAATGGGCTACCCAATGGCTGGTTATATATCAAAAGCTGGACACAATGTAACTGTTTTTAATAGAACTAAATCTAAAGCTGAAAAATGGATAAGCGATTACAAAGGTAAAATGGCTAAAACACCAGCAGAGGCTGCAAAAGATGCTGAATATATTTTTACATGTGTTGGAAACGATAATGATTTAAGAGAAGTTACTTTTGGAGACAATGGTGCCTTTAAAACAATTAAAAAAGGGTCTGTGTACATTGATAACACAACAGCCTCAGCAACAATTGCTAGAGAAATTCATGCGTATGCAAAAAAAAATGGTTTTGGTTCTCTTGATGCACCAGTGTCAGGAGGTCAGGCAGGAGCAGAAAATGGTGCACTTACAGTTATGATCGGTGGAGATCAAGCTGACTTTGATAAAGCAAAAGATAAAATTGATTGTTATAGTAAAAAAATGAAATTACTTGGTGGTCCTGGTAATGGACAGCTTGCTAAAATGGTAAATCAAATTTGTATTGCTGGATTAGTTCAGGGTTTATCTGAAGCAATAAACTTTGGAATGAAAGCAGGACTAAACATGGAAGATGTTATAGAGGTAATTTCAAAGGGTGCTGCACAATCATGGCAAATGGAAAATAGATACAAAACTATGATTGATGATAAATTTGATTTTGGTTTTGCAGTAGATTGGATGAGAAAAGATCTTAAGATTGCAATGGAAGAGGCTAAAAATAATGGCTCTCTATTACCAGTAACTGAACTTGTTGATAAATATTATGGTGAAGTTCAAGGTTTGGGTGGTAACCGATGGGATACATCAAGTTTAATTAAAAGATTTAGAAAGTAGAGTCGTATGCAACCAGCATACTATGAAAATTTTGACGAAATAAAAAAAAAGATCTGGTTAATGCTTGATGACGCAATAAGTAATAGAGCATCTGAATTTAGAATACCTACTTTTATTTGTGGAGATCAATCAGATTTTGATGGAAGGATTGTTGTTCTAAGAAAATCAGATCAACACAATAATACTGTTCAATTCCATAGTGATATTAGATCAGATAAAATTGAGAAGTTAAAAAAAAATCCAAAAGCAGCTATGCTTTTTTACGATAAAGAAGAAAAAATCCAAGTAAGGTTAAAAATTGAATGTGTAGTAAATCATAATAATGATATTACAAAAGAGTCTTGGTCGAAAACACAACATATCAGCCGAAAATGCTATCTGGTTGATAATGGTCCTGGTTCAGAATCTGAAATTCCTACATCTGGATTAAAACCTGAGTTAGATAATTTTGATTACACAAAAGAACAAAGTGAAGAGGGATATAAAAACTTTACCGTCATACAATGCAAAATTAAATTTATTGAATGGCTATATCTTGCAGCAAAAGGTCATCGAAGAGCAAGATTTGACTTAGAAAACAATAAAGATACCTGGTTAGTTCCTTAAGTTTTTGTATAATTTCATCTCTCAATCTTTGAAAGTTTATCTTTTAATTTACGAGATAGGTTATTAAACCATTCGCTCTCTTTACCAGATTCTGGTAAAACTGCACCATATTCAATCATTTGAGATGGGGGAAGATCATTAATATAAACCCAAACTTGGGTTTCATCTAATTTTGAATTTTTAACTAATACATCTTTTAAATCTGCGATTAATTTATCTTTTACCTCTTTTGATCGTCCAGCTCTAATTTGACCAAGTAGAAATAATGAAGGCTCCTTAACTTTCTTTCCTCCCATAAAATGATTGTCTTTTTTAGTTTTATTGAATATTACTTGAGCAAAATAAGTATTCGCACCAGTTACAACATTATGAACTTTGGTTATTCCTTCTGCTAAATTCTTCTGTTGTTTTGAAGATAAATTAAAGTTTGAATTTGTTACTGTGTAAGTTGGCATAAAAAATTAAATCCTTCTTTCAATAAATATTTAACTTATCCTCCAGGAATAAGAATAACTGCATCAACACCGCTATCGGTTCCTGAAGCTCTATTAGTATCACCTCCCACGCCACCATCAGACTCGACTGTAACTGTGGTTTGTATTGATTTTGCAGCAGTTCCAGCTGTATTTGTTGCCTCTGATGAAACTGTAACTAAATAATTAGTATCACCTGGACTTAATAAAGGTTCTAAATATGTATTTCCTGTTGTAACATCGTTTGTAACAGTTGATGTCAAACTAGAATTAACTTCGGTACCTGCGCCTGCAGCATTTACTGTATAAGCAACGCTAGGTTTAACGCTTCCTGTATCACTAGAAGAATAACTATGTGTCTTATTTAAATTGGAAAGTCTTAATGTTGTGTTCCGACCTAAAGCATTGACAGTAATTATTGCACCCTGACTTAATGTTCTTGTTGAATAATTTATTTGATGAATTGGCGCAAAATTTCCAACAACTGAACCAACTTGTGATGCTACGACTGCATTACTTGCAGCTGAAGTAACAGTTAAATTTGTTGCATTCCCCAAATAAGTAGCTACTCCACTTGATTGTGTATTTAAATCTGCATATGTAGTGGTACCAGCACTTATTGTATTTTGTTGTTGTACAGCATCAATCTGACGCTCTGGCTCTTCCAAGAAAGCTTCTGGCCCAATATAGAACATTTCTATTGCTTGAAATTCTTGTTGTAATCCTTGTTCTTCTTGAATTTGTGCTTCTTGTATCTGTAAATTTTGTTCAATATCTAACGAAGCTAATTGAAAATCTATTTCTGGAGTTTCAAATTCTACTTGCATATCTGCTTGTCTAATGTCTAAAACTTGATTTACAAATTTTACTTCCTCTAGATAATCCTCTTTAATATCCTCAACCTCTAATTCTAAAAATTTTACTTCTTCTTCAAACTCTTTTATCTCTGCTTCTGACAATTCCTTACCGTTGAGCATACCAGTCTTTTTAGCATTATTTACTTCGAACTTTAAACTTGCAGCTTCTTCTGCCATCATTAATACATCGGTTTTCATTTCAACTAGCATTACTTCCTCAAATGCTGCATCAACCTCGAAATAAGCTTGACTTAACTCAGCATCAACTTTTATAAATGCTTCCTCTATTTCTTCATCTGAAGCCCCTGATTGAATTAATTGATCAATATTTAAAAATAGTTCTTCTGCCTGAGCATCTGCTTTTGCCATTAAAGCTTCTGCTTTTTTTTCTGCTTGATAAATCTCAGGAAAAGCTTCGGCAAACTCTTGTTCATAAGCTTTATCAGCTTCTTCCCATGCAGTATTTGCATCTTCTTGATCTACATAATCAACTGAACCATCTATTTTAAAAATAGCTACTTTTCCCTCTTCTGCTTGTTCCCAAGACTCAGTATAAACATCTGTACTAAATAAAAAACTATCCTGTTCCTTTACAAACTCCTCTGCAGTTAAAAAATCCATATTTAAACCTGCAGGTATAATTTCATTTTCCATACTCTCCATATTTATAGTAACCATAGACTCATCAGCTTTTTGCATGATTTCATCCATTTCAATAAATATTTCCTCTATTTCATCTTGAGTAGCACCTGCATTAACGGCTGCTTGATATTTTTGATCCAGTATTTCGATTTCAGGGTCAAATACTGTTTCAACAAATTGACCTTCATCAAAGTCTATAAATACATTTTCATCACCACCTTTAAGAAATAACTGTTCTGGTATTCTAGGTAGTAATTGAGGTTGATCTTCATTAAAATTGGCTGGTAAAACTTGGGGTTTAAAATCTATATTACCCATATCAAGAAATACAACATCACCTGTTTCATCATTTAAAATTGGAACTCTAATGTCATCAAAACCACTTAACTGATTAAATTTAGTGGGGACATATTCTACATTCTTCACTCTCGCACTTACTAGCATTACTTTTTCTATTTCCTGCATTGCTTTTTCTTCTATAAAAGTGTTGGCTTCCTCTGAATTTAAACTCATACCTTCAGGTAAATCTAAATCTGGTCTAATATCATTTCCACTACTTAAGAAAGATTTTCCTAACATTTGAGCAGTAATTCCACCATCATCTTTTGCTAATGCTGCAACTAGTGTTTCAACAACTAAGTCACCCTCACTTTGGTCATCAGTAAAAATTTCATCTTTAATTATTGAATTTATTTCAGCCTCATCAGTTAAAATTAATTCCTCTGTTGCATCCTCTGGTGAATTATCATTCTCAACTATTGTAATATTTTCTTCCTCAGTATTATCTTCGGCTGTTTCAGAATTTTCTTCATCAGTATTCGTTTCATCAACAGATAATTCAGCAACTGTACTTTCAGGCTCAACCTCTAATTTTTGAAAAATTTTTAATTCAGCTTGAGGAATAACCACTGCATCTGTCGGAGCTCTGTTTTCTGTTAACTCAGTGAATAAATATGGTTGGTCCAAAGTAACTGTTCCCAATTCATTTGATACCTCAACAGCTCCTGCTCTTAAATTTAATGAATTATTTGGTCCAGGGCCTACAAGTAAAATTTTACTTTGAGTGGTCAATGGATCAACCGAAGCTTTAAATTCAGTTCCTCTAGAACCAATTGTACCCGAAGGAGTTTTTACCTCTAAATTGGCTGGATTTATTTCACTAATTTTTCCTGAAAGAATTTTTACACTTCCGGCTATAATTGAAGCTAAAAGTTTACCATCATTTGCTGAGGGATCGAAAATAAAATCATCAATTGTTAATTTAGTATCTGAGCCAATTGTCATAACTGTTTCGTCTATAAATAAGAGTTGTGATTTTGCTCCATCACTGGCACTAATGGTGTCACCAAAATATATTGGGTCACCTACTTTTAACTCCTCTCCTTTTTGATTAAAAACCTTACCAATCACAAAGCCAATCACTCCTATTTGTTCAGAGGAAGCAAATGATTGTGTGGCAAATAGAAAAATTATTAATGTTTTAAAAAAGAATTTCATTCAAAGTAATACTTTAACATAATATAAATCATTGAAAATATGTTCTTTTTGTTAATCCAAATGTAAAAGACTCTTTTTTATAATTGTATTGTAAAAGGCTACTTTCTGACCGAGTTTCTGACCATGAAGTACTATAACTTATTGTATTTAAGAAGTTTCCAAGTTTTTCTGAAACTGGGAAAAAATTTTGTGATGAAAACAATTGGTTTAGGTTACCACTGAAACTAATAGTCATTGTTTTGCTATCATCTTTTCTACTTATACTAGGATGAATTAATACTGTATCTGGCTCCTTGTATTTTTTATCTGAAAGTGAATATGTTAATCCTAAATTTACAAATTTAAAGTTTTTTGCGTAAGATGCAGAAATTGTTTCATCTTCCAATGAATTATAATCAGCTATAGCATCTGTGCCAGTTAAAGCATATTTCAATTTAAAATTATGTTGAGGGGTAAAATAATATTCTGGTCCAAATACTAAACCTTTTTTTCTAGTATTACTGTTTCTTTTAGTTAGGTTTGAGGGATTTTGATTTCCCTCTGAAGTTCCAAGATTTATGCCAGTTAAAAATTTTATTTTATCATTAAAAAAATATCTATTATCTAGTGAAATATTTCTAGTAAGTGTATCTGCAGCTCTTCTTGTATTTAAATCAGTGAACGAGAAAGTTGATGTTACGGTATTATTTGCTAAAAATTTGCTATATGTAGCTGAAAATGTTTGAGTATCATTTTCATCTGATGTTGCTCTATTCTGTTCTGAGGTTGAATGACTGGAGTATAAAGATAGATTAGATGAGGAATTTATTTGATAGATTGCCCCCCACCCATTTTTTAATGTTGTTAAATTGTCACCCTCAACACCTGTCATCGCAATAACACTTCCACCTGAAAATTGTGTTTTAGATTCCGAGATACTAGAAATATTTGAATTAAGCATGTTAGTATAGCTCAACTCAGCGTACCAAGTCCAAGGACTTGTTTCCTCAGGTTGTTTTTTTTTGGAGGCCAGTTGAGCTTTTTTTCTTTCTTTTTTCTTTTCGATTATTTCTTTATCTATTTTTTTCTTATTCATATCATCAAAAATTTGTTCAACTTTCTTTTTGATTTCATCAGATATTTGATCACTAGATTGAATTTTGCTAATCAAGTTCAAGGTTTTTTCTGTGCTATCAGTTTTAATTGAAATCGATAATAAATAGAGTTTTAAATCTATATTGTTTGGATACAAAGCATTCAGTCTTTCTAAAGTCGCAATTACAGCTTTAAACCGGCCCTTAGACTCTTGCTCTTTTGCATACTGAAGATTTAATCTTAAATCTGTCGGATCTTTTAAAATTTGTAAGTAAGTTATCTCAGCAAAAGACTCTGCAATAAAAAATATAGATAGTATTACTGTAAAAAAAAATTTTTTAAGAAAACTCATGTAAATAATTAGAAAATTGATTGAGAATATTTTTTCCAATTATCTTGATAGTGCTTTGTATTTTCAAATACTGCTTTCTTCTCCTCTTCAGTAACTTCTCTTACAACTTTACCTGGTGAACCAATTACTAAAGAATTATCTGGTATTTCTTTATTTTCAGTTATCAAAGCTTTTGCACCTATAATACAATTTTTTCCAATCTTAGCATTATTAAGAATCACTGCCCCAATTCCAATCAAACTATTGTCCCCTATCGTGCAGCCGTGAAGCATAACAAGATGTCCCACTGTTACGTCTTTTCCAACTTTTAAAGGGCATCCAGGGTCCGTATGCAGAACACATCCATCTTGAACGTTTGATCCCTCTCCAATATGAATATTTTCAATATCGCCTCTTAAAGTTGCATTAAACCATACACTAGTATTTTTTTCTAAAGTAACATCTCCGATTACTACCGCATTTGGGGCTACCCAATTTTCGCCAGAGTTTTTTGGTTTTTTATCTTTTAAATCATAAAACATAATTTATATATTACTACATTATGCCCATACAAACTCCAATATGTGATTTCGGACAAAAAGCTTATGACTTTCAATTAAAATCTACTGAAAATAAAATGATTTCTCTAAATGACATTAGAGGTGAAAGTGGAACTTTAATAATGTTTATTTGTAACCATTGCCCATACGTCAAAGCAGTAACTAAAGATATCGTTGAAGATTGTAATAAATTAAAAGAGTTAGGTATTAATTCAGTGGCTATATGTGCAAATGATGCAGAAAATTATCCAGACGACTCATTTGATAATATGATCAAATTTGCCAAAAAAAATCAATTTAGTTTTCCATATTTAAATGATGAGTCACAAGAGGTCGCCAGAAATTATGATGCAGTATGTACCCCTGATTTCTTTGGCTACAATAAAAACTTGGAACTTCAATATAGAGGTAGATTAAGAGAATTAAAAAACTTAATTCCTATAAGAGATGGAGATAGTGACTTGTTAAAAGCCATGAGACAAATAGCTGAAACTGGTAAAGGGCCAGAGAGTCAAATCCCAAGTGCTGGCTGTGGTATTAAGTGGAAAAATAATTAATGTATTTAATCGCAACAAGATCTTTTCCACCAGAAGTAGGAGGAATGCAAAGCCTAATGTGGGGTCTCTCAAGAGAGATGTCAAAAAACTTTATGATTAAAGTATTTGCTGATTATCATGAGAATCACAAAGAATTTGATGAAAACGTGAATTTTTCCATTGAAAGAGTTGGTGGTATTAAATTTTTGAGAAAAATTAGAAAGGCTCAATTAATTAATGAGTTTCTTAAAGATAATAAAGTTGAAGGAATTATAGCTGATCATTGGAAAAGCTTAGAGCTAATAAACTCTAATAAAAAAAAATTCTGTCTAATTCACGGCAAAGAAATTAATCATCCAAATAATAGTAGTCAAAATAAAAGGATTATAAAAGTATTTGATAAAGTAGATAAAATAATTGCTAATTCTGAATATACTAAAAACCTCGCAGCTAGTATTGGCTTAAATCCTGAAAAAATTATTATAATAAATCCTGGAGTAAATCTTCCTAAAGACCTAAATAAAAAATCTTTAGATAAAGTTGAAAGTTTACTCAAAATAAAAACGCCACGCTTAATTACTATCTCAAGATTTGATAAAAGGAAAAATCATGAAAAAATATTAATGGCTTTAAGAAACTTAAAACAAATTTATCCAGATATAGTCTATATTTGTATAGGTTACGGGGATGAGGAAAAAAATATTAAAGACTTAGTGAAAGAGCTTGATTTAAGTTCACAAGTAATGTTTTTTAAAGAAATAAGTGATGATTTAAAAAATGCTTTAATAGCAAAGTCAAATATATTTGTTATGCCGTCAATTATTCACAAAAAGTCTGTTGAGGGATTTGGAATAGCGTATGTAGAGGCTGCACAGTATGGTGTCGCTTCTCTTGGTGGTAAAGATGGAGGTGCCTCAGATGCTATCAAGCATGATACAACAGGATTAATTTGTGATGGAAATGAGCTAGAAGATATTTATTCTTCTTTAAATTCCATGTTGGAGAATAAAAAATATTCAGATTTAGGTAAAAATGCAAAAGAATATTCCTCTAAATTTAATTGGTCTAATATAATAGAAGAATACAAAAAAATTTTACAATAAGTTTAATAACCTTTCAAAAACTTTACTAGCACTTAAATTATTTAAATCAGTTACCTGTATTGCTTTAAATTTTTTTCTTTCAATACTAACTTTATGGGCAGTTGTATGTTCTCCAAACAGAGTTAAACCTTTTGCTGCGACATGAGCAGCTATATGAGCAGGACCAGTATCATTAGCGACAATAAAAGAACTCTCCTTGATAAGAGATGTTAACTGAGATAAATTTAACGCTTTATCATTATCCAGAACACTTATTGCATCAAATTTTCTAGCATCATCTATTTCATTAGGTCCAGGTGCCGTTATAACTTTATATTCTGAGCCAAACCTATCTTTAATCAATCCAATCAACTTATCGTAATAAGGCCATTTTTTAACTGATAGATGTGGTGAACAAAAAGGAAATAATAAAATATATTTTTGTAAGTCATATTTACTTTTTATTTCGTTAATTTCAGAACAAGCCCAACTAAAATTAGGTTTAAGTGTGTTAATAGTATTTAATCCAGATTCTTTTAGCTGATAATCAAATCTATTTAACACTGAATCCTTATCAAATTTTTCCTTATTCATTTCTGCTGGTAAAGTTGTTTTAGTACTAGACCAAGTATCTTTATTGGCTTTTGGAAAAAGTATACTCTTATAAAAAGAAGTTCTTGATGAATTTTGAAGATCAAACACTCTTAAAAAATTATACTTCTTAAGCTCTCTCATTAAAAAATATAGATAAATTAAATTATATTTTGGTAATCTCTTGTCTAAGATCACCTCGTTTACAAAAGGATTTTTCTTAAATAATTCAAAATAGGGTTTTGTTGTCAGAAGATATATTTGGTCATTTTTATGATTTTCAGATATGTCTTGAATTGCACCGCTCGCTTGAGCTATATCTCCTAATGATCCGTGTTTAATAATTAAAATATTAGACATATTTATAACAAGATAGCACAGTATTAAATTTTATGAATAAAATTATAGTCGAGGTTTCAATTGGGGAACTTTTAGACAAAGTTTCAATTTTAGAAATTAAGCAAGAAAAAATTAAAGACACTGAAAAGCTAAAATTTATTAACAACGAACATTCTGTTTTAAAAAATCAATTAGAAAAAATGGTAAAGTCTGATGAAAAACTTGAACAGCTTTATCAATCACTAAAAGAAATAAATTCTAAACTTTGGTTAATTGAGGATGAAAAAAGATTATGTGAAAAAGAAAAGGATTTTGGAGAAAAATTTATTAAACTTTCGAGAGATGTTCACTTTTTAAACGATGATCGTGCAAAGATAAAATTAGAAATCAATAATCATACTGGGTCAAAAATAAAAGAAATTAAAGAGTATACAAAATATTAGTAGCTATATTTTTTTTCTAAAAACTTTATTACGTTGTGAATTATAAAGGTCATAAATAAATAAATTCCACCAGCAACTATAAACACTTCAATTGGTTTAAAAGTAGTTGATATTATATATTTTGCTACACCTGTTAAATCCATTAATGTAACTGTGCTTGCTAGCGAGGTACCTTTAAGCATTAGTATTATTTCATTTCCATACGCTGGAAGAGATTGCCTAATGGCTATAGGAATTTGAACTTTATAGAATATAATTTTATTAGAAATACCTAAACTTTTTCCAGCTTCAATAATACCTGGTTTAATTGTTTGAAAAGCAGACCTTAAAATTTCAGAAGTATAGGCTCCAGTATTTAACGCAAAAGCAATAATTGCACACCAGTATGGCTCTTTAAGAACTACCCAAAGAAAAGAGGACCTTAAAGACTCTATTTGTCCTAAACCGAAATATATAATAAATATTTGCACCAACAATGGAGTTCCTCTAAATACATATGAATATCCATATGCAAATTTGTTTATAAAAATATTTCTATTTAATCTCAAAATTGCAAATAATAATCCAATAAACAACCCTACAATTAAAGAAACTGATAGAAGTTTCAAAGTTACTACTGCAGCATTTAATAGCTTCGGAAGACTATTAATCATTAATTCAAAGTCCATCAATACCCTCTACTGTACTTAACTTCCAATTTATTAATTAACTTCATGCTTATAAAAGTAAGCAATAAATATAAAACTGCAGCGAATGAATAAAAGAATAATGGATCTCTTGTAGATCCTGCAGCAATGTAAGATTGTCTCATTATTTCAACTAAACCTGTTACAGAAATTAAAGATGTATCTTTTAGAGTAATTTGCCAAACGTTACTTAAATTTGGTATTGCAAGTCTTAGCATTTGCGGAAGAACAATTTTATAAAACTGTTTAAACTTATTAAATCCTAAAACCTTAGCAGCCTCAAATTGACCTTTATCAATCGATTGAATTGCTCCTCTAAAAACTTCAGTCGAATAAGCACCAGATATAATACCAATAGCAAATGAGCCTGTAACAAATGCATTAATTTCTATGTAGTCGTTGTATCCAAACATTGAAGCAACAAACATAATCGCTCCGCTCCCACCAAAAAAGAAAAGGTAAATAACTAATAATTCAGGTACACCTCTGATAACTGTTGTATAAATATTAGCAATTAAATTTAAAGACTTAAATTTTGATAATTTAAAAGGAGTAAAAATTGCGGCGAAACTAAAACCGATTATCATTGCTGTTATTGAAACAGCTATGGTCATTAGGGTTGCGCGAAATAACTCATCACCCCAACCAGTATCTCCAAAAGCTAGAAGTTCCATATAGATTGGCGACTATACATGATAGTCGCCAAACCTAAAAATTTAATTACATAGAAGCGTCAAAACCGAACCATTTAGTAGCTATTCTACTAATATCTCCGTTCTTTCTAGCTTTATTAATTGCAGCATTAAACTTTTTTAAAAGTTCAGTATCATCTTTTCTAATACCCACTCCAACACCATTACCAAAAGCACCACCTGAAAAAGTTGGTCCTGTTAAAAGAACTGGTTTACCAGATTTTTCTGCATAATCACTAAATGCTACTGCAGCAGCTAAAGCAGCATCGCATCTTCCAGATGCCAAATCTAAATTAACTTCATCTTGTGTCTTATAAGTTCTGACATTTACTTTTCCCACATCACCAGAATCTAAAAAGTTTTGATGAATTGTAGCAGTTTGCACACAAACAGTTTTACCTGCTAATGCAGTAGTAAGTGTTTTAAGATCTTTTTTAGCTGCAGCATTTGGTTTTGTAAGATTTATTCCAGCAGATGTGTCTAAACTTTCTAAACTAGATCCTTTCATGACTGCTAAAGATGCAACTTCATCTGCATATCCTTGGGAAAAGCTAATAGCTTTTTGTCTTTCTGCAGTAATTGACATACCTGCCATTATTGCATCAAACTTTCTCATGATTAAAGCTGGAATCATTCCATCCCAATCTTGCTCAACTATCACACATTGCTGTCCAATGTATCTGCATAGCGTGTAAGCTAATTCAACTTCGAAACCTATTAACTTACCTGCTTCATTTTTTGAGTTCCACGGAGGATAAGCACCCTCTGTTCCAATTCTTATTTTATCAGCATTAACATTTCCTATTACCAATAGAGAGAGTAAAACTGAAAAAATTGTTTTTTTAAATATATTCATTAATATCTCCTTTAATAAAAAAATATTATTTCACAGATTATGGATATTAAAAAGAAAAAATTAATGATTTATTGATGAAGAAAAATTCCAAGAACAATCAAAACTAGGTATGTAAACTCTAGATAAATTAGTATTTCCAAAATGATGATTGAATACGTTCAACCAATTTTCAACTTGAAGAGGTTTTTTATCCTGGCTTCCAACTTGTGCAGTAATAACTCCTTTGGGTTTGAGTATTCTTACTAAAGAATCCATATTTTTAGCAGCGAGATCTATGCAAAACTGGTCATCATTTAAATCAACAAAAATATGATCATATGTATCTTCGTTCACTGCCTTTATACTTTCAAAAGCATCTCCCCATACACATTTTACAGAATTTTTTTCTGTAGCTTTTTTTCCTATATCACCAAGATGTTTATTACAAACTTCTACAACTTCTGGATCTAATTCATACCAATCTATAAAATTAAACTTTTTTTGAAATACACTCTCTCGCAATACCACCATCACCGCCACCGATTATTGCCGCTCTCTCATTTTTTTTATTCAATTTTAAACCTGCTCCAACAAAAGTTGAGCTATATAAATGTTCGTCTGATGCCGCTACTTGTATTTCACCATCAATAAATAAAGATTTTCCGAATTGCTCCAATTCTAAAATTTCTATATGTTGACCAACTTTTGATTTAAAGTCTTCTAAAACTTCATTTACAACATACGATTTTTGTAATCCCGGTGAACTATAGATATCGTGGTAAAGAGATCTAGTATCTCTATTAAATTCTTTTTTAACTATACGCCTATGTTCAAATTCTTTTTTAACAATATCAATTGCTACTGATGGACTTATCTTTCCACATGTAAAAAAATCAAAACTGATCATTCCTTTCTCTGGAAATGTATGAAAACTGATGTGACTTTCGGCTAATAAAGCTAAAATAGTAAAACCCTGGGGTTCAAATTTGTATTTTGAAATATTCAAAATAGTTACATCTGCTGCTTTAGCGATTCTATTTATGACTTTTTCAAAAACTGTAGGATCATACTCTTTTGTAGTACCTATAATATCTAAAGTGATATGCTCCCCAACTTGTATCATCTTACCCTTTTTTATAATTTTTAGCCTTATCTAAAACTTTTTTCATTTCTTCAAATGAAAGAATCTTAGGTTGTCCTAACTTTAGAGCAATAGTGTATTGATGACAAATATTTTCTATCTCTTGTGCAAGTTCAAAAGCATCCTCTAAATTTTTTCCAAAAGCAACCTGGCCGTGATTAGACATTAAACAAGCACTTCTATTGTCTAGAGCTTTAATTACATTTTTAGATAACTCCTCTGTTCCAAAAGTAGCATATTCCGCACATTTGATGTTATCTCCACCAGCTAGTGCAATCATATAATGGAACGCAGGAATTGATTTTCCGTGTGAAGCTACAGCTGTTGCGTGTGGAGAATGAGCATGAACAATTGCCTGTGCCTCTTTTTTGTTTGCATAAATATCTCTATGAAATCTCCATTCTGATGATGGTTTGTTGGTTGAATTGTTTTTTTCTTCTTCTTCATTTAAACCCATAAAAACAATATCCTCAGGTTTAAGTGTTTCATATTTTTTTCCTGATGGAGTAATTAAGTATCCTTCTATGCCATCCTCTATTCCTCTCAATGATATATTTCCTGATCTTAGAGGTGAAAGATTTGTAGAATTTAATTTTAACGAATATTCAATAATCTGATTTCTTTGATTTAAATTTCTCATTTAAATAATTCTTTAAGTCCTTTTTCTGACGCTTCACATACTCCTTTTTCGGTAATCAATCCTGTAACATATTTTGCTGGAGTTACATCAAAAGCTAAATTCAAGGCTTTACTTTTTGTTGGATAAATTTGTATTTTTTTTATATCTCCTTTTGCATCTAATCCTTCAACATGAGATAATTCATCTGAATTTCTCTCTTCTATTGGAATATCTTTATGATCTTTTATATTCCAATCAATTGTTGAACTTGGTAGAGCAACATAAAAAGGAATCTTATTATCATGAGCTGCTAGTGCTTTAAGATAAGTTCCAACTTTATTACAAACATCTCCATTGGCTAGGGTTCTGTCTGTTCCAACAATGCACATATCAACTTCACCTCTTTGCATTAATATGCCACCTGTGTTATCTGCAATGATTGTGTTTTTAATTCCTTCTTCGTTTAATTCATAAGATGTAAGATTTGCTCCTTGATTTCTTGGTCTAGTTTCATCAGCCCACACATGAACGGGAATTCCTTTTTTATGTGCATGATAAATTGGAGAGGTTGCGGTCCCCCAATTTATTGTTGCAAGCCAACCCGCATTACAATGGGTTAATATATTAACCGTGTCTTTTTTTTTATTATATATTTCTTCAATAATTTTTAGTCCATTCAATCCTATATTTTCACAAAATTTTATATCCTCTTCACATATATCCTTTGCTTCATTCATGGCTATTTCTAGTATTTTATCACTATTAACACCCGATAATTTATTAATCATTCTATCAACAGCCCACTTTAAGTTTATTGCTGTTGGTCTTGAACTAATTAAATTTTCTGCAGATTTCTTTAAAAAAGATTGGTCATTATTTTCAATTATAGCTAAAACCATACCATAAGCTGCCGTAGCTCCTATTAGAGGTGCGCCTCTTACCTCCATTACCTTAATCGCATTTATTGAGTCCTTAACTGTTTTGAGGTTTTTAATAATAAATTTGTGTGGAAGTTTTGTTTGATCAATAATTTTTACAACGTTATTTTCAAACCAAATAGTTCGATATTCTTTTCCTTCTATTCTCATTGATTTAAAACTCTACCAGCAACAGTTTTAAGTTTTTCTATCGTTTTTTTTGTTCTTTTTTCAGGTGCTGTAATAATTGCAACATCTAAACAATTATTGGTTGGATCATTTGGATCAATATGATTTTCAAAGTTATCTATTAAGTTTTTAATCATATTTTTTGCTTTTGCCGCATTTCCTAAAAGTACTTTTATAACTTGTTGAACATCGACATTATCATGATCCGGATGCCAGCAATCATAATCTGTTACCATCGATACTGAAGCGTATCTGATCTCAGCCTCTCTAGCTAATTTAGCCTCAGGCATATTTGTCATACCAATTACATCAGCTTTCCATAATCTATATAAATTTGACTCTGCTAAAGTAGAGAATTGAGGACCCTCCATTACTATGTATGTACCACCTCTTTGAAATTCTATATTCTCTTTCCTGATTGCATCCTCGCATGCATTCATGAGACCATTCGATGTTGGGTGTGCCATAGATACATGTGCAACTATTTCATCATCAAAAAATGTTTTAACTCTTGAAAAAGTTCTATCTATGAATTGATCTACAATTACAAACTTTCCTGGAGGTAAATCCTCTTTTAATGAACCTACTGCAGAAACTGATACGATATCTGTTACACCTAGCTGTTTAAGTGCATCTATATTAGCCCTAAAGTTAATATTTGATGGCGAAACAAAATGTCCTCTCCCATGTCTTGGTAGAAAGTAAACTTCTTTTCTATTATATATCGTTTTTAAAATTTGATCTGAAGGTTGTCCCCACGGAGTTTTTAAACTTATTAATTCTCTTTCTTTAAATTCCTCAACATCATAAAGACCACTTCCACCAATGATTGCTAATTTATTTCTTGTCATGTTAAAAAATTTAATTATTTATACTTTAATAATAAACTATTATGAATTTAAAAGATCACATAAGGTCTATAAAAGATTACCCAAAGAAAGGTATTTTATTTAGGGATATTACAACCTTAATCAAAAATGCTGATGCATTTGAAGAAACAGTTAATCAAATAGTAGAAAGATCTAAAAATTATAAATTTGATAAAATCGCTGCAGTTGAGTCTAGAGGGTTTGTTTTTGCATCAGCCGTTTCGTATATTTTAAAAAAACCATTTATAATGCTTCGTAAGAAAGATAAATTGCCAGCAGATACACATTCCATAGATTTTGAATTAGAGTATGGTACTGCAACTATTGAAGTACACAAAGATTCTTTAAGCGAAAATGAGTCTGTGTTAATTATTGATGATTTAATTGCAACTGGTGGGACGGCAGAGGCAGCAGCAAAATTAATAGAAATTTCTAAAGCAAAAGTATCTTGTTTTATTTTTGTAATTAATTTATTTGATTTGGGTGGTTCAGATAATTTAATCAAAAAAGGTTATAAAATAGAAAATTTGATTGATTTCCCTGGTCACTAATTGGTAGCGGGAAGTGGAATCGAACCACTGACCTCAGGCTTATGAGTCCTGCGCTCTAACCAACTGAGCTACCCCGCCCTTTAGTTAACTTTGATATATACTACTTATTTATTTCCTTTCAAACAAGATTTTATGATAATCGCTAATCACTTAATAAGATGTTGTTAATGGATCAAAATTTAAAGAAAATTAATATCTCACTCAAAGGAGATTTATATGTTTAAACATCTAAAAAAAGAAAGTAGGTTTAAAAAAAATTAAAAATCATATGAGCTTCAAAATATACAAGCCTGCAAGACCTAGACTACATAGAAGTGAGTTGGCCGTACCAGGATCATCTCCAAAAATGTTTCAAAAAGCTTTAGATTCTGAGGCTGATTATATTTTTTTAGATCTAGAAGATGCAGTGTCTCCTAATGATAAAGTGTCAGCAAGAGCTAATGTTATTAAAGCTCTAAATGAAATGAAATGGAGAGAGAAAGGTAAAACAATTTCAGTAAGAATAAATAGTCTTGATACTCATTATATGTATAGGGACTTGATAGAAATTGTTGAGCAAGCTGGAGAAAATGTGGATACAATTTTGTTACCAAAAGCAGGTGCTGAAAGTGATATATACATGGTCGACTGTATGCTTACTCAAATAGAAACAAACAAAAAATTTAAAAACAAGATAGGTATTGAATGTTTGATTGAAACTGCTCTTGGTATGTCCAATATTAAATCAATTGCAAAATCAAGTGAACGCCTAGAAGCACTGCATTTTGGAGTTGCTGATTATGCTGCAAGTTTAAGGGCAAGAACAGTTGTGATCGGTGGTTTAAATCCTGATTATCCTGGTGACCAGTGGCATCATGGTCTTTCAGAACTAGTAATGACTTGTAGAGCATACGGACTAAGAGCAATTGATGGACCATTTGGTGATTTTAATGATCCTGATGCATATATTGAATCTGCGAAAAGAGGAGCGGCTATCGGCATAGAAGGTAAATGGGCAATACATCCATCACAAATCGAATTAGCGAATAAAGTATTCACTCCTCCTGAAACTGAGGTAACTAAAGCAAAAAGAATTTTGGAAGAATTAGACAAGGCTGCAAAAGAAGGTAAAGGTGCAGCTCAATTAGATGGAAGAATGATTGATGCAGCTTCAGCAAGAATGGCTGAAAATATTGTTAACATTAATAAACTTATAAATAAAAAATAATTATGGATATACACGAATATCAGGCAAAAGAAATTTTAGCTAGCTTTGGAGTAACAATTCCAAGAGGAGGAATTGTTTATAGTCCTGAGACTGCAGAGAATAAAGCACGAGAAATTGGAGGATCAAAATGGGTTGTAAAAGCTCAAATACATTCTGGTGCAAGAGGAAAAGCAGGTGGAATTATATTGTGTAATTCCCCTTTAGAAGTAGCTCAAGCTACAGATAAACTTTTAGGAAAAAAACTAGTTACTAATCAAACAGGACCCGAAGGAAAAATTGTAAACAGAATTTATATTGAAGAAGCAACAGACATAGAAAAAGAACTATACCTTGGATTAGTATTTGATAGAAGCTCAGAAAGTATAATGGTAGTTGCTTCAACAGAGGGTGGAATGAGTGTTGAAGAAATTTCTAAAGAAAAACCAGAATCTATAATAAGATCTAAAATAGAAGTTGCTGTAGGCATACAAAGTTTTCAAGCTAGAGAACTCGCTTTCGGCCTAGGTATAGAACCAGAGCTAATTTCAAGAGTTTCCGATACGATAGTTGGATGCGCTAAAGCTTTCAGCGAGTTAGATGCAACAATGGTTGAGGTAAACCCATTAGTTATTTCGAAACAAAAACAAATTTTAGCTTTAGATTGTAAAATGAGCTTTGATAACAATGCAATGTTTAGAAGAAATAAAGTTTCAGAACTTAGAGATAAAACTCAAGAGGATGATAAAGAAGTTTTTGCATCTGATAGAGGTTTAAATTATGTGAGTTTAGACGGAAATATTGGTAATATTATTAATGGAGCTGGTTTAGCAATGGCTTCGATGGATATGATAAAATTAGCTGGAGGTCAACCCGCTAATTTTTTAGATGTTGGAGGTGGAGCTACCCCTGAAAAAATTGTCAAAGCATTTAAGCTAATTACGATGGATGAGAAAGTTAAAGTAATATTGATTAATATTTTTGCTGGAATTAATAGATGTGACTGGGTTGCAGAAGGAATAGTTCAGGCTTTAAAAAAAATTGAAATAAAGGTGCCATTGGTTATTAGACTTGCTGGTACAAACGTAGATAAAGGGAATAAAATTCTTAGAGAAAGTAAAATAAAATATATAGAAGCAAATACATTAGAAGATGCAGCAAATAAAGCCGTTGCAGTGTTAAAAAAAAAATGACAGTTTTAATTGATAAAAGTACAAAAATAATCATTCAGGGTTTCACCGGAAAGATGGGAACATTTCATGCTGAAGAAATGATAAAGTATGGCTCTAACGTTGTAGGTGGAGTAACTCCAGGAAAAGGAGGACAAAAACATTTGGACAGACCAGTTTTTAACACAGTAAAAGATGCGGTAAAAAATACTGGCGCTTCAGCATCTGTTTTATTTGTTCCCCCTGCTTTTGCAGCTGATTCAGCAATGGAATCAGCTGATGCTGGCATTAAAACTTGTGTTGCAATAGTCGATGGGATCCCGTCCCACGACATGATTAAAATTAAAAGATATATGAGACGATATTCAAAAAATGAAAAAATGACTTTAGTTGGTCCAAACTGTGCAGGGATAATAAGCCCAGGTAAATCAATGTTAGGTATTATGCCAGGTCATATTTATAAGGAGGGTAGAGTTGGTATAATAAGTAGATCAGGGACTTTAGGTTATGAAGCAGCCCAACAAATGAAAGATCTAAACATAGGTGTTTCTACAAGTGTAGGAATTGGTGGTGATCCAATTAATGGCAGTTCTTTTAGAGATATTATTGAAAAATTTGAAATGGACGATGAGACTGATGCAATTTTAATGATTGGTGAAATCGGCGGACCACAAGAAGTAGCGGCTGGTGAATTTGCAAAAGAAAATATGAAAAAACCTGTGATAGGATATATAGCTGGCCTAACAGCTCCAAAAGGTAGAGTTATGGGTCATGCAGGAGCTATAGTTTCAGCTTACGGCGAAAGTGCTATTGAAAAAGTGGAAATACTTAAAGAGTGTGGTGTCACAATTTCTAAAAATCCATCTGTAATGGGTGAAACTGTAAAATCTGTTTTAGAAAAAATATAAGTAAAATATATCTAATCATTTATCACAAATAGGTGGATATTATCCACTAAAAGTATTTTTTTCAACTAATAATATAATTGATATTTAGAAGATCAAAGTTATCTTTCACTTAATGAGAATAGAAGAAGAATTAAAACTAGACTACTCAGATGTTTTATTCAGACCGAAAAGAAGCACATTAAAAAGTCGTAAGGACGTAAATCTATTAAGAACTTATAGATTTAAATACAGTAAAAATGAGTGGTCAGGAATCCCAATTATAGCAGCTAATATGGATGGTGTTGGAGAACTTAGTATAGCTAAAAAGTTAAACGATCATGGAATGATTACATGTCTTACTAAACAACACGATGTTAAAAAATTAAACAAAATAAAAATATTAAGAAAATTTATCAAAATATAGCATTGAGTGTTGGCATTAAAAAAGAGGATTTTCTTACTTTAGATAAAGTATTGAAAGAATTTAGTTTTTTTAAATTTATATGCATAGATGTAGCTAATGGATATACCGAACATTTTACAAATTTTATCAAATCTGTCAGAGATAAATATCCAACAAAAACTATCATTGCTGGCAACGTTGTTACAGCAGATATGACACAAGAACTAGTTTTAAGTGGTGCTGATATAGTAAAAGTAGGTATCGGACCTGGGAGTGTGTGTACTACAAGAATACAAACAGGAGTTGGTTATCCTCAATTGAGTGCTGTAATTGAATGTGCAGATGCTGCTCATGGTTTAGGAGCACATATTATTGCTGATGGTGGTTGTACTTGCCCAGGTGATGTCGCAAAAGGTTTCGGTGGTGGCGCTGATTTTGTTATGCTTGGTGGAATGTTAGCAGGACATGATGAAGGTGGTGGAAAAGTGATAAAAAAAAATGGTTCAAAATATATCGAATTTTATGGCTCCAGTTCCGAAGTTGCAAATAAAAAGCATTACGGTGGATTATCGAACTATAGAAGTAGTGAAGGTAGATCAGTAAAAGTTAAATACAGAGGAAAGATAAACGAAACAATCTTGAATATACTTGGTGGTGTTAGAAGTAGCTGTACCTATGTTGGCGCTCCATCTTTAAAACAACTTAGTAAATGCACAACTTTCGTGAGGGTGAGTAATCAATTTAATGATACTTTTATAAAATAAATTTTATATTATTAAAAAATTAAAAGACCAAACAAAACTAAACCAGTAGAAGCCACAGCAGAAAAATATATTTTTTTCATACTCTCGTTTTTTTTTTCAGCCCTAACTCTATTAAGTAAAACATTAATATTTGTACTCTTAGTTTTATTTTTTTGATGGTCTTTTACTAAATACTTTTCAACTAATTTATCTGTAACATCAAAACCAGAATTTTTCATTAATCTATTAAACCATGAAAAACTTTTATTTGCAAATTTCATTATAGTGAAAAGCTAATTCCTAAAATTGCTAATATGGTAAAAAGCACTAAAAGAATGAGTAGATTTTTTTTAAACTCTTTGCTCTCTGTTTCTTGAAGTTTGGATTTTAAAATGTTGATATCAACTCTATTAAGTGATGATCTTCTAATCTTTATGGGCTTTTCAGCGTCACTGAAATCATTTGGGTTTTCAATTTCATTACCCAAATTTGTAAAGTCTCTATCTGCCATAGTGTCTGTAAATCATGAAGTTTATTTTTTCTCAATTGACAAAAAGTTCAATATGGGTCACTAATTGATTTACATGTGTTCAATTTGGGTCATATATAATCAGGTTATAATTTATGGAAGTTAAACAAATAGATTTTTCAAAAACACTTTCAGAAGATCAAATTTATGATTGTATTCTACAAAATTATGAAGCTCTAGGTACAGACTGGGTAACACATCAGTGGAATTGGATTAATGGAATATACACTTCTTTTCAAGATCATTTAAAATTCTTAATAATTATTTCTTTAGTCGAAAAAACTTTAAATTTTTACCATCAAGTTAATATTACACAAACATATGACCAATTTTATGCAAAGGATAATTTACAAATAAATGAGTTTAGTATATCAGAATTGTGTGAAAAACTTAATTTACCAAAAGAAACCTTAAGACGTAAAGTTTTAGAACTAGAAAACCTAGGTGCTATTAAAAGAAAAAGAAAAAAAGTTATAATTGATAGATCTGCTTACGCATATGTAAAACCACAAAGTCAAATACCATTAACTTCTAAATATCTTGTCAGAGTAGCAGAACTTTTAAATCAAGAAAAATTATACGATAAAAAAATTGATAAGAATAATTTAGAAAAATTGATAAAAAAAAATTTTACGCTGTGTTGGAGATGGTATTACAGAATGCAAATTCCATGGATTATTGGGTATCAAAAAATGTTTAATGACTTGACGACTGTTCATGTCATTGGAACAATCATGATGCATCAAGCATTGAATACAAAAACATTTCCAAGAGACTTCTCCATAAATAGAGATAACAAGTATTTTGTTGATAATACTTTTACTAATCCTCTTCAGTTAACAAAGCCAGGTTTAAGTGCTATGTCTATTTCAGAAATGACAAATATTCCAAGAGCAACTGTTATCAGAAAATGTAAATTTTTGGTTAAAAAAGGAAATTTAAAAGTTAATAATAAAAAACAATATTTTCTAACAGGAAATAATAGAGACCAGATACTCGATTACCAATTAAATTTTTTTAAAGAAAAATCGAAATTTATAACAAGAATTTTGAATTTGATTGCAATTTCATAAATCTTAAATAAATTATAGTTGTTATTCTATTGTGCAGAGAGATCATGGAGATAGTAACAAAAATAGCACCTATCATACTCGCATTAATAATGTTGAGTTTGGGTTTAGGTTTAAAAATTGAGGATTTTACGAGAGTATTAAAAACTCCAAAAGATTTTTTTGTAGGTTTTTTTTCTCAATTAATTGTTCTTCCATTAGTTGCCTACTTATTAATTATTATTTTAAGAGTACCGCCTGAAATATCGATTGGAGTTATGATCATTGCTGCTGCGCCAGGTGGAGTTACATCTAATATATTAACAAAATTTGCTAATGGAGATGTTGCTTTATCTATTACTTTAACAGCTATAATAAGTTTACTTTCTATTATTACCGTTCCTCTTATAATTTTTACATCTGCTGATTTATTTGAAATTACAAATATTTCTCAAAATATTTCAATGACCGGTATAGCGCTAAAAATGTTTTTGGTTGTAACGGTTCCAGTTATCTTGGGAATGATTATAAGAAAATTTGCTGAAAATTTTGTAAATTCCAAAATTCATGTATTTGAAAATCTCAATATAATATTATTTGTTATTTTTTTTATAGCTGCATTTTATGAAGAAAGAGAAAGTTTTATAGATTTTTTAATGCAAGCAGGTTTTATTACTTTTATTCTAAATATAACAATGATGATTGTGGCTTATTACCTTGGTAAAACTTTTGCCTCAGGAATGAAACAACAAAAATGTATTGCTTTAGAATGTGGATTACAAAATGGTACTTTGGCAATATTTGTCTCCACACAAATATTTGGCACAGATATAGTCTACATAACTCCAACAGCTGCGTATGCTTTGATTATGTATATCACTGGTTTTATATTTGTTTTTCTTTTAAAAAATAAAGTTTAATTACTCTTAAAATTAGTCTGCTTTAGTGGTCTTTTAATCAATTCAATCTCATATTTTTTTTTTTCAACCTCAATAAACAATTTACTATCTTTAAGTGTTTCATAAGAAAAATCGTTATTAATATAACCAAAAGTAAGATTTTTCTTAAAGTTAAATGAGTAATTTCCTGAAGTAGATCTTCCTATTATTTTATCCTCTAAATAAATAGGCTCGTCGTGAAGTAATAGTGGTGCTCCGGGTTTACTATCTTTTAGAGTAAACATCGCAAATCTTGTTTTAATCTTTTTTAAATCAATTTTTTCAAGAGCAGACTTTCCGATAAAATCTACGTTCTTTTTGTTACTGATTGTAAAGGAAAGACCTGCTTGATGTTGATTTTCCTCAGGCGAAATATCGTAGCCCCAATGAAGAAAGCCACTTTCCATTCGCATAATATCCATTGCATGCACACCACAATTTGAAAGATTAAAATCTTTTCCTTTTTCTATAAGTAATTCATATATTTTTTTTGCGTCTTTAAGATCTACATATAGCTCGAAGCCTAATTCACCCACATAAGATAATCTTTGTGTCCAAATTTTAACCCCATCAACTGTGATAAACTTTGCAAATCCAAATTTAAATTGATCATTTTCAAAATTATCTTTACTTAAATTTTTAAGTAGATCTCTACTTTTTGGACCAAAAACTCCAAATACGCAAAAATCATCTGTAACATCTTTTAACTCAACATCTTTTGAAAGGTATTTTTTTATATGAAATTTATCTCTCTCTCGTGTAGCAGCAGAGCTAATTATTCTAAAATAATCTTTATTGATACAAACAACTGTTAAATCTGTTTCAATACCACCATCAGGATTTAACATATGTGTATATATACATTTACCAGGTTCATTCTTTATATCAGCTGTGCAAATTTTTTTGTAATTCCTTCTGTGCTTTGTCAGATTTTATCTCGAATTTTGAAAAAGGAGTTAAATCAAATAGACCAACATTTTTTAAAGTATTATTTGTTTCATATTCTGCTGATGGATACCAATTTTGGTAGTTATAGCTATGTTCATATTCCGTTTTTTCTCCATCTAATGCAAACCACATCGGTCTTTCATATCCACCAGAAACACCAAAACATGCTCCGAAACTTTTTAACTCATCGTGATATGGAAGTGTTTTTATATTCCTTGAAGTTTTATGTTGTTTAAAAGGCCAATGCATTCCATATAAATCTCCTAATGACTCTGTAATTCTTTTTTTAATAAAACCTAGATCAGAATGAAATTTTTGAAATCTTTTTATGTCATAACAGAAAATATCTTCATTAATATGTCCATTGATTAACCATTCAGCTGTAACTTTGCCAACACCTCCTCCACTTCCAATACCGATACTATTTAAACCACAGCATACAAAAAAGTTTTTTACCTCAGGTACTTCTCCAAGCAATGTATTTGTATCAGGGGTAAAAGACTCGGGACCAGAAAAAAATTTTCTGATTCCTGCTGTTTCTAATACTGGAAATCTTTTTATTGCAGTAGCTAAATAAGGTTCAAAATGTTCAAAATTTTCTTGAAATTCTCCAAACGAAAAATTCTCTGGAACTTTATTAATTTTATCCCATGCTGGTATTGATTGAGATTCAAAAATTCCAACCAATATTTTTCCAGCGTCCTCTTTTATATAAGTTCTGTTATCAAAATCTCTTATCACCGGTAAAGTTTTAGAAAGATTTTCAATTGGTTCAGTGATTATATAAAAGTGTTCTGCCGGGTAAAGAGGAATACTTACTCCAGCTTTTTCTCCAATTTGGCGTGACCACATTCCTGATGCTAAAACTATATATTCACAATCAATTTTTTTACCATTAACTCTTACACCAGATATTTTTCCATTTTTAATTATAATCTCATCAACAGGAGATTTTTCAAAAATCTTTGCCCCTTCCATTCTAGCTGCTTTTGCCAACATATGAGTTACTCCGGATGGATCTGCAGCACCATCGCCTGGCATTAAAATCCCTCCTAAAACTTCATCAGTATTTATAATTGGATAATCTTTTTTGATTTGCTCTTTATCTAAAATTCTAACATCTACATCAAAAAGTTGTGCAGTTGTTGCTTGTCTTTGAAGCTCTTGCCATCTACCTTTGTTTTCAGCAATTGAAAGAGCTCCATTCAATCTTAATCCAGCTGAATGATCCACCTTCTTTTCAAGTTCTTTATAAAGATCTAAGGTATATTTTCTAATTTTGGTAATCGCTGCTGAGGGACCTAGTTGACTTACTAATCCAGCTGCATGCCAAGTTGTAC
>CABZHM010000008.1 GCA_902525625.1 uncultured Pelagibacteraceae bacterium | reverse complement strand
AATTCAAGACGAAGATGACCTTGAAGATATACTTTAATGAAAAAAAAAGTAATTGTTTCATTAGCTGATGCTAAATATTTTCCTCTATTAGATGAGCTGATTAATTCTGTTAAAAAATTTAAAGAAAGTGAAAAAATAGCTATTTGTGTTTTAGATGCAGGATTAACACAAGATCAAAAAGATTTATTGTCAAAAAAAGTAGATGAAATTAAAAAAGCAGATTGGGATATTGAAGTTCCAGAATTTAAAGTAAAAGGAAAAGAATGGTTAAAAAGTCAAGTCTCCAGGGCTTTTTTGCCAAAGTACTTCCCAAATTATAGTAAATATTTATGGATTGATTGTGATGCTTGGGTGAATGATTGGGAGTGTGTAGAATTATATTTTAAAGCTTGCGATAATGGTAAACTAGGTATCACACAGACACTTGGCCCAGGGTATAAAATTATGTCAAAAGTTAATTGGCTATTTGGAAAACTAGCAATTATTAAATCACAAAATTTTAAACATGCAGTGAAATCCAAAATACCATACGATAAAGCTAGAAAATTAGCCTTCGCACCGCATATAAATATTGGTGTTTTTTCTTTAGAAAAAAATTCTCCTGGTTGGGAAAGTTGGCAGAATAATCTTAGACAAACCTTAAAAGCAGGAAATATTTTTGGATCTGAAGGTTTAGCAATTAATATGTCAGTGTATATTGATGATTTAGCCACAGAATTTTTACCACTTAATTGTAATTGGATTGCAAGTAATCTACTGCCAAAATATGATGAAATTAATAGTACTTTCGTTGAACCATACTTGCCCAATTATAAAATAGGTATAATGCACCTTGCAGCTGGCATTTGGAAAGATGGTAAAGACATGAGAATAAATAAAAGTATTGAAATTGAGATTGAAACACTAAGTGATAAAAAAGTTATTAAAAGCTTAAGGTATAATAATTAGTTGAAAAAAAATAAAATTTCTAAAAACTGGATCAATAAACAAAAGAGAGATATTTACGTGCGCCAGTCAAAAGTCGACGGTTATAGAGCGCGATCAGTTTATAAATTAATTGAAATAGATAAAAAATTTAAGATCTTTAAGAACGGAATGTTTATTTTAGATATTGGTGCATCTCCTGGAAGCTGGTCTCAATATGTTTCAAAAACAATAAAAAATAGTAAAATAATATCAATTGATTTAAAAGACTTGTTACCGATTGATAATGGAATTCATATTAAAGGTGATTTTACAGAGCCTGATATTCAAGAAAAAATTAAGGAAAATTTAACAAAAGAATTTGATGTGGTCATGTCTGATATGGCTGTAAATACTACTGGTGTAAAGAACCTTGACTCAATTCAAACTGGAGAATTATGCAAAGAGGCAATGATTTTTTCAAAAAAAGTAATTTCATCAAAAGGTTATTTTATTTCAAAAATTTTTATGGGCAGCACCTTTAATGAAATTGTCGCACTTGGAAAGAAAATATTTAAAGAAGTAAAGGTTTTTAAACCTTTATCAAGCCGAAAAGAATCTAAAGAAAGTTTTATAGTTTGTAAAAAAATTAGATAGTCACTTTAATATTTCAAGGAATCATATATAAATGAATATGGATCCTATAAAAGAAGCTCTTACCTTTGATGATGTTACACTTGCTCCGAAATATTCAAATATACTTCCGTCGGAAGTTGACACCAGTATTATATTATCTAAATTCCTTAAACTAAGAATACCATTATTAACTTCAGCTATGGATACTGTGACGGAGAGCAAAATGGCAATTGCTATAGCTAAAGCTGGAGGTATTGGCATTATCCATCGTAATTTAAATATAAAAAAACAAGTTGAGGAAATAAAAAAAGTTAAAAAACAGAAATTATTAGTTGGGGCTGCGGTAGGTGCTGGATCGAATGAGCTTGCTAGAGCTAAGGCAATTCTAAAAGAAGGTATAAACATGATAGTTGTAGATACTGCACACGGACATACAAAAAAAGTTTCGGAAATGATTAAGTTAATTAAAAAAGAAAAAAATTTAAAAACTGCTCTTTGTGCAGGAAACATTGCAACAGCAGATGCAGCAAAATACTTAGATAAATTAGGGGTTGATATAATTAAAGTTGGAATAGGACCTGGCTCTATTTGTACTACAAGATTAGTTGCAGGTATTGGAGTTCCTCAATTAACTGCAATTTTAAATGTTAGAAATGCTATAAAAAAAAGTAAAGTTAAAATAATATCTGACGGAGGTATTAAGTACTCTGGAGATTTGGCAAAAGCATTTGCTGCTGGTGCTGACGCAGTTATGATCGGATCTTTGTTTGCAGGAACTGATGAAACACCAGGAAAACTTATAAAAAAAAATGGAAAGTTATTTAAAAGCTTTAGAGGTATGGGGTCTGTTGGAGCTATGAATAAAGGGTCCGCAGATAGATACTTTCAATCTAAACAAAAAGATAATTCTAAATATGTTCCTGAGGGAGTTGAAGGTCTTGCAAAATATAAAGGGAAAGTAGATAAAGTTATCTTTAAATTAGTAGGCGGCTTAAAATCATCTATGGGGTATCTTGGATCCAAACAAATTAAATACTTAAGGAAAAAACCTCAATTTATAAAAATTACAAAAGCTGGATTTTATGAAAGTATGGTACATAATGTCGATATTGTTGAGGATGAAAATAGATACTAATGAAAGATATTTGTAAAAAAACTATATTTATATATTTTTTTATAAACATATTTGTTGGTTCATTTGCAAGTGAGAACTTTTTTGCAAAAGGTTTGGCTCTTTATGAAAATAAAAAATTTGACGATGCGAAATTTATGTTTGAAAGAAGTATTGTTTTTAATCCAAAAAACTCAAATTCATATTTATATTTAGCTAAAATTTACAACTTTAAAGAAGATCAAGGTAAAGAAGAAAAAAATTTAGATGCTACTTTATTAATAGATCCAAATAATGAAGAAGCCATTTTAATGCTTATGAAAATAGGGTTGAAAAAATCAAATTATTCCCAAGTCAAAGATTTATCGAAAACATTTTCTGAGGTTTGTAAAAGTTTATGCAATGAGAATAAAAAAATTTTAGAGACACTTGCTAATCTAGAGCCAAAAAATGACTCTTGAGAAAGGTCTTGATAAAATTCTAATTATTGATTTTGGTTCACAGTTTACTCAATTGATCGCAAGAAGAATAAGAGAGCTTGGTGTATTTTCAGAAATCATTAGTCATAAAAAAATAAAGAATAAAGATATAAACAAAAAAATTAAAGGGATAATTTTATCAGGTGGACCTTTAAATGTTTACGATATTAAGGAATACTCATTTGATAAAAATATTATTGAAAATGAAATACCAGTACTCGGTATTTGCTTTGGTCACCAAATTTTGTCTAAAATAAAAGGTGGAATAGTAAAACAATCAAAACATAGAGAATTCGGTTTAGCTAATATCGTTAAAAAAAATAATAGTCAGTTAATAAAAGATTATTTTAAAAATAGGAAACATGTAAAAGTTTGGATGAGTCATGCTGATCAAGTTTCTAGATTGCCAAAAAATTTTAGAATTATTGCTTCTAGTCAGAATTCAAAGTTTGCAATTATCGAAAACAGCTTGAAAAGAATTTATGGAGTACAATTTCATCCCGAAGTAACTCACACAGAGAATGGTAAAATAATAATTAGAAACTTCATTTTTTCAATTTGTAAGATTAAAAAAAATTGGTCAGTAAAAAATCAAAAAATGAGATTAATAAAAGACATAAGAAATGAAGTTGGAAAAAATAAAGTAATATGTGCTTTGTCTGGAGGTGTAGATAGTAGTGTAGTTGCGCAATTAATAAACAAAGCGATAGGAAAAAAACTATACTGTATTTTTGTAAATACAGGTCTTTTAAGAAAAAATGAGGAACAACAAGTGGTTAACACATTTAAAAAAAGATTAAAAATTAATCTAATTTATGTAAATGCTGAAAAAGAGTTTTTAAGAAAACTTAAAAATATTTCAGATCCAGAAAAAAAGAGAAAAATAATAGGAAATCTTTTTATAAAAATTTTTGAAAGATATGCCAAGAAAATTAAAAATGTAAGATTTTTAGCTCAAGGAACTCTTTATCCAGACTTAATTGAGAGTAAATCTGTTACAGGCAGCCAAACCTCTAAAATTAAATCGCATCATAATGTAGGTGGCCTTCCAAAAAAAATGAAATTGAAATTATTAGAACCTCTAAGATTTTTATTTAAGGATGAAGTGAGAAAATTAGGTTTAGATCTAAATTTAAATAAAGAAATTATCTCTAGACATCCTTTTCCTGGACCAGGTTTAGCAATAAGAATGCCAGGAAAAATAACAAAAGAAAAAATTAAAATTTTAAAAGAAGCTGATCATTATTTTATTACTGCTTTAAAAGAACATGGTTTTTATGACAAAATTTGGCAAGCTTATGCTGCGTTACTTCCTGTTAAGACTGTGGGTGTAATGGGTGATAATAGAACTTACGAATATTTGTGTCTATTGAGAGCTATTACCTCTGAGGATGGTATGACAGCAGACTTTTATGAATTTAAAAAGCCTTTTATTCAAACGATTTCAAATAAAATCGTAAATAGTATAAGAGGGATAAATAGAGTAGTCTATGACATTACATCTAAGCCACCAAGCACAATTGAATTAGAATAATAATTTTTTATGAAAGATCCTTTCGAAAAACTTGTAGAAATTATTAAAAAGACTAAAGTTGATTGTAAATTTACTCTTGTAGATATAGGTGCACTACCCATAGGAAATTCGAAACCAAGATTTCATAAAATACTGAAATACTTTCCATCCAGTGAGATTATAGGATTTGAAATTGAAAAGGAAGTATGTGACCAAATGAATTCTAAAGCTGATAAAGGCATTAAATATTTTCCATTTGCACTTGGAGAAAATAATGAAAAAAGAAAACTATATATTACAGAAAATCCAATGTGTACTAGTCTCTATAAACCAAACGAAAAATTATTAAATTTATATCATGAATTACAATATATGTATTTAAAAAAAGAATCTGAAATTGAAACAATAACTCTTGATTTTTTTGTAGACAAATATTCTATTGATACAATAGATTTCATTAAAATAGATGTTCAAGGTGCTGAGTTAGATATTTTTAAAGGAAGTAAGAAATTGCTAAATAATGTGCTTAAAATAGTATGTGAAGTGGAATTTTTACCTCTTTATCATGACCAACCTCTTTTTGGTGACATAACTAAGTTCTTAAGTCAGTATAACTTTATGTTTAATAAATTTTTAGGATTATCTGGTAGAACTCTTAAGCCATTGGTAGCAAATAAAGATAAAACTGTTGCATCTCAACATATGTGGACTGATGCTGTTTTTATTCAGCACATTAACAAAATAGAAAATCTAAACGATGAAAGATTATTAAAGCTTAGTGTTTTGGCGGCTATTTATAATAGTCTTGATTTAACTTTCTTTTATTTAGCTCTTTACGATAAAAGAAATTCATCTACTTTAGCTAAAGATTGGATGAGTTATTTAGATGGATAAGATTAAGAAAATAATCAATAAAAAAAAAAAATCTAAAATAGTTTGTCTTACAGCTTACTCAAAAAATATCGCAGAAGAGGTAGATAAGCATGTTGACATTGTTTTAGTTGGAGACTCATTAGGCTCTGTTTTATATAATTATTCCTCAACAAAAAAAGTCACTTTAACAGAAATGATCAATCACTCCAAAAGTGTTAGATTGGGCATTAAAAAAAGTTTAATGGTTGTTGATATGCCTTTCAAAACTTACAGCACAAAGTCTCTAGCTTTAAAGAATTCCAAGAAAATTCTAAAAGAGACTAAATGTGATGCAGTAAAATTAGAAGGTGGCAAAAGGGTTATCGAACAAATAAAGTTTTTAATTAAAAATAAAATCCCAGTTATGGGTCATATTGGTCTACTTCCTCAATCAACAAAAAAATTTAAATCTAAGGGAAAAACGAATAGTGAGATAAAGAACTTAATAAGCGATGCAACGTTGCTACAAGAAAGCGGGGTATTTGCAATTGTTTTAGAGTGTGTAAAAACTGAAATTGCAAAACTTATTACTCAAAAATTAAATATTCCAACTATTGGAATCGGTTCATCTGTGTATTGTGATGGTCAAGTTTTAGTGACTGATGATTTAATTGGATTAAATCATACTAACATTAAATTTGTTAAAAGGTTTTCTAATGTTAAAAAGTATATCAATGTTGGTATTAGAAAGTATGCCTCAGATGTAAGGAAAAAAAAATATCCTACAAAAAAACATTCTTATTAGAAATATTTTTTAAATTCCTCATTTATAGACAATATATCTAGATCAACTAGACCACCTATTACCAGTTGAAGAGCAACAAGTAAGATAAACCCTAAACCCACATAAGCAATCCATAAATGTTTTTGAATATAGTTAGCAAGATAGGTTGCCATAGCACCTGTAAGCACAACTGATAATACAAGACCGAAAATCATAAAACTAAAATTACCCTTTGCTGCCCCAACAACTCCAATTACGTTATCAAAACTTATTGTAATATCTGCAAATAAAACTTTATATACACTTTGAATATATGAAGGTTCTTTTGATTTTTTAGTTGGAGATTTAACTTTTTTAATCTCAAAAAGATCTTTTCTTAAATCATTAACAATCCAAATTAAGAGCAAGCCACCTAAGATTTTTATAAAATAAAATTCAAATAAATATGTAGCAAATACTGCAAAAATAACTTTAAATATTAGTGCTCCAGCCACACCCCATAAAATAATTTGTCTTCTATTTTTTGGTGCAAAATTAGCTGCAATCAATCCAATTATAATTGCATTATCTGCCGCCAAGATTATATCAATGAAAATAATCTGAACTAATATGAGTGCTTCTTCTAACAAAGTAGGCTTATAGTATTAGATATTTTAAATTATTCAATTAAAAGTAGTATAATTTTTTTATTGATAATTATTTTAATACATAATGAAATGCTTTTAAAAAAAATGGAGGATAAATGAAATTCATAAAATACTTATCAATTATTTTAGTTTCATCAATTTTGTCAATTAATTCTTCTTTTGCGGAAAAATGGGACATGGCACTGGCTTATGGTGCTGGTAATTTTCATTCTGCAAACGCAACTGAATTTGCAAAAAATGTAACTGAAAAAAGTGGTGGAAAACTGACAATAGTTACTCATCCTGGTGGCTCACTATTTAAAGGTGGAGAAATCTTTAGAGCTGTGAGAACAGGTCAAGCTCAGATCGGAGAAAGATTTATGTCAGCTTTAGGTAAAGAAGATCCTTTGCTGGAAGTAGACTCACAGCCATTTTTGGCAACATCTTACTCGGATGCAATGAAATTATACAAAGCATCCAAAGCTGAGATCATCAAAGGCTTAGATGAAAAAGGCTTAATATTTCTTTACGCTGTGCCATGGCCTGCACAAGGCTTATATAGTAAAAAGGAAATCAACTCTGTCAATGACCTTAAAGGTTTAAAGTTCAGAGCATATAATTCTGCAACAATTAGAATTGCTGAGCTAACAGGTATGGCGCCAACAAAAATTGAAGCTGCTGAAATTAGTCAAGCGTTTTCTACAGGTGCTGTTGAAAGTATGATCACTTCACCTACTACAGGAAAAAACTCCAAAATATGGGAAAACGGTGTGAAATATTTTTATGATATAGCAGCTTGGTTTCCAAAAAATATGGTGATTGTAAATAAAGATTCTTGGAACAAACTTGATCAAGCTACAAAAGATTTAGTAATGAAACAAGCAGCTTTAGCAGAGAGAAAAGGCTGGCAATTATCAAAACAAGGAAATGTCGGGGACAAAAAAGCTTTAGCTAATGCTGGAATGGTAGTAGGTAAAGTAAATGCACCTCTACAAGCTCATTTTGAAAAAGTAGGTGAGACTATGGCAAAGGAATGGTCTCAAAAAGCTGGTTCAAGAGGGGCAGCCGTTTTATCAAGTTATAAATAATCAAATTTTAATTAAGGCCACTAAAGAATATTGGGTGGCCTTAAATTATTATGTTTAAAATCTTAGATAAAAATTTAAATAAACTTTATAAATTTTCTGGATATATCGCAGCAGTATTTCTTATTTTGGTGGCGGTATTCATTTTAATAGGTATTTCATCAAGAATATTTGGGTTTTATATAAGGGGTCTAGCGGAATACTCAGGTTACTGTATGGCTGCAGCCTCTTTTTTTGCATTAGCCTATACTTTTGTTGAAAACGGTCACATAAGGATTACTCTTTTTCTTGAAAAATTATCAGGTTTAAAGAGAAAATTTATTGAAATCTGGTGTCTAAGTGTAGCAACTTTTTTTTCAGGGTATTTGGCATTTTATTTTTTTAAAATGTTAGTTATTTCATATAAATTTCAAGAAAGAAGTGAGGGCGCAGATGAAATTTTAATTTGGATTCCTCAAACAAGTGTAGCGATTGGTTCCACTATTTTCTTTATAAGTGTTTTCCATCAACTTATTTTAATTTTTAAAAAAAATTAAATGGCAGAAATTTTATTAACAATATTTTTTATAAGTGTTTTACTGTTCTTTCTTGGATCAGGTATTTGGGTAGCCTTAAGCATGATTGGAGTATCTGCAATTGGTATGATGCTATTTACATCAAGACCAGTTGGAGACGCAATGGCAACAACAATATGGGGGACTTCGTCATCATGGACACTTACAGCATTACCCTTATTTGTTTGGATGGGAGAAATTCTATTTAGGACAAGACTATCTGAAAATTTATTTAAAGGTTTATCTCCATGGATGCAAAAATTACCAGGAGGTTTAATTCATGTAAATATAGTCGGTTGCGCCTTATTTGCTGCAATTTCAGGTTCCTCTGCAGCCACAGTTGCAACTGTAGGAAAGATGTCTATACCCGAGTTAAGAAAAAGAAATTATCCTGAGAAAATTTTACTTGGTAGTCTCGCTGGTTCTGGAACACTAGGTTTATTGATACCTCCATCAATAATTTTGATTATTTATGGAGTAGCTGTTCAAGAGTCTATTGCAAAATTATTTATAGCTGGAATCTTGCCTGGAATAATGATTGCATTAATTTTTATGTCATATGTTATCTTTTGGTCTTTAATTAACAAAAAAGAAATGCCCAAAATTATTGAAGAATATTCAATTTTTGAAAAGATAAAAAGATCTAAACAACTTTTACCTGTGATATTTTTAATCTCAGCTGTTATAGGTTCAATATATACCGGTATAGCTACTGCTACTGAGGCAGCATCTTTAGGAGTTGTTGGAGCTTTAATTTTGTCCTATTTTCAAAAAAGTTTAACTTTAGAAACTTTTAAAACATCTTTGTTAGGTGCAACAAAAACATCATGTATGATTGCATTTATCTTAGCAGGCTCAACTTTTTTATCTTTGGCAATGGGTTTTACAGGTCTACCCAGAAACTTAGCAATGTGGATTCAAAATATGGATTTATCCCCTTATGTATTAATTTTTGTTTTAATGATTTTTTATATAATTTTAGGAATGTTTCTTGATGGTATCTCAGCTGTAGTATTGACGATGGCTATTATAGAACCAATGATTAGACAAGCAGGTTTCGACATGATTTGGTTTGGTATATTTTTAGTTATTGTTGTAGAAATGGCCCAAATAACACCACCTGTGGGTTTTAATTTATTTGTTCTGCAAGGTATGGCAAATAAAGACATGGCCTATATTGCCCGAAGTGCATTTCCATTATTTTTATTAATGGTTTTAGCAGTAGTATTAGTTGTGATTTTTCCAGAGATTGCTTTGTGGCTACCAGAGCAAATGATTAAAAATATTAATTAATACTTAGAAACCTTTTCTCCGGCAATAATCGCTTTAAGGTCATCATATTCTTTACAGTCGCAACCTTTTAAAATTTCTAATCTTTCAACTGCAAGATTATGTCTATTTGTTGCTACATAAAGTTCACCTAAATATTCATTAATACCTATATGGTAAGGATTGATAGCCAAACCTTGAAGATAATATTTCTCTCCATTTTCAAAATCACCTAGTTTTCTAGAAGTAAAGCCTAAATAATTTAAAGTATCTGGTTTATTTGGTTTTTTGTTGTTCGATTTAAGTAAAAGTTTTAAAGCTTTTTCATAACTTGATTGTGCTTTATCAGTCTTTCCTTTTTTTTCATGTTTTTTTGCAGATTTAATAAATTTCACAGCTTTTTCATAATTTGTTTTGGTTTTTGGACCGTCACCTTCCCCTCCACTACTAGATCCTGCAGAGTAAGAATTTGATATTAAAGTTATAGATAATAAAATTGTAAAAAGTGTTTTTTTAATCATTTTTAAATTTCTTCATTCTGTTTAAAGGTTTTAGTTTAAGCCCATTACCTTTTAAGTTATCTTTAATAGATTTTGCTGTTGCTAACGAACTCATATTGTCTCCATGTATACACACAGAGTCGATTTCACAAGGTATTTGCTTTCCGCTGTGACAATTAAGCGACTGATTTTTAACCATACTTAAAACGTGTATTTTTGCCTGTTCTGGATCTGTTATTAAGGCATTGGGTTTTTTTCGGGAAATAAGATTACCATCATCCTCATAATTTCTGTCCGCAAATATCTCGCAAGCTATTTTCATATCAAGCTTTTTTGCAGCTTCCTCCATTTTAGATCCAGTAGGAACCAAATAAATTAAATCTTTATTAATTCCCTTTATACTTTTTGCAAGTATTGTTGCTAAATCGATATTTTCACAAGCCATATTGTTTAAAGCTCCATGAGGCTTAATATGTGTAACGTTTTCTCCTTGTTCTGATGCTATCTTTTGAAGAATATCGTATTGATCAATTATAAGTTTTTCAATTTCTGGATCAGATAAATTTATTCTTTCTCTTCCAAAATTTTCTGGATCATTAAAAGATGGATGCGCACCTATACTTACACCATTTTTTTTTGATATCTCTATGACTTGGCTCATAGTTTCCTCATCACCAGCATGGTATCCACAAGCAATATTTGCAGAATTAACTATTTCCAATAACTCTGGATCATGTTTATTTGAGTGATGTTTTGACTTTTCTCCTAAATCACAATTTATATTAATTTCTATTGTCATTAGTGTTAAGTATATCATGGCATGATTAAAAATATATTAAATCTTGGTGACGCAGCATTGTATTGTGACTTTGGTAAAGAGGTTAATAGAGAAACTAATACTCAAGTAATTAGATATTTCAAAAGTATTCAGAAAGAAAATATAGGATCAATAAATAATTTATCCCCATCTTATAATAAATTAATAATTTCTTTTGATTTAAAAAAAACAAATTTTGAAAATTTAAAAAAGTTGATAGAAAATCTTAATATTACGAATGAAGATGATCTAGAAAATAAAAAAATTGAGGTTCCTGTATGTTGTGATGAAAATTTTGCTTTAGACATAGTCAGATTAGAAAAAAAACTTAAGCTCAAAAGGGAAAGAATTTATGAAAATTTTTTTAACAAAGAATTCTTTTGTTATATGACAGGTTTTATTGCAGGAATGCCTTTTTTAGGAGACTTATCAAAAAATATGAGGGCCAAGCGTCTCGAAACTCCCAGAGTTAAAGTTCCAAAAGGATCAGTAGCTTTGACCGAACAGTTTGCCAATATATATACTTTTGAGAGTCCAGGTGGATGGAATGTTATTGGCAATAGTCCAATAAAAATATTTGATAGCTCAAAAGAAGAGAGTCCAAATTTAATAAATCCAGGTGATATTGTCTTGTTTAAAGAAATATCAAAAAATCAATTTGAAAGTTATAGTGAGTAAAAATTACTTTAAAGTTATTAGAGCAGGAATTAGCACCACTTTCCAAGATGAGGGTCGTAAAAATCTTTATCATGTTGGAATTCCTTTTAGTGGAGCAATGGATAGAAGAAATTATTCATTATCTAATAAACTTGTTGGTAATAAGATAAATTCACCTGCTTTAGAGTTCGCATACCAAGGACCTTTACTAAAATTTTTTGGAAATAAAATTAATATTGCAATCACAGGTGACGTAAATTTTACGATTAAAAAAAAAGATATAACTATTGATGGCAACTGTTATCAAGCTTTAAAATTAGAAGATGGTGATGAAGTAGATATTTTGTCGACAAATAAGTCTGTATATGGATATTTTGCTATTGGTGGTCAAATAGATCTAAAATATCAATGGTCTAGCTGTTCTACCAATACAAAAGCAATCATTGGTGCTAATGATGGTAAAAAGTTTGAAAATGAACAAGTAATAAATATTTCAAAATTGAATAATCATTCAATGGAAAAAAAATTAAATTATATAAATACTAAAATAGAAAATATTAGAATAATAAAAGGTACAAATTTTGATTATTTTTCAGATAAAGGAAAAAAAATCTTTCTAGAAAAAGAATTTATTGTTTCAAAGTTAACTGATCGTATGGGCATGAGGTTGGAAGGTCCAAGGATAGAGAATCTAGTTGATACCAACATCAAATCAGAAGGGCTAATAAAAGGAGTCATACAGGTGCCTGCAGATGGTAATCCTATTATTATGCTTTCAGATCATGGGACCATAGGAGGTTATCCAAAAATTGGAGTAGTTATAAGTGCTGATTATGACAAACTAGTACAACTATCACCAGGTTCTAGAATAAAGTTTAAGCAGGTTGACTTATCTAGCGCAGAAAATTTATTTAAGTTATATGACTTAGAAACTCAAAATTTAATTTCTCAAATTGAATGAATGTGATTAAAACATTACCTGGACCTTTTCTGGTTTTTTTTGGTGCTGTAAGCTTAAGTTTTGGAGGATTAATTGTTAAGTCTTTTGAAGGATCAACATTATGGCAAATTTTATTTTGGCGATCATTTTTTTTTATAATTGTTGTTAGTTTTTTTCTTTTTTTCACTTATAAAAAAAAATTTTTTAGTGCTCTAACTAAATCTGGAATTCCAGGATTTATTGGTGGAGCTATTTTATCTTTAGGTTTTGCTAGTTATGTATTTGCTATGTATGAAACTACTGTGGCAAATACAAATTTTATTATTCAAACACAAACTCTTTTTTTGGCAATATTTGGTTATGTTTTTTTAAAGGAGACAATATCTAAACTTACTTTCTTTTGTATATTGCTTGCTATCTCAGGTATTTTTTTGATGCTTGGAACTTCAATCTCACCTGGTGAAATGACAGGCAATCTTGTGGCATTTGTAATGCCTATTTCTTTTGCAATTTTAATATTAATTGTAAGAAAGTATCCTGAGGTCGATATGATTCCACTTCAATTAGTGGCAGGTATATTTGCAATGATAATTGGATTATTGATGTCACCAACAATAATTATATCCTCAAAAGATATTTTTTTGGGATTTTTAGCAGGTTTTTTTCAATTAGGTTTTGGTTTTATATTTATTACAATTGGTGCAAGGTCAACTCCTTCGGCTTTTGTTGGTATAATCATGTTGACAGAAGCTGTTCTAGGTCCATTGTGGGCCTGGATGTTTGCGAATGAAAATCCGCCTATGTTTGTTTTAATTGGGGGCTCAATAGTTATCACTGCAGTTGTTTTGCAGTTTTTGAATAAATTTTTAAATAAAAAGAAAGCATATTAAAGATTTATGTTTATGTTAATTTATGATATAAAGAAATTAACTACGGGAGAGACTACAAATTTTTGTAGCGCCGAAGGAGCAACCACCCAGGAATCTCTCAGGCAAAATGGACCGTAACATATTAACTCTGGAAAGAGATTAAATTCTCGCCGAAGGAGCAAAACTCTCAGGCAAATATACAGATGGGTAAAAAGAGTTAATATGGATACAAAAAAAACATCGCTTTATCAATTGCATCAAGACAGCAAAGCAAAATTTGTAGAATTCGCAGGATATCAAATGCCAATTCAATATTCTGAGGGTATTGTTGAAGAACATAGGTTCACAAGAAACCATTCTGGTATTTTTGATGTTTCGCATATGGGTCAATTATTTATTTATGGCCGAGAGGATTTAGTTGATGATTTAGAGAGAATTTTTCCACTAGACTTAAAAAATTTAAAACTAAATCACTCAAAATATAGTTTTTTAATGAGCGACAATGCTGGAATTTACGATGATTTAATAATTACTAAAATTAAAGATGGTTTTTTAATAATTCTAAACGCTGCTTGTAAAGAAAATGATTATAAAATTTTAAAGGGACTATTAAATAATAAATATAAAATGATCATGGATGAGGATAAATCTTTAATTGCAATCCAAGGACCCAAATCTGTACAAATTCTTAAAAGTGTTATTCAAGGTGTTGAAAATTTAAATTTCATGTCAGGTAATTGGTTCACACTGGATGACCACAATATTTATGTTACAAGATCAGGATATACAGGTGAAGATGGTTTTGAGGTATCACTAACTAATGAATTTGCAGACGGGTTTACAAGAAGATTAATTGATAAAGGTGCAAAATTAATTGGTCTTGGAGCACGAGATACATTAAGATTGGAAGCTGGTCTATGCTTGTATGGTCATGAACTAAGTAAAGACAAGACTCCAGTTGAGGCAAATTTGAAATGGGCTATTTCAAAAGAGAGAATTTTAAAAGGTAACTTTATTGGATCAGATATAATTATTAATCAATTAAACAATGGAGTGAGCAAGATAAGAGTAGGGATAAAGCCTGAGGGAAGAATAATTGCTAGAGAAAAAACTAAAATATACAATGAATCCGATTTAGAAATTGGCGAAATAACAAGCGGAACGTTTGGACCAAGTGTTAATGGCCCTGTGGCCATGGGATACGTGGAAAATGAATTTTCAAAGAAAAATACTAAAATATTTTTAGAGGTCAGAGGTAAAAAACATCCAGCTACAATTTGTGGTTTGCCTTTTTATAAAAAAAGTTATGTAAAGGGAGTTAATTAATGAATGAAGTAAAATATTCTAAAGAACATGAGTGGATTAAATTAGAGGGAGATATTGCCACTATCGGGATAACTAGGCATGCAACAGAATTGCTCGGAGATATAGTTTTTACAGAACTTCCAGATAAAGGATCTAATATAGAAAAAGATGGAACAGCAGGGGTAGTTGAATCTACAAAAGCTGCAAGTGACGTGTATACACCGGTAAGTGGTGAAGTTGTTGATTTAAATCAATCTATTGTTGATGACCCATCAAAAATAAATCAGGATCCAGAAAACTCTGCTTGGTTCTTTAAATTGAAAATTAAAGATAAGTCAGAGATGGATACTTTAATGAATAAAGATGAATATGATAAATTTGCAAAGGAGAGCTCCACATAATGTTACAAAATTCACAAAAAGATTTTTTAAAAAGACACATCGGTCCTTCAGAAGATGATCAATTAAAAATTTTAAAAAAATTAAATTATAAATCTCTGGATGATTTAATAAACAATACTGTACCAGAAAAAATACATTTTAAGGGTGAACTCAATATTGGCGAGTCGAATTCAGAATATGAAGCGTTAAGAAAACTAAAAGCAATTTCCAAAAAAAATCAAATTTACTCAAATTTTATTGGCATGGGTTATTATGGAACGTATACACCATATGTAATTTTAAGAAATATATTAGAAAATCCAGGTTGGTATACTTCTTATACACCTTACCAGCCAGAGGTAGCTCAAGGTAGATTAGAAATGTTATTAAACTTTCAGCAAATGATTGTTGATTTTACAGGAATGGATATTGCGAATGCATCTTTGCTTGACGAGGGTACAGCAGCAGCAGAGGCTATGGGTTTAAGTCATAGACTAAATAAAAGTGAAAGTAATTTAGTTTTTGTTTCAGAAAATTGCCATCCACAAACAATTAATGTTATAAAAACTAGGGCAGAGCCTATGGGTTTAAAAGTTCTTGTTGGAAATGAGGACAAAGTTTTAGAACAGCAAAAAGAAGATATTGTTTGTGGTATTTTACAGTACCCAGGAACTTTAGGTGATATTAAAGATCCTAGTGAAGCAGTAAGTAAAATCCATAAAAAAAATGGTAAAGCAATTTTAGCATGTGATCTTCTGGCCCTTGCTAAATTAAAAACACCAAGAGAGCTTGGAGCTGATATTGCTGTTGGTAGTTCTCAAAGGTTTGGTATTCCAATGGGTTATGGAGGACCGCATGCAGCGTTTTTTGCAACGAAAGATGAATATAAAAGATCTATGCCAGGAAGAATAGTTGGTGTTTCAGTAGATAGGCATGGAAATAAAGCTTACAGATTGTCACTCCAAACTAGAGAACAACATATTAGAAGAGATAAAGCTACAAGTAATATTTGTACTGCGCAAGCTTTATTAGCAATAGTTTCTGCAGCATATGCTATTTACCATGGTCCAAATGGAATAAGAAATATTTCTGAAAGAGTATCTCAATTAGCAAAAAATTTTGCTGATAAAATAAAGCAATCTGGATATGAATTATATTCAGATTATTTTTTTGATACTGTAGCAATTATTACTAAAGAAAAAACTGATCAAATTTTTAAAAATGCTTTAGCTCAAAAAGTAAATATAAGAAAAGTAAATTCAGAAATACTTGCCGTTTCTTTTGATGAAAAGAAAAATGTTTATAGAGTAAATCAATTATTGAAAATTTTTAACGCTGCGGAGTCAATCAAAAAAGAAGATCCTACAGTAAGTTTACCTAATCTACCAAAAAATTTGTTAAGAACTTCTAAATACTTAGAACATCCTGTTTTTAATTCATATCATTCAGAGACAGAAATGCTTAGATATCTTAAGAGGCTAGAGGATAAAGATATAGCTCTGAATAGAACAATGATTGCCCTAGGCTCATGTACGATGAAATTAAATGCTACTGCAGAAATGATACCTATTTCATGGAGAGAATTAGCTGAGCCTCATCCATTTGTGCCTATTGAGCAGATGGAAGGATATAGAACAATGTTCACAGATCTCAAAAATTGGCTAAGATCAATTACTGGCTTTTCAGGAGTTTCACTTCAGCCAAATGCAGGTGCACAAGGGGAATATGCAGGATTAATGGTTATTAGAAAATATCATTTAGACAGAGATGAAAAAAATAGAAATATATGTTTGATACCAAGCTCAGCACATGGGACTAATCCAGCAAGCGCTCAGATGGTTGGAATGAAAGTTGTTGTAGTTAATTGCGATAAAGAGGGAAATGTTGATTTTGAGGATTTAAAAAAAAAAGCTGAATTACATTCTGAAAACCTTGGAGCATTGATGGTCACATATCCATCTACACATGGAGTTTTTGAGGAAAAAATATCAGACATTTGTAATTTAATTCATAAACATGGAGGTCAAGTTTATATGGATGGAGCAAACTTAAATGCTCTAGTAGGAATCGCAAAACCCGGAAATTTTGGTCCAGACGTTTGTCATATTAACTTACACAAAACTTTTTGTATTCCACATGGTGGGGGAGGACCTGGAATGGGACCTATTGCATGCAAAAGACACTTACAAGTTTATTTGCCAAATCATCCTGTTGTTAAAGATTGTGGACCTGCAACAGGAATTGGCGCAGTTTCTGCTGCTCCATGGGGAAGCTCAAGTATTTTGTCAATTTCATGGATGTACATTAAGATGATGGGGTCTGAGGGACTTAAATTAGCTACTAAAATTGCAATTTTAAACGCCAATTATATTGCGAATAGACTTAAAGATCATTTTCCTATTTTATATAAAGGTTCTAAAGGTAACGTTGCACATGAATGTATAATTGATATCAGAACAATTAAGTCTGAGACTGGAGTTACTGAAGAAGATATCGCAAAAAGATTAATAGATTATGGATTTCATGCTCCAACAATGTCATGGCCAGTTGCCGGGACTATGATGATTGAGCCTACTGAAAGTGAGAGTTTGTCAGAGCTTGACAGGTTCTGTGATACTTTAATTAATATCAAACAAGAAATAGATAGAATTAAATCTGGAAAGTTTGATAAAGTTGATAATCCAATTAAGAATGCTCCTCATACAGATATGGAGCTTGCATCAGATGATTGGAAGCATAAATATTCAAGACAGGAAGCAGCCTATCCAGCTAAATTTTTAAAATTCAATAAATTTTGGCCACCAGTTGCAAGAGTAGATAATGTTTATGGAGATAAGAATATCTTTTGTACTTGTCCTAGTATGGATGAATTTAAAGAAGATGCAGCTTAATTAATGAAAATAGCTGTAATTGGCTCAGGCATATCAGGATTAAGCGCAGCTTATTATTTATCAAAAAATCATCAAGTAGATCTTTTCGAGAAAGAAGATCATTTTGGAGGTCACTCCTATACCGTTGATGTAATTCTTAATAAAAAAAAAATATCTGTCGATGTAGGATTTATTGTATTTAATCATCAGACATATCCAAATTTAATAAATTTTTTTAAAGAGATTGATATTGAAATCGAAAAAAGTGATATGTCATTTTCTGTTTCTGTAGAAGACACTAATTATGAATATTGTGGTAAAGGTTTATCGGGTATCTTCGCTAATAAATCTAATTTATTTAATATTGAATTTATCAAAATGTTTTTTGATATTTTTAAATTTTATAAAACTTGTGATAGTATTTTGGAAATTGATCAAAAAATAACTTTAGATGATTTTTTAAAAAAAAATAAATGGTCTAGAGGTTTTATCAATTATCACATTATACCTATGGTATCTGCGATTTGGTCTATGCCGCCCTACGAGGCAGGGAAAATGCCTATGAGTTTTTTTTTAAAATTTTTTCAAAATCACGGCTTATTTAAACTTAAAAATAGACCTCAGTGGTACACTGTTGCTCAAAGAAGCAGAGCATATGTCAATAAAGTTTTATCCCTTATTAGTGGTCAATATTATAAAAACTATAAGATAAAATCTGTTAAAAGAATCTCATCAGGATTACAAGTCTATTATGGTGGCAACAATGAATTTTTTTATTATGACAAGGTCATTCTAGCAACTCATGCAAATGAGGCGTTAAATTTGATAGATAATCCATTAGATGAAGAAAGAAATATTTTATCAAATTTTAATTACAGAAAAAATTTGGCAATATTGCATACAGATGAAAATATGATGCCCAAAAATAAAAATGTATGGTCCTCATGGAATTCTTTTGTTGATAAAAAGGATACGAGTAAAAACTCGCTTTCATATTGGCTAAATCTTCTTCAAAACTTGGAAAATGAAAAAAATATATTTTTGACCTTAAATCCTATACGAAAAATATCTGATGATAAAATTTTAAAAAAAATTAATTTTACACACCCTTATTATGATCAAAATGCTTTAGATAATCAAAAAAATTTAAAAAGCATTCAAAATAGAGAAAATATATTGTTTTGTGGAAGTTATTTCGGTTACGGTTTTCATGAGGATGGCATAAAATCGTCAATTGAAATGTTGAAAAACTTAAATGATTAGTTCAATTTATAATGGCACAGTTATTCATAAAAGATTTAAACCCAAAAATCATTTTTTTAAATATGATGTATTTTCATTATTCATAGATTTATCAGAGTTAGACCAGCTAGATAAAAATATTAAATTTTTTTCATTTAATAAATTTAATTTGATAAGTTTTTTTGAAAAAGATCATGGGAGTAGAGATGGAACTTCATTAACCTTATGGGTAAAAAAAAATTTAGATGAAAATAAAATCAGCTCAAAAAATATTAGAATAAAACTTTTATGTTATCCAAGAATTTTTGGATATGTTTTTAATCCCTTAAGTGTTTTTTTTATCTACGACATTAAAGATAAATTAATAGCTATTTTATACGAAGTTAAGAATACGTTTGGTGAACAACATACTTATATTTTTAAAGTTGAAGATGACTCTAAATTTTTTCAACATAACTGTTCAAAAAAATTTCATGTGTCACCATTCATAGAAATGAATTGTAATTATTTTTTTAAAATTTTAAAACCGTGTGAAAGAATATCTGTCATTATAGATCAATACCAATCAAATGAAAAAATTTTATATGCATCTCAGGATGGAATAAGAAAAGACTTAAATAGTAGAGAATTATTAAAATCATATATAAAACACCCACTTATGACTTTTAAAATAATATCTGCGATACATTTTGAAGCGTTTAAATTATGGACCAAAGGTATTAAATTTATAAAAAAAAGATTAAAAATTAAAAATAATACTACCTTTGAGCGATAATGAACTTAAATATTGTTTCAGATAAAATTGTCTTTGGAATCTTAAAAGATATAAAAGTCGGTCATTTGAAGCTAACTAACCACGATGGTAAAACTTATAATTTTGGTAATATCAAAGACTCTTTAAAGGCAAATATAAAGATAAAAAATAAAAACTTTACGTCTAGTTTAATTAAGGCGGGTAGCGTGGGTCTTGCAGAGTCTTACATGAAGGATGATTTTGAGACAAATAACTTGTCTAATTTGATAGAGATTACCGCAAGGAATATTAAACAAATTCATAAATTTTCTGGATTGTTAGATCTTCCTTTAATTAATTATTTGAAAAAAATTTTCATAAAAAACACGAAAAATAGAAGTAAAGAAAACATTTCAAAACATTATGACCTTGGAAATGAATTCTTTTCTTTATGGTTAGACAAGACATTAACTTACTCAAGCGCGATATTTGACGAAAAGAACAAAGATTTATCTGATGCTCAAAATAATAAATATCAAAAATTAATAGATTTAATTAAGCCTGGGATTGGAGATAAAGTCTTAGAAATAGGTTGTGGTTGGGGAGGATTTGCTGAGTATCTTGGAAAAAAATATGATGTTAAATTGGATTGTATTACAATTTCAAAAAAACAATTCGAGTATGCGAGAGAAAGAATTCATAAATGTGGGCTAAATGAAAAAGTCAATATTGAAATAAAAGATTACAGAGACCTAAAAGATAAATATAATTCTATTGCATCTATAGAAATGATTGAGGCGGTAGGTCAAAATTATTTGGAGGGTTACTTCAAAACAATTAAAAATAATTTATCGAGCAATGGAAGTGCTGCTATTCAAGCAATAACTATTGATGATAATCTCTTTGACAGGTACAAATACAAACAAGATTTCATTCAAAAATATATTTTTCCTGGTGGCTTTCTTCCAAACAAAGGGAGTATAGATAGATTTGTTTCAAATAATGGTTTAACTATAAAATCTTATGAGTCTTACGCGGATCATTACTCAAATACACTAGCAATTTGGAGAAATGAATTTAACAGAAAATGGGAGCTAATTAAGAAACAAGGTTTTGATTTAACATTTAAAAGAATGTGGGAATTTTATTTATCTTATTGTGAAGCAGGCTTTAAGTCTAAAAATATTGATTTAATTCAATTTTCTATACAAAACAAATAATAGAGGAGATAGTGCGCGACATTAAATTTTTTAAATCAATTTTATTGATAATTTCTTTATTCTTAATTACAAACTGTTCAAATAATTCAATGAAACCAGAGGACTTTATAAATAAAAAACCTAGATTAATAATTGAGGAATACTTATCAGGGAATGTAAAAGCTTGGGGTGTTTTACAAAACAGATCTGGGAAAGTTATAAGACAATTCTCAGCAGATTTAGATGGTACATGGAATGGTAAGCAATTAATTCTTGATGAAAAATTTAATTGGGATGATGGTGAAATACAAACAAGACAATGGCAAATTACTAAAATTGATGAAAATAATTACGAAGGTACAGCTGGCGATGTAGTAGGTAAAGCAAAGGGATATTCCTATGGTCCAGCCTTTAAATTTGAATATGTTTTGTTGGTTCCTGTAAAAGGTAAAGAAATTAAAATTACTTTTGATGATTGGATTTTTAAACAAGATGATAGAGTAGCTATAAATAAAGCAACAATGACTAAATTTGGTTTTAAAGTAGCAGAATTAACAGTCGTTTTTGTTAAAGACTAATTTTTTTTTTGATATTTTGTCATTTTACTTATCAGACTAAAATATAATTTACTAGGCAAAAAACTAAAAAATTTAAGTATTAATGTTAAAGATTTTGGAAAATGAATTTCAAAAATATTTTTATTTACCAATCCATCATATATTTTATCAGCGGCATACTCTGCAGTTTTTAAAAAAGGCATTTTAAAATCATTTTTATCTGTCATAGGAGTTTTGATAAAACCAGGTGAAACTAGACAGACAGTAACATTAGAACGACTAAAATCAAAATATAAACTTTCAGCCAAATTATTTAAAGCTGATTTTGATGGGCCATAACCTGTTGAATTAGGTAGTCCTCTATAGCCTGCTATAGACGAAACTATAGCGATTTTTCCACCTCTTTTATTTTTAAAATATTCTTCTACAGCCTTAATACTATTTAATGTTCCAAAAAAATTAATCTTAAATACATCTTCAATCTGTTCAACATCGATATCTTTTTCTTTTTTAGGATTCCAAGTGCCTGTAGAAAAAAAACAAATATCAATATCTTCAAATTTTTTTCTAATTTCTTCAAAGACTTCTTTGCATTTTGATTTATCCGTGACATCTAATGGAAATGATGTGATATTTGCATTTGCATCAGCTATTTCTTTTAGAAGACTCTCTCTCCTAGCAGATATTGCAACATTCCAACCTTTATTAGCAAAATTTAATGCTAGCGCCTTACCAATACCTGTACTTCCACCTGTGATCCAAATTGTTTTTTTTTTCATTCTTTAAAGATATATAATATCTTTATGCTTAAAAATAAAATTTTATCATTTATTCTTTTTTTTATAATAACTTTTTCAGCCTCATTCATCGGGGGTGCAGTCTCAATTAATTTAAAAGAACCCTGGTATTCAACACTTATTAAATCAGGTTTTAATCCACCAGATTGGGTTTTTGCTCCTGTTTGGACTATTTTATACTTTATGATGACTATTGCAGTATGGAATTTTTGGCATAGTAAAAATAGAGATATGAATACAGTTTATATTTACTTTATCCATATAATTGTAAATACAACTTGGAGTATTATTTTTTTTGCTTTTCATAAAATATTTCTGGCTATGATAGTTTTAATAATATTGATAGTATTTATTTTTTTGTTAATCGTAAGATTTAAATCCGTTAACAAATTAAGTTACTATTTAATGATTCCCTATTTACTTTGGTGTTTCTATGCACTATTTCTTAATATAAATCTTGTTGTGCTTAATTAAAATATGAATGATGTAGTTATAGTTGGTGGTGGTATTATTGGAGTAGCAACTGCTTATTTTTTGTCAAAAGAAGGTAGAAAAGTTAAAGTTATAGAGAGGGATCCAACTTATAAATCAGCATCATTTCCATTATCTCTAGGTGGATTTAGAAGACAATTTTTTCAAAAAGAAAATATTCTACTAGGAAAATTTGCGAGAGAGTTTATTTTTCAAATTCCAGAATTACTTAAGACTGAAAAAAACCCAAATCCTACAGCAAGTATGGTGCCCAATGGTTATCTATTAATGTTTGGACCTGAACATGCAGAGGAACAATATAAGGCTCTAGAAAATCATCAGGAATGTGAAGCTGGCACTAAAAATATTAAAGGTTCTGAGTTGTCAAAATATTTTCCTTACATAAATGCTGATGGAATAGAAACAGCTACATTTACCGATAATCAAAGTGAGGGTTGGATAGACCCCTTTATGTTTCATAATGCTTTAAAAAATAAAGCTACCGAACTCGGAGCTGAATTTGTTAAAGGAAATATAAAATCTCTTTCTGAAATAAAGGCTAAAACTATTATTTCTGCAGCTGGTTGTTGGACTAAGGAATTACTTGAAGATATACCAGTAGAACCACAAAAACATACTGTATTTCGTGTGAAGTGCCCCAAACATATTCCTGAAATGCCCTTAACAGGAGATTTACCATCCGGAGTTTATTGGAGACCTGAAGGAAAAGAGTATTTAGCTGGTTCACCTAAATCTGTTTTTGATACAAAGGATTTAGAACCTGCGTGGGATGATTTTGAGGAGTTAGTTTGGCCGGCACTTGCAAATAGAATTCCAATATTTGAAGAGTTGAAGTTAACAGGTGGGTGGGCAGGATATTATGATTGTAATAGATTAGACAATAATGCTGTTGTGGGCAAACATCCTAAGTTTGATAATGTTTATTTAGCAACTGGCTTCACAGGCAGAGGATTAATGCAGGCTCCAGGAATTGGAAGAGCTTTAACAGAGTTAATAACAACTGGAGCATATCAGTCAATTGATATTTCTAATATGGCTGTTGAGAGAGTTTTGGGAAAAGAAGCAAGACCTGAGCCATATGTTCTTTAAATTATAAAAAAAATTTAATGGACAAATCAAAAATTTTTACAAATTTACTAATAACTATTTTTTTTTCAGCTATAATCTTAGTACTAATTTATAATAGTTTCATCTATCCTACAATTATACCAGTGGTCAAAGATGGAGTTATCATACTTTTTAGAGATTGGCAGATAGTTGTAATCGCAAATATTTGTGATGGAAAAGGGTATGATGTTTTTATTGAGAACCCATGTGATTTTTGGAAAAGTAAACACGTTTATGGGAAAATTCTTTTAAATCTCCCATTAGTTGAAAAAAATTTATATTTTTATTTTACGATCTTTCCAGTAATTTTAAATGTAGTTTTTTTATATCTCTCAGTAGGTTTATTTTTAATTAATAAAAAATTAAGTAATATTTTTTATTCCTTTATTTTTATTCTAAGCGCACCATTTATATTAGTTATTGAAAGAGCTAATATAGATATAATTATATTTTTATTTGTTTTCTTAATTGCAAAATATAAAAACTTAATTTTAAGCCATTTAGTTGTAACTTTTACTACAATGACAAAATTCTATCCAATTGTTTTAATGGGTATTTTTTTGATGACAAAAAAAATAAAAAATATTTTGATTAATCTAATTATATCGATATTTACTATTACGACTTTTATATTTTTACAAAAAGAATCTTTAATAAAAATTATAAATAATAAATTACAATTCACTGGTTCTGGTGTTTATGGATTTTCTATTTTTAATTTTTTTAGACCATTAAATAATGACAATTACCATATTTTTATAATTTTCTTTGGAATTTTTTGTTTTCTTCTATATTTTTATAGAACATGTTTTTTTTCGGTTGATAAAAATTTTTTTTTTCTAAAGAAGAATGAATTTGAGAATAGATTATTTTTCTTATCATCATTAATCATACTTACTTGTTATTTTGCTTTTACAAACTTTTTTTATAGAGAAATTTTTTTATTGGGTTTATTGCCGTACTTATTTCAAAATTTAAACAATGGTGAAGAAAAGCGATTAACAAAATTAATTTTATTTTTTTTATCTTTCAAATTCTTACTGACAACTACTCTCGTCATTTTTGAAAGAAATCAAATTTTATCATCCTCTTATGATAAACTAATAACTTTAACAAAACATTCAGTTGATTTATTCCTTATAATTCTTATGGGATATATTTTTATTATTAATTTAATTATTTTCATTAGAACAAAATTTAATTATTCTAATTAAAGATAGTTATATCAAGTTCCACAAAAAGTTTGATAATTTGCTTCATAACCTGATAATGATTGGTAATTAGACACATCTTTATGTTCATTATATGGTTCAATTAAAACATTTAAAAATTTGATAAATGGTTTTAAATCACCGTTTTCTGCAGATTTTAACACTTCTTCAACTCTATGATTTCTTGGTATAACCAAAGGATTATTTTTTTTCATCAATTTAAGTGATTTATGATAAGAAGTATTATTTTTTAGTTGCCTTTCCTTTAATCTTTTTTTCCAATTTTTAAAATCTAAATCATTATAAATATTTTCTTTTTTAAATTCAGAGTTCATTAAGTGACAAAAAGTATTTGTGTAATCAACTTTATTTCTATGCATCCATGTTAACAAATCTAATATTAATGAATTGTCCATCTTATCAGTAGAAAATAAACCCAATTTGTTTCTCATCATCTTTAACCATTTTTGTTCATATTTAGTTTGAAAAGAATTAACTTGGTCAGTTGCTATATCTATTGCCTTATCTGTATCTTTATCTATCAAAGGTATCAAACATTCAGCAAATCTTGCTAAATTCCATTTTGCAATGGATGGTTGGTTACAATAAGCATATCTGCCTAAATGATCAATTGAGCTAAAAACAGTTTTGGGGTCATAAATATCCATAAATGCGCACGGTCCATAATCTATTGTCTCACCTGAAATAGTCATATTATCGGTGTTCATTACTCCATGTATAAAACCAACACGCATCCAATTTACAATTAAATCACACTGTTTATCTATAACTTTGATCAATAATTCTAAAGTAGGATTTTTCGACTTTTTAATTTCGGGATAATGTCTATCAATTGTATAATTGAGAATTGTTTTAAGTTCGTTTATATTTTGTCTTGCTGATATATATTGGAAGGTTCCTACTCTTATGTGACTTGAAGCTATACGAGTAAGAATTGCTCCTTGCAGAATTTTCTCTCTTAAAACTTCCTCTCCTGTTTTAACAACAGCAAGACTTCTAGTTGTTGGAATATTTAAAGAATTCATCGCCTCACTAATGATATATTCTCTTAACATTGGACCCAATGCTGCTCTTCCATCACCATTTCGTGAAAAGGATGTTTTACCTGAACCTTTAAATTGAATATCATATCGCTTATTTTCACTAGATAAATGTTCACCGATCAAAATAGCCCTACCATCTCCAAGCATGGTAAAGTGGCCAAATTGATGACCAGCATAGGCTTGAGCAATTGCATTACTACCAATTGGTAAAATATTTCCAGTTAATAAAGCCGATAACTCACCTCTATCTATTTCGTAAAAGTTTAAGTTTAATTCTTTGGCTAAATTCTCATTTAATACAACCAAATCTGGACTTTTTACTGCAACAGGATTAATGTTTTCTCTGAACACATCAGACAATCTCGAGTAAGAGTTATCAAAATTCCAACTAATATTAGTTTTCATTTATGTTACTGACTCCAAATTCTCTTTAAAATTTCCTCTCTTCCACATGCCTTTTTATATCTTAAATACCTTTCTAATTTGACTTTATAAAAATCCTGATGGTATTCTTCAGCTTTAAAAAACTTTTCAAAGTTTCTTACATAAGTAACAACTTTTTTGTTAAATCGTCTCTCTAATTTTTCAATATTTTTTTCAATTAAATTTTTTTCTTTATCATTTTGATAAAAAACAACAGATCTATAACTGTATCCTTTGTCACAAAATTGTCCATAAGCATCAAAGGGATCTATATTGATCCATAAATTTTTTAATAATTCCTCATAAGAAATAATTTTTTTATCATAGATTATTTTAACAACTTCAAAGTGACCAGTTTTTCCATAAGTTACCTCTTTATAAGTTGGATTATTAGTTGTACCGCCTGAGTAACCAGAAATAACCTCTTTTACACCTCGCAATTTTTCAAATGACTCTTCTACACACCAAAAGCATCCACCACCAAAAAATGCACTTTCTTTTTGTGAGGCGTATGAATTAACATTAAATAAGAGTAGGATAATTACAATAACATATTTCATTATGCATCATAATCAAAAAAAATATGATGAGTCTAGAATATTAAAGGTAGCTACTTTGTGAGTAGGCTACCTTTAATCACTTAATCTATGAACTATTTTTTTTGGTATTTAGCTGCTTCCTCAGATCCGCCAGTAGCTGAACCTTTACTGTATGAGTGAGCCCCCATACCAGCTAATTGACCATCTTTGACAATTAAATACTGATTTCTAATTTCTTTGCCATCAAAGAAACATTCTAATATCTCTCTTACACCATCTGCGTATCTTGATTGCGCAGTCAAAGATGTACCAGAAGTGTGAGGTGTCATACCGTGGTTTGGCATACTTCTCCACACATGATCATTTGGCGCAGGTTGTGGAAACCAAACATCACCAGCATACCCACTTAGTTGACCACTTTTAAGAGCTTTTGCAATTGCATCTCGATTACAAATCTTTCCTCTAGCTGTATTGACAATATAAGCACCTTTTTTCATTTTGCTTATCATAGCATCATCAAACAAGTTTTCTGTTTCTGGGTGAAGTGGACAATTGATTGTTACAACGTCACAAACTTTGACCATTGATTCTACAGTTTCGTGAAATGTTAAATTAAGTTCTTTTTCAACACTATCAGGCAATCTGTGTCTATCAAAATAATGCAAATGTGTATCAAATGGTTTCATTTTTCTTAACGCATCTAATCCTATTCTTCCTGCTGCAACAGTACCAATATGCATACCTTCAACATCATAAGATCTTTGAACAGCATCAGCAATATTCCAACCACCCTCATTTACTATTCGGTGTTGGTTATGATAGTCTCTAACCATAGAGACAATCATCATCACAATATGTTCAGCAACTGATCTTGAATTACAATAAGTTACTTCAACAACATCAATTTTGTTATCCATTGCTGCTTGTAAATCAACGTGGTCTGATCCAATTCCAGCTGTTATTGCCATCTTTAAATTTTTGGCCTTAGCTATTCTTTCTTTAGTTAAGTAGTAAGGAAAAAAAGGTTGAGATATGACTATATCTGCATCAACTATATGTTTGTCAGCTTCACAACCATCTCCATCTTTACTATTTGTAACAACAAATTCATGTCCGTTACTTTCTAAAAATTTTCTTAAACCAAGTTCACCAGAGACACATCCTAGTAACTGACCTGGTGTATAATCTCTTTCTTTAGGTGAAGGAAGTGTCATGCCATCCGGATATTTATCTATTTTTGGTAGTTCTGATAACGCGTAGGATTTTGGCATCCCTCCCTTAGGATCATCATACAATATGCACAATATTTTCATTAAATCTCCTCTGTAATTAAAAATTAAATTGCCACATCTAACCCTATTTTTAAGGATCAAGCAAATAAATTATCTTTTACTTGGGTATATTTTTTTTAAAATAAAACGATTGATTACTATCGCAAAAACAATGATTATTATAGATCCAGTTATCACTGGACTAAAAAGATAATCAAAAGAGACGCTACCAATTATAACAATAATTGGGTTTCCACCAGCAGGTGGATGTGTGACATTTAACAGTATCATTAAACCAACACCAACACCTACTGCTAGAGGAATTGTAAAAAAAATAGGAAGTGGAAAAAGATAAAGGAAAAATAATCCTACTAATGTAGTTGTGAAGTGACCAAAAAAAACATTTTTAGGTTGAGCGAATGGACTTTCTGGATATCCATATAATAAAACCATCGACGATCCAAACGAGGCTAGTAAAAAAATACCTAATTCAGTTTTGTAAGTGAGGCCAGTTAATATTCCGATTGTAATTATAGAAAATAAGCCAGCTAAAAAAGATTTTTTGATCTTATCCATAAGACTTAATTTGATACTATTTTTTTCATAGCTTTAAAAGGTAATAATATACAATCTTTTCGAGAGAGATTTTCTTTTAAGAATAATTTTGAAAATGGTCTAAAATTTTTACTTGAATTTTTTTCATATTTGTCAAAATATGATTTTGCTTCATCACATAATTTTATGATCTTACTTTTTTTACTATTCATAGAAATTTTTGATAATATGCTTGCAGATGCTTGGCAATATATACAAGAGTCTGTTTGATAACCAATATTAGTAATTTTATCTCTTTTTATAATTAGCTTTAGTTGAATTTCATCTCCACATATAGAGTTTTTTAATTTTATATAGTGAGTATGATTCTTGATATCTTTATTATTTTTTGTGTTAGCTGCAATATTGATTATTTCTAAATTCATATATTTATTTATACATTAAAAAGTATAAATTTTGCAGTTGAGACTTTAAATGCGAAAAAAACAACAATAATAGAAAAAAATTCTTTTTCCACAATATCTATTTTTGTTGTAGTTGAAATAAATTAGAATTAAATACAGATAAATGATAGAGCTTAAAAACGAAAAAATAGCAGTCCCGATTGTATTATTTGCTGGTCTCATCTGGTCATTTGGTCCGTTAGTAGTAAGATATATGGATGACCCTAATCTAGTGCCATGGCAGTATATCTTTGGACGGGGTTTAACAATTTTTATTCTTTTAAATCTTTATTTATATTTTGAGGAAGGTTTAAATTTTTATAAAAATTATAAAAAAGTTGGTAAATCAGGATTGATTGGTGGTTGTGGATTAGGAGTAGCTATGATTTCATTTATTTACTCAATAACAAATACCAGCGCAGCTATCACTTTACTATGCTTGGCTGCAATGCCATTTTTTACTGCTCTACTTGCATTCCTTTTTTTAAAAGAAAAAATCAGCTTAAATGTTTGGATTTCAATAATTATTGCTACTATTGGAATAGTAATTATGGCAATTGGAAATAATGAAAAAAACTCAGTTATTGGTTTTATTTTTGGCATTACATCATCTATTGGTTTTTCGGTATTTTCTGTAACGCTTAGATGGCGAAAAGAAACACCAAAATTTACTACTGTAGCTATTGCAGGATTATTTTGTTTTGTCATAGCTGCTTCAGTAATTCTTATGAAAAACCAATCATTTTTGTCAACAAGTTATAATTCTTCATTGTTCTCTCTGCATGGAACCTTAGTTTGTATGGGTATGATTTTGTATGCAATTGGATCCAAAGCAATTCCTGCAGCTGAATTAACTTTACTTTCATTGACAGAGGTAATTGGTGGTATCTTTTGGGTATGGTTACCAATATTTGGTATAAACGAAGTCCCCTCAACAAATACTATAGTTGGAGGATTTTTTCTTTTTATCTCTATTTTTTATTATAGTCTAATAGTCAGATGGAATAAAAGATACATAGCATTAAATTAAAACTTCATTGAGAAAAAAATACCATATCGCTTAATATTTAATGAAATGAACAAAAATAAAACAGTAGTAAATAGTTGGAATGAGTGGGATCCACTAAAACATGTAATAGTTGGTAGGGCGGATGGCACTTGTATACCTGCACCAGAGCCAGCTGTAGATGCAAAAGTTCCAGAGGACTCAGATATGAGAGGAAAGTTTGGTCCAAGAACGAAAGATAGTGTTGATAAAGCAAACGAACTTTTAGATAATTTTTCAAATGCTTTAGAAAAAAGGGGTATCAAAGTTGATAGACCAGAACCAATTAATTTTAATCAAAAAATCTCTACTCCAGATTGGAAAGCAGAAACAATGTTTGGGTGTATGCCTCCAAGAGATGTTCTTCTTACTGTAGGAAGTGAAATCTTAGAAGCTACAATGAGTTATAGATGTAGATGGTTTGAGTATTTATGTTATCGACCTCTTTTAAAAAAGTATTATGAGGAAGACTTAAATATGAGACATGAATCTGCCCCTAAGCCGAGATTGACTGATGCTGATTATAGAGAAGATTATTTGTCAGAGAAAATCGATATACAAAAGAGATTGCAATGGACTGAGGATAAATTTTTTGTAACAACTGAGGAGGAACCTTTATTTGATGCTGCAGATGTTTTAAGATTTGGAAAAGATTTAATAGTTCAGCATGGATTTACTACAAATTTAAAAGGTATAGATTGGTTAAAAAGACATTATAAAGACCATAGAGTTCACGCTGTAAACTTTCCTGGAGACCCATATCCAATACATATAGATGCTACTTTTACCCCAATTAAAGAAGGATTAATAATAAATAATCCTCAAAGAAGATTACCTAAGGAACAAAGAAAACTTTTTGAAAAAAATGGATGGGAAATAATTGATGCTGCTCAACCTGCACATAATGAACCACCATCTCTTTGTTATTCTTCAGTTTGGCTTTCGATGAATGTGCTAGTTTTAGATCCAAAAACAGTCTGTGTAGAAAAAAGTGAAAAATATCAAGCAGAACAACTTGATAAATTGGGGTTGGAAGTTATTCCGATTGATTTAAGAGATGCATATGCATTCGGAGGTGGTCTTCATTGCAGTACAGCAGATGTATATAGAGATGGAGATCTAAAAGATTATTTTCCAAAGCAATAAGGAAATTGAGCTTTTTGTTAGTTTTCTTTCGATTTGTCGATATTAAATTTTTCCAACTGGCTTAAAGAACTTTCATTATTATCATTTATATTCTCAAATTTAGCACGTCTTTCCATCTCTTTTTGTAATAATTTTTGTTCTCTTTTCATTTCCTCTTGTTCGTTAAGTTTTTTTTCTCTATCGAATTTGTCCTCCCACTCTCTAATTTTTATATATTCAACTTCTTTCTCTTTATCCTCCTCTTCTTTTAATTTTTTTAATTCTCTATTTTTACGCCTTTGTTCTTTAAGATCTCTTTGATGTAATTCGTTTTCTCTAACTTTTAAGTCAATATCTTTTCTATTTTGTTCTTCTTCTCTTACTTTTAATTGTTTTTCTTTTTCCCTTAACTCTTTTGCTGCTAGAACTAATTCTTCGTCTTTTCTAACTAATCTTTCGCTCTCAATTTTTAGTTTTTCATCTTTTAATTTTATTTCTTTTTCTTTTAATCTTATTTCATCTTCACTTATTTTTAATTTATTATTTTCTTTAATTAATTTATCTTCCCAAAGTTTCAAATCTTTTCTTTCTTTAAAAAAAGAGTTTCTTTCCTCAAGTTTTTGTAATTTTATTGCCCTAATTTTATTTTGTTCTTTATTTTTTTTATAATTTGATATCGCAGAAGTAATAGATTTTGTAGTGAAAGAAGCAATTTTCGAAAGTCCATGCTTCTCTTTACTTACTTTACTTCGTGATTTTTTTTTTGTTTTCATTTTATAAAAACATTATTTCACTAGAGAAATAATTATTATTCAATAAAAAATTTCACAAATGTTATTTAAAAGTAAAGCTTACCAGGTTACAACCTGCGAGGGATAGTTAATTGAGCTGATTATCTGGCTCTACTTCTTCCTCTTCTTTTTTATATTTTACACCTTTTCTTTTAAGTATCTCCTTAACCTTATCAGAATAAGGCTCTTCAATATGCTTTGTCGATGGATTTAGCTCAATACCGGCTGGCGTAATTGTTTGGGGCATTGCTACAAACTGAGAGTCAGGGTTTTCAACAGTTTTTCTTACCTTCATTCTGTACATCCCAAAAAAACCGATTATTGAATGAAAAAAAAATAAAAAAACAAAAAAACCATTTGGACCAACTAAATCCATAAATATCGAGCATAAAAAAGGACCACTTATCGCTCCCAAACCAAATACAAATTGAAGACCTGCACCAGCAGCTACAAATTTTTCTTTTGGAATGAAATCATTAGTATGGGCTAAAATTAAAGAAAACATTGGCAAACTACAAAATGAAAAAAGAACCAAAAAAATATAGAACCAGGTTTTACTTGTTGCAAGCTCACCTGGTAAATACATCTGTCTAGTAACTAAAATTGTTATAATTGCGAAAGCTGCCGCACCAAAACTAGCAAAAACAATTACTTTTCTTCGATCATACATATCCGATATTTTTCCTACCGGAAATTGAGAAATAGCTCCAGATACAGCAAGCAGAAACGTTACAATCGAAATCTCTAATATTGTAAAATTCATTGAGGTTGCATACACAGCTAATAGGGTAAAAAGTGCTGCCTGTATAGTTCCATAAAAAAAAGAGCTTACCATCCCAAAAGGAGATGATTCATAGAGATCTTTAAGTGTCATAACTTTAATTCTTTTAAAGGTAGGTGGTTTTTTTTTAGTTAACAAAATAGGAATTAGAGCAACTGATGTTATCACGGAAACTAGAATAAAAGGCTGAAAATTAAGAGGACTACTAAAGTTTAATAAAAACATCCCAATTCCCATTGTTCCATAAAGTATGACCATGTAGATGGACAATACACTTCCTCTGTTTTTGTTACTTGATCTATCGTTAAGCCAGCTTTCAGCAACAGTATAGATGCAAACCATGCTTATCCCAGTCAGAACTCGAAAAAAAAACCACACTAAAGGATTAACTATTATCGAGTGCATTAAAATAACCAAAGATGATAATGATGCAAATGCAGCAAAAACCCTTATATGACCGACTCTAGATATAATATTGGGAATAGTTGCTGCACCTATAAAATAACCAACAAAATATCCTGACATCATGAAACCAGTCGAGGTTAAGCTAAATTCTTCTTGCACTGCTCTTACTCCTAAGAGAGAACCCTGAAAACCGTAGGCCATCATAATACATCCCATACCCAAAAATAGTGCCCAAGAATTTTTTAAAACTTTGTTCATAAGAAGCTGTAACTATTCGCGATGTATTATTAAATCAAGTCTTAATTGTGACAAGTTTAATTTTTTCTTAATTTTAAAAATGAATGTATTGCAATGGTAGTAATTATAATTGCTCCACCCTGGAGTGTTTCTACACTAGGTTTCTCATTAATAATAACCCAGACCCAAATAGGGCCAATAATAGTCTCCAGTAGAAAAAAAAGATTAACTTCAGCTGCAGGTATAAATCTTGGAGCTATAGTCACTAGTACGAATGGTATTGCAACACACAAAATACACATCAGGGGAACAATAAATAGATCTTTGTCAATAAGTGTAAAACTCTCAATAAAAAATAAGGCAAAAGAAGCAACAAATAATTTACCTACTACAGCTGCAGGCACTAAGTTCTTTGTTTTAGCAGATCTAATTGTTATAGCGCCTACAGCCAAACCAAGAGCAGTTACAAAACCTAAAATATCTCCATAAAAATTTCCAATCTTTATAGAGTCGAAAAAAATATAAACTATTGAAATAAAAGTTATTATTATAGAAATAAACGTTTTGCGATCAGGTGGCTCTTTTAAAAAAATAGCGCTAAGAATTGCAGATAACATTGGAGCAGTAGCGATCATAACAAGAGTGTTTGCAACATTCGTATTTTGAATTGAAACAACAAAAGTAATATTCGTTATACTAAAAGTTGCGATATAAATTATTCCGTGAAAACCAGAGTTAAAAAGAATCTTAAAAAAATTTAATTTGTAAATTAACAACATACAAAAAAAAACGGTAAAAAAAGGTATGATACCTCGATAAAAAACTAGGCCCCATGTATCAAGATTTGAAAGTCTTATAAATAATGAATCTGGTGTGATAAACACTACAGCTACAAAAGCAAGTAAAGAGCCTTTTTGCTGGTCAGTTAAATTTTTCACACTTTAAGCTCTTTCCAAAAAGTTTTAGCAAGATTAATTTTTGAAAGATCATAATAAGTTTTTAACCCAGTAGGAGAGGTAATATTGATATCACCGTTAAGCTTTTGATCAATAAAGTCGATACCAGCAAAAAAAATATTCTTTTTTTTTAAATCTTTTCCAACAATATTTGATATTTTTTTTTCATTTCTTGTTAAATTTATAATCACTGGCTTAGCGCCTTTACTCATATTGCTCAAAAAAGACCCTTTTTTAGGAATTCTAGATATAGCTCCACATACCTTGCCATTAATTATAAACACCCTTTTATCGCCATTTTTAATTTTAGGTAAAAATTTTTGACACATGACATATCCATGTTTTTTTATAAATTTACCTATAAATTTAGATCTAAAAATTCTGATAAGATGAATATCGTTGCCGCTGAAACTGTGGATTGGTTTTATAACAATTTTCTTATTTCTATTAAAAAAACTTTTAATTTTATGAATATCCTGAGTAAATATTGTTTTAGGCATAAATCTTTGAAAGCTAGTGGAATAAAGTTTTTCAGAAACATTTCTAATTGAAGTTGGATCATTAATAATTTTAACTTTATTCTTAATTGTATCTAAAATAAAAGTTGATGAAATATACTCTAGGTTAAAAGGAGGGTCTTGTCTAATTAATAGGTACTTACATTTAGAAAGATCCAATTTTTTGCTTTTTAAAATTTTAAAAAAACTTTTTTTTTTATATTCAAATTTAATAAAAAAACCATTTGCCAAAACTTTTGAATTTATTATTGATAAGTTTTTTGGCTCATAATAAAAAATTTCATAATTTTTTTTTTGTATTTCATTTGCTAAAAATATAGTTGTATCTGTTAAAGGGTTGAGACTCGTTGGATGGTTTCCCTGAATAGCAACTATTTTATTTGTCATACAGTACATTTAAATCTTCATTTTTTGAAAATTTACTTATCATATGATCAGCATTTGTTGTTCTATTATTGATGATTTTTTTTAAATGACTTAAAAATATAACTTCATTCCTTCCACCTTTATTAAGAATGTCCCTTTTTTCAAGTCCTTTTTTTGATAAATCTAACAAAGTTGACGACCAATAGAAAAGATCTTTACCCATTAATTGAGTATTGAAACCTTTATGAGGTGCTTCTAAATAAGCATTAATGATTTTATCTTTGTCCCACTTGGAGACTAATTCATAAATTTCATTCAGATTTCCGTAAAGTATGCCAACAAAAAAGGCTGGACCTGAACACAAGCAATCCCATCCGCAAGTATCCATAGACCTTACCTCTATATATTTTTTTAATCTATTTTCTGTAAATATCGTGCTCAAATGAGTAGACAAATCCTTTTGAGAGGGAAGTCTATTATTAATTTCATTTATTTCGCCATTCATAAAATTACTAAATTTATAACTTTTGCCAGAAATATATCTTAATCCATCCTGAATAAATAAAATTGGAAAGTCGATTATGAAATCAGCATATTTCTCAAAATCTAAATCATCGAAAAATATTTTCGGCAATCCTCCCCTCGAGGTATTTTGCCAAACCTTAGAGCGATAAGATAGGTATCTTGTTTGTTTTTTTTCGACTATAGAAGAATTAGCAAATAATGCTATTGAGATTGGAACTATTGAATTAACAATTTTAAATTTTTTAATAAAATCTTCCTCTGAACTGTAGTCTAAATTTATCTGAGTCCCACAAGTTCTATACATCATATCCAAACTTAAGCTACCTCCCAAAGGCATATCCTTGGTCATCAATTTATACCTTTGCTTTGGATTATTTGGTATTTCCTTAAGTTTCGAGATTGGATCGAAACCAGCACTGACAATATTAATTCCAAGTTTTTTTGTAACTTGTCTTAGTTCAAACAAATAATCCTGTGATTCTGCACAACCCTCATGAATGTTATTAAGCTTATCACCAGATAGCTCTATTTGATTACCTGGTTCTAGAGTAATATTTTTTCCACCTTTATTAAGACCAATGATGTTATCTTGTTCAACAATTGGGTTCCAGCCAAATTCAATAAGAGCTGAAAACATTTCTTTTATTTTTAGATAATCTAATCTTTTATTAGTTTTATCATCAAATAAAAATTTTTCATGTTCAATTCCTATTTTAAAATTTTTGGATTCTTTAAAACCTGAACTAAAATACTTAATTATCTCATCTTTTGTATCAATCATGTAAATTTCAATAAATATTTTATTTTAAATTTAAATTAATGAATATGGTTTTCTCGAAAAAATTTTCTTAACCATAGGTTTAAAAAAATTTAGTGGAAAAGATTTATAATTGGGGTCAAATGAATTTTGATCGTATTTCTCACAAAAGTCTATAGTTGCTTGGTAGTATTTATGTCCCTTGTATTTATCTCTTTTATTTTTATCTCCACCTAAATGATGAGCATAATAAAACATTTGGAATTCTCCATGTTTTTCAACTATCCAATATGTTCTCTCTGACACATAGGGTTTCAATATTGCAGCAGCATATTCAGAGTGATTCATTGGAGCAAGTTCATCTCCAATATCATGTAATAACGCAGCTACAACCATTTCTTCACTCTCCCCATTCTTATATGCTCTAGTTGCACTTTGAAGTGAATGTTCCAACCTTGAAATTTGGTAACCTTCTAGTGTCTTGGTTAAACCTGACATAAACTTTAATATTCTACCCGCCGTTTTACTAGCATAATTTTTTTCATTTTTATCTAGAAAAAGATAATCATCTTTTGTCCCATTTTTCATTTCTGTAAAACTAACTTTTTTCATAAATTAATTATTCGATGCTGAACTTAGCAATGAGAGTTGTGTAATCTTATTATCTCCAAGTTCATCAATTGGTTTAACGGGATAATCACCAGTAAAATAATGGTCTGTCAATTGAGGATAAGCATCATTCCTCTTATTAAAACCTATAGCTCTATATAGTCCATCAATTGATAAAAAAGTTAAGGTTTTAGCACCAATATATTTACAAATTTCATCATTAGTTTTATTTGCCGCGAGTAATTCTTTCTTTGTAGGTGTATCGACTCCATAAAAATCTGGAAACTTTATTTCAGGACATGCAATTTTCATATGAACTTCTTTTGCACCCGCGTCATAAAGCATTTTTATTATCTTATGAGAAGTGGTTCCTCTAACCAATGAGTCATCTACGAGAATTATTTTCTTATTTTTAATAGTTGATTGATTAGCATTTAATTTTAATTTTACGCCTAAACTTCTTATCTTTTGAAGTGGTTCTATGAAAGTTCTACCAACATAATGATTTCTTGTGAGTCCTAATTCAAAGTTGATATTAAGATATTGAGCAAAACCAAGAGCTGCGGCATTACCAGAGTCTGGAACTGAAACAACTATATCTGATTTCAAATTGTTTTCTTTAGCCAATTCCTTACCAAGATTTTTTCGATGTTCGTAAGCACTTTTACCATTCAAAATACTATCAGGTCTTGAAAAGTAAATATATTCAAAAACACATGGTCTTATTTTTTTAGGAGGAAAAGGTTTAATACTTTTAATCTTATTATCTTCTATTAAAACAATTTCTCCATTTTCAACTTCCCTTACAAATTTTGCACCAATTATATCTAAAGCACAAGTCTCCGATGAAAGAACAAAACTATTATTAAGTTTACCAATTACAAGTGGTCTTATTCCATAGGGATCTCTCACACCTATCAAAGAAGTCTGAGTCAGCATGACCAAAGAGTAACCTCCTTGGATTTGAAATATCGCGTCTACAATTTTATCAATAGTTTTTTTTCTTTTTGATCTTGCTATCAATTGAACAATAGTCTCAGTATCTGAGGTTGTGTAAAAAATAGCACCTTGATCGACTAATTTTTTTCTTAATGAAATAGAGTTTGTAAGATTACCATTGTGCGCAACACCAACACCACCTGCATTGGTATCAGCAAAAAAAGGCTGTATATTTCTTAAAGTATTTTCACCAGTGGTACTATATCTATTATGCCCGATCGCGTAATTACCTTTCAATCTATTTAATATCTTTTCTTTATTAAAGTTATCTCCAACTAAACCAAATCTTTTTTCAGAAAAATAATGTGATCCATCAAATGATACTATTCCACAACCTTCCTGACCTCTATGTTGAAGTGCATGCAAACCTAAAGCAGTTAGAGCTGCAGCATCTTTGTTATCACTTATACCAAATACTCCACATTCCTCTTTGAGCTTTGGATTAAAGTTCCTCAATTTTTTCTTTAGAGTCTTGATAAGTTTTTTCATTTGGAAATTCTTTTAATAAATAATTACTACCTTTTTTCAAATATGGAAAGATGTATGATTTATTATGATTTATCGGCCATTTATCATGATTATAAACAATATGTGCTGCTGAAAATATACAAACAGCGATTATGTAAGATCTTGCGAATCCAAAAAAAAAGCCGAATATTGTGTCTAAATTTCCAAGCCCCGTATATTTAACAGCTTTGCTAATTCCTTTATTAATCAATAAGATAAAAAATATTACTATTATAAAAATACTTATACCTAGAGCAATATCTAAAATATATTCATTGTCTATAATATCTTTGACATAAGGTTTAATTCTTGGAAAAATAATTAAAGTTAAAACATATGCTAATAACCATTTGGCCATAGCCAGTACACTTAATACAAAACCTTTTATATAGCATTTAATCAAAGATAATATTGTTATTATTGAGTAAATCAAATCTAAAACTGATATTGAATTATAAAACTCTTTTAAAATTTCCATTTTAAATTTTATTTTTCAAATGGTTTAATCAATAAGATTAAGGATGGCAAAAGAGTTAAAACAGATATCATCGCAAGCAACATAGCGATTCCTGTAAAAATACCAAAATAAATTGTAGGAATAAAATTAGATAAAATTAATATTGAAAAACCAAAAACAATGGTGATTGATGTATTTAAAATTGCCTTTCCAACTGTTGAATGACAAATTTTGACTGTTTCATTATAATTATTCAGATTTTTATATTCTTCTTTAAAACGATAAATATAATGAATACTATTATCAACAGCTATACCTATAGTTATAGCTGCTATTGTAATTGTCATCATATCTAAAGGAATACCAAGTAGACCAATAATTCCCAAAATGAAAAAAGCTGCTATAAAATTTGGAACTACACCAATCAAAGAAAGTTTTATATTTTTAAAAAGAATTAGAAACATCACAAAAATACCAATAATAACAAATCCCAAGGTTAAAATTTGTGATTTAAATAAACTTTGAAGTAAATTGTTAAATAAAATCAGAACTCCAGCAATTTTAAATTCTTTTTTTTCAAATCCTAATTTGTTTTGTAAGTCATAATTTATTTTGTTTATTAAATCATCTCTTCTTAAGTCTTTTTTAGAGTCTATAATTCTGAGATTTATCCTGGCTTCATTATCTTTTATAGAAATATACGGATCAACAATTTCTGTTCTAATACTTTCAGGAATTTTTGAATAGAGAACTCCTAATTCTAAAGTTCCTAATGGTTTATTATTGTTTAGCAAAGTTGCGACATCGATAATTGAAGAAAAAGATATAACCTTACCGATCTCCGGTAGACTGTCTAAATAGTTATGAACTAATGTAATTTTATCGATTTTATCTTTTGTAAACCAATATTTTTTTTCATCCTCTTCGTTATTTTCATTTTCCCAATCTTCAAATTCATCATCGTTAGTTTCTGCTTTGTTTTTTGGAAATTTTAGAATTACTTCTAAAGGTGTGGTACCACCTAATTTTTCATCAATGAGTTTCATGCCTTTATAAATTTCAGTCTTTTTACTAAAATAATTTATAAAACTATTTTCAACTTCAAGACGGCTAATACCAATGATGCTAAATAAAATAACAATTCCAGTTAGGATAAAAATTGACTTTTGATATTCCTGTGAAAGCTTTGAAAAGAAAGATGTAATCTTAGATTTTTCATATTTAACAAGAGAAACATTTTCTTTTGGCACAAAATTAATAAGGGTTGGTAGTAACGTAAATGTAATAATGAATGAGATTACTAACCCCATTGTCATCATCCAGCCAAAATCTATTATAGGTTTTATTTCACTAAAAATTAAAGACAAAAAAGCGATAATTGTTGTCATTACAGTATATAAGATTGGCCAAAACATTTTCTTAGTAGTTAAAATTAAAAGATCTAAAATATTTTTATTAGCAAAATTTTCTTTTAGTTGTAAAAAACGTGTGCTCATATGGATATTCATTGCCATAGTTAAAATTAACATTAAGGCAATAAAATTTGAGGAAATCACAGTTACTTTCCATCCTAACAAACCAAGTAAACCAGTCATTATAATTACTGAGAAAAAGCAGCTGCTTATTGGTACTAATATCCAAATTAATTTTCTAAAGATATACCATAGAGTAAAAATTATAAATAAAAAGACACCCAATCCAAAAACAACTATGTCACTTTTAATAAATGTCATCATATCATCTGCAATCATAGGTATACCACCTAAATGAATTTTACCTATATTTTCATAACTTTTAATTACATCTCTTATTTCAATAATATTTTTATGATTTTGTTTTTTTATCTGGTCCTTATAAATTTCAATTTCCTCTTTTGATTTATTTTTAATATCATCTATAGGATTATTTTTTTTAAAATAAACAATGATTCCAGTAGTTTTACCGTCTTCACTAATAACGAAGTTTCTAAAAACTGGACTACTAATTATTTCTTTAAAACCTCTATCTTTATTTACATCTTCATCTTTAAGAGTTTTAAAATTTTCCAATCTTTCTTGTAACGGAGCTTCTGAATTATTTAATAACGGAATATCTAGCAAAGTAACCACGCTATGTACCCATTCTAAACTTTGAATTTTATACTTGAGACTTAAAAGATTATTTATCGAGGTATCTGATATCATACCTTCATTTGGTGTATAGGTTAAAATTAAAAAATCTTTTGATCCGTAACGCTTATTTATCTCTTGCATATATTCAAGATCAGGATCACCATCTATTAATAAAGTTTCTGAAGATGCGTCTAATCTGAAATCCTTTGAATGATATCCAAAAGTAAATAATGCAATTAATAAAATTATAAAGGTTAACTTTGGATTTCTTAAAACAAAATTTTGGTAAAAATCGGCAAACATTGCCCATTTATATTTGAATTTAACTATTTTGAGTATCTTTAAATTTGGTAAACATTGCCTCAAATTCTAAGAATACATTTCCAGTTGGCCCATGTCTTTGTTTACCGATGATTAATTCTGCTAAATTTGAAACTTCATTCATTTTTGCTTGCCATTCAGCATGTTCTACTGTTGCTGGTTTTGGTTCTTTATTTTCCAAATAATACGATTCTCTATATACAAACATAACAACATCAGCATCCTGCTCTATTGAGCCAGACTCTCTTAGATCTGACAATTGTGGTTTTTTGTTATCCCTCTGTTCAACTTGTCTAGATAATTGAGATAAAGCTACTACAGGTATAGATAATTCCTTGGCTATAGCTTTAAGGCCCTGAGTAATTTCGGAAACCTCTTGAACTCTTCCATCTTTGTAATTCAGACTACCTCTCATTAATTGGATATAATCAACAATTATCAAATCTAATCCATGGAGCCTCTTTATTCTTCTAGCTCTATTACTCATTGCTGCAATAGTAAGTGCTGGGGTTTCATCAATATACAAAGGTAGTTCAGAAATATTTTTTGAGGTTTCTAAAAATCTATCAAATTGTTCATCTGAAATTCTTCCACGTCTAATATCATTTGATTTTATTTTTGATTGCTCAGCTAAAATTCTTGTTGAAAGTTGTTCTGATGACATTTCTAGTGAAAAAAAAGCAACGGAAGCTTTTTCTTTTCCATTGTCCTGCAATTTTTGAGCAGCATTGAACGCTATATTCGTTGCTAGTGCCGTTTTTCCCATACCAGGTCTACCAGCTATAATAATGAGATCAGATTTATGAAGGCCACCCAATCTATCATCTAAATCTCTCAATCCAGTTGGAACACCTACAATTCCCTCCTCATTTTTATATGCGGCTGAGGCCATATCAATTGTTTGACGTAAAGCTTTATCAAAACTAATCAATGAAGAATAAAAGGTACCTTTTTCAGCAAGTTCATATAATAATTTTTCTGAATCTTCAATTATGTCTTGTCCTGATGTACTTAAATCATTTAGCTTAGCTGTATCAATAGTATTTTCAGAAATTTTTATTAATTCTCTTCTTACAAACATATCATAAATTATTTTTGAATATTCTATTGCCTGTCTTATGGATGTAGAAAACTTTGTTACCTTTACTAAATAATCTGGAACATTAATTTCATCTTTTTCATCCTCAAAGTAGTTTTTTAAAGTTATAGGGTTTGCTAACATTCCTCTAAAAATTAGATTTTCTATAGCTGAAAATATTTTTTGGTGTATAGGGTCATAGAAGTTATTGTTAGATAAAATAAGATTAATTTCATCAAAAATTTCATTTGAAACTAAGATAGAGCCAATTACTGCTTGTTCTGCTTCAATATTGTTTGGTAATTCTTTAAAACTGTCTTTTAAAACTTTAAAATTTTTTTCCATAAAGTACTTATAACAAATATTAATGATAGATTTTTTCTTAAAATTTGTTGGGGAAAAAGTTGTATAATTATTGAATTGTTTCTGATGAAACTACATTTATCAATATTTCTGCATCAACTTCTGGGTGTAAGCTTATTTTAACTTTAAATTTTCCTAAAGATTTTATGTCTTTAACTGGTTGTATCATAGAGGGTTTAATTTCTTGAGAGTCATTATCTTTTATCAATTTTGATATCTCAGTTGGTTTTACTGAACCATATAACTCATTACTTTCAGTACACAATTTTTTTATTTTATACTCTCTCTTATTTATTTTTTCGGATATTTTCTTTGCTTCCTGTTTCTTTTCACTGTCTTTTTTTGATAATTCTAATTTAATTTTATCAACCTTTGAAATATTTTCTTTTGAGGCGTATAAAGCTTTTTTATTTGCAATTAGAAAGTTTCTTGCAAAACCTCGCTTAACATCTATGATTTCTCCGATAGATCCGATTTTTTTAAGATTTTCTAATAATATGACTTTCATTTTATAGCAGAGCTAAATTTCTAGCTCTTTTAATTGACAATGAAAGTTCTCTTTGTTTTTTTTGACTGACGTTAGTGATACGTGAAGGTAAAATTTTGCCGTTTTCTGATGTATATTTTTTCAGCAATTTAATATTTTTATAGTCAATTTTAGGAGCTCCTTTTATAGAAAGTGGACAGTTCTTTTTAAATTTATACTTATTTGGTTGAAAAATACTTAATTTTGCAAAATTACTCTGTTTATTTCTTTTATTTCCACTTTGTCTTTTTGGCATGATAATTTCCTTAATTATTTATTTATTATTTTTTTCAGTTTCCTCTTTTTTAGAAAAATAATTAGTATCTAAATCAAAATTTTTTACTTTGACTGTCAAATATCTAAGTAGCTTTTTATCTATTGCTTCGTTTTTTTCTAATTCATTTATAGCTTTACCGTTACACTTTATTTTAAAATGTATGTAACTACCTTTTTTGTTTTTTTTTATTAGGTATGAAAGATTTAATATTCCCCAATTCTCAGTTTTAATAACTTCACCATCATTTTTTTCAACAATCTCAGAATATTTTTCAGTTAACTGTTTAATTTCACTCGGTGAGGCGTCTTGTCTTGCTATAATTGTGTGTTCGTATAAATTCATCTAAATTTAAAAAAATGAGGATATACTATTATAAATCTTTAATTACAATAGTTAAAAGTTAAAAAAATAGGTTTTTTTTATGTTTTCAGTAATTTTTCCAGGTCAGGGATCTCAATTAGTTGGAATGGGAAAGGAATTTTTTGAAAAGTATCATTTGGTGCAAGATCTTTTTGAAAAGGCAGATAACGTTTTAGGATTTAAATTATCAAAAATTATTTTAGATGGTCCTAAAGAGGAACTTGACTTAACTGTAAATACTCAACCTGCAATATTTTTAATTAGTTTCTCAATATACAAAGTAATTACAAAAGAATTTAATATAGATTTAGGTAAAGCAAAATATTTTGCTGGACATTCATTAGGTGAATATTCAGCTTTATCTTCAGCAGGTTATTTAGACTTTTCTGACACATTAAAACTTTTAAGAACAAGAGGAGATGCAATGCAAAACTCTGTACCAAAAGGATTAGGAGGGATGCTTGCTGTTATTGGCACATCAGTTTATGAGATAGAAAAAATTCTTAATGACAATTTAAATAATTTCAATGTTGAAATTGCAAATGATAACTCAGAAGGTCAACTCGTTTTGAGTGGTAAAAATGATGATTTAGATAAATTAATTGATATCCTTAAATTGAAAAAAATTAAGAATATAAGACTGCCAGTCAGTGCACCATTTCATTGTAAACTGATGGGAAGTGCCACTAAAATTATGAAAAAGGAAATTGAAAAATTATCTTTTCACGAAGGTAACAATATTTTAGTATCAAATGTAACAGCAAATGAGATTTCAAGTAGAGATGAGCTTACAAAATTGTTAATTGATCAAATTGAAAGTAGGGTTAGGTGGAGGGAGAGTGTCATTAAAATGACTGATAAAGGAGTAAGCCATTTTATTGAAATAGGTCCTGGAAAAGTTTTGTCAGGCTTAGTAAAAAGGATTAATAAAAATGTAAAAATTAATACAATAAATAGTGATAGTGATATAAAAGATTTAAATTTATGAATGAAATTGCAAAAAAAAATATCATTGTAACAGGTGCTTCAGGAGGAATTGGTAATTCTATTGTTGAAAAACTTTTTAAGAATGGTGCTAATATTCTTGCAACAGGAACAAAAAAAGAGAAACTTGATGAACTAAAGTCTAAATTTAAGAATTTGAAAATTTTAAAATTTGATATTTCTCAAAGTGAAAAAATTGAGGAATTTATAGAAAATGCCACAAATGAATTAGGAGGAAATTTAGATTGTATAATTAATAATGCAGGTATAACAAAAGATAATTTAGCGATTAGGATGAATTTTGAAGAGTGGCAAAAAGTTATAGATATAAATTTAAACTCCACGTTTTTATTGAACAAATATTCAATAAAAAAAATGTTGAAAAATAAAAAAGGAAAAGTTATCAATATTACTTCTGTAGTAGGTCATACCGGTAATTTAGGACAAGCAAATTATACTGCTGCAAAAGCTGGCATAATTGCAATGTCAAAGACATTAGCCATTGAATATGCAAGAAAAAATATAAATATAAATTGTATCTCACCAGGTTTTATCAAAACAGCGATGACAGATAAAATTGATCCAAAATTTAAAGAGATCATAATATCTAAAATACCATCTGGAAGATTGGGTAAACCCGAGGATGTCGCAAATGCTGTACTTTTTTTAGCCTCTGATCTTTCTGATTATATTAATGGTGAAACTTTACATGTTAATGGGGGCATGTATATGGCTTGACAAAATAAGTAATTAAACTAATAAGAATTTAAAACAATATAAGGATCAAAATGTCAGATGATGTTTCAAGTAAAGTAAAAAAAATAGTTGCAGATCACTTAGGTATTGATGAAACGAAGGTTACAGAAGAATCAAGTTTTATAGACGATTTGGGAGCAGACAGCCTAGATACTGTTGAGTTAGTGATGGCTTTTGAGGAAGAATTTGGTTCTGAAATTTCTGATAGTGAAGCTGAGAAAATTTTGACAGTGGGTGATGCTGTAAAGTTTATAGAAGGAAAAGCCAACTAATATTTGATGCCCACAGATAAAGATGGGGTAATGATAATTTTATCCTCTCCGTCTGGAGCAGGAAAAACCACCCTCGTTGGATTGTTATCTAAATATCCAAATTTTGAAATTTCAATTTCACATACCACTAGGGCACCAAGAAAAAATGAAATTCATAATAAAGATTATTATTTTATTAATGAAACAGAATTTGAAAAACTTATAAAAAATGATCAGTTTCTTGAGTATGCAAGAGTTTTTGAAAATTTGTATGGAACAACTAGAACACCCGTAATCAACAGTCTTAAAAAAGGAAAGAATATTTTGTTTGATATCGATTGGCAGGGTGCTGATCAAATAAAAAATAAAAAACTTGACTACAGGCTTGTCACTTTTTTTATTTTACCACCTAGTAAAGAAATTTTATTCAAAAGATTATCAAATAGACATTTAAATGATAGTTTAATGGTTGAAAAAAGAATGAATCAATTTAGACACGATGTTTTACAATGGATTAATTACGATTACGTCGTGATTAATGAAAATCTCAACGAATGTATGTTAAGAATTTTGAAGTTAATTAGGGCCGAATTAGATAATGGACCTAAAGATTATGACCAAGAATTTATTAAAAGTCATGTAGAAAAACTAACTTCTTAAATTTTCATATTCTTTAATTAAATTATAGTAAGTATTGAAGTTTAAGTTTTGCGGTCTTAAATTCAAATTTAATTTTAATTTTTTTTGAATATTGTTATTTCCGTTAAATAGTTGATTAAAAGGTTTTTTAATCATTTTTCTTCTGTGATTAAAAAAATGCCTTGTAACCAACTCAATATTTTTAGGATTATCTATTTTAAAAAAATTTCTTTTTGGTTTAAAAAACAGTAATGAACTTTCAATCTTTGGTTTCGGAAAAAAACAAGAAGGTTTAATGTTACAAACTCGTGTGATATCCAATTTCCATTTTGCCAATATTGATAACCTACCATACTCTGAAGTATTTACATCTGCCACTATCCTATCAGCCACCTCTTTTTGAAACATTAAAATTAGACTTTCAAACCAAAATTCATTATTATTTAAATTTAATATCCATTTGCAAAGTATTTCAGTGGATATATTGTATGGTAAATTTCCAAAAACAATTAGTTTATCTTTTGAAAAATTTTTTTCATTAATATTAAGTATATCTTCGTTTAAAATAACTAAAAAATCTTTAAACTTTTCTCTTAAACCTAAAACAAGATTTTTATCTTTTTCAACTACAAAAACTTTTTTTGGCTTATTTTTTAATATAAATGAAGTTAGATTTCCAGTTCCAGGACCAACTTCAAGTATAGATCGATCTTGAATTTCAGTAATATCTACAATTTGTTTTAAAATTTTTTCATCCACTAAAAAGTTTTGACCTAAACTTTTTTTTATTTTAATCACTTTATTCTCTCAAAAAAAGTAATAGCGTTTATCAAGCTTAATGGATCGGATAAATTTTTACCGACCATTTGTTCATTTGGACCGTGGTCTGGAGAAATTCTTATAAAAGGCAAACCTAGCGTAATATTAATGGCATCATACTCAAAAATTGTTTTAATTGGCGTTAAAACTTGGTCGTGGTACATACCTACAATCACATCAAATTTTTTTCTATTTTTTTTTAAAAAAATAGTATCAGCAGAAAAAGGTCCAGATACTTTATATCCGTTTTTTTTAAGTTTTTTTACAGTAGGTTTGATGATTATTTCATCTTCATTAATTTTATTAATACTTTCACAGTGTGGGTTAAGGCCTGTAATTGCAATTTTTGGTTTTAACCCAATGTATTTTCTATAAAAATTATCAATCAGAATAATTTTTTCCCAAATTAATTTTTCAGTTATTTTAGTCGCGACATTCTTTATGGGCAAGTGAGTGGTAACTGGAGCCACTGAAAGCTCTTTGTTGTAGATTAACATCGCAATTTTTTTTTGATGAAATTTTTTTGCGAAAAATTCTGTAATTCCTATAAATTTTTTTTTTAAAAAATTTTTTTTTGAAATTGGTCCGTTAATGAGCTTATTAGAAAAATCTGATTTAATTAATGCTATTGCAATATCGAAACAGTTTTTAATATAG